>NZ_CP048265.1:0-312178 GCF_019469205.1 Gilliamella sp. ESL0405 | reverse complement strand
TTAGCTTATCTGCAATAAAAAAAACAGGAGTACAATTGATGTACTCCTTTTACTTTATATTTTGCTAAGCAAAATTACCTTATCTTTTTTTAACCCATTTATAAATCATATTTAATACTAAGCCAATAAATGCAACCCCAATTGCCACATAAAAGGCGTTAGTATAATTTCCACCGTTATTGGCCAATATATCTGCTGTTAATTTTGGCGCAAAGAAAGCAGCCGATGAGTAGCCAATAAAGATAACACCATAATTCACGCCTTGATTAATCGGGCCATAATTTTCCATTACCATTGGTGGAAAAACGCCCATAACACCACCAAAACATAAACCGAGTGCAATAATACCTATGGCAAAGCCAATTTGAGAAGGGATAAATAAGAATGAAACAAAAGCTAGGATGATAACTGAAAAAATGATATCTAACGTTTTGTTACGCCCTAGTTTGTCTGATACCGTTCCCCATACCACTCGCCCGGCACAATTACTTAATGAATACAAACTGACATAAAATGCCGCAATAGCTGACGTTAATCCGAACATTTTTTGCCCAATGCCAGATGCATTTGAGGCTATCATTAATCCGGAGAAAGCGCCGGCACCTAACATAAAAAATATGAGGTAAAAATATGGCGTTTTAAGCATCTGTTGCCAATTTTTATTCACAATAGCTTTAGCTTGTTGATTATTGGCCGGTGTCCAACCCGCAGGTTGATAGTTGGCGGGCGCAACTTTAATGAATAAACTTGCTATGATAATGACAACCATATAAGCAAAGCCTAAAAACTTAAATGCACTAAGCACATCATAGTGTTCAATTAAAGCATTTCCGATAGGTGCAGCAATAATTGCTGCACCGCCCATACCGGCGGTAATAATACCGGAAGCAAGCCCTCTTTTGTCCGGGAAAAATTTAATGGTATTACTTAAACATCCCGAGTAAGCAAGTCCTTGCCCAAAACCGCTTAATAAACCATAGGTAATATAAAGCATGAAAGGCGAGGTAACAAAACCAGTCAATACAAAGCCAAGCGCAAAGAGTAATCCACCTAAAACGCTCGACCATTTTGCCAGTCCCTTATCAGTCAAAAAGCCACCGAGAATCATTGGGATCGGACCGACTGCCGAATTAATTGCAAAGGCAGTCATGACCTCTGACATACTCCAACCTTTTTCGATACTTAAAGGACCTGCAAACACGCTGAAAGCATAAATTGCACCGGTACAAAGTAAAATAGAGGTTGATGCAATGAGTATAAGCCATCGATTAGTATACTTATTTTCCGTCACCATAATTAGACTCCATTCTTGAACTTAAATCCTTTAATGCTGTTTTTCCGGCAATTCGACCAAACGTAAATATGTCTGTTAATGAATTACCACCGAGTCTATTACCTGCATGAATTCCACCTGCGACTTCTCCGGCAGCATATAAACCAGAGATTTTATGCCCGGCTTCATCAAGCACATGTGTTTGGGTATCAATTTTTAGTCCGCCCATGGTATGGTGCACTGCCGGTTTTCTTGGCGTGGCATAAAATGGGGCAATTTCGACTTTTAAATCGAACACATCTTTACCAAACTCAGGATCATATTTTGCGTCGACATAGGCGTTATAATTGGTAATTGTCTGTTTAAACACTTGCGCATCCATACCCAGTTTTTCGGCTAATTCCTCTAAAGTATCGGCGCAAAACAGTGTGCCAGCGGCAATTTGTTTTTCAATTTTTTCTTGCGAGGTATTATAAGCTGTCTTTTTAATGGCCTCATCGGCGATTAAGTAAAATAATCCACCATTATCAATAGCTGCTTGGGTTAGCTTATCCCGGCTACCATACTCATTAACAAAACGCTTACCTTGTTTATTAACCATAATAAAATTTTGTGGCGGCACTTGTAACCCACTAAACAAAGCACCGGTGTCAGGGTCAGAAACAGGCATCATTTGTGAAAATCCCATACCAACTAAATCAGCACCAACACTTTGTCCTAATAGAATTCCATCACCAGTAATCGCAGGAGAGTTCGAGGTCTTGATATCATCATCAATTTCAGTCCAATACGTGTTGTACTGTTTGAGCATTTTGGTATTGGCGCCAAAGCCACCAGAAGCCAGAATAACCGCCTTAGCTTCCACGGTAACTTTTTTATTATTCAGACCTTGACCAATCACACCACAAACATGTCCATTATCGACAATTAACTCTTTAACGGCTGTATCAGTAATGATGATGCCACCATGATCTTCGACATATTTTTGTAACGCAGAAACATACGCATAACCTTCGCTTTTTAAAGGTTTATGACCTCTACGCCATAACGCGCCAACGGGCATAGTCACATCATGTTTATCAAATTCAACGCCAATATCTTCGAGCCATTTAACTGATTCTAGCGCTTCATCAGTTAAGATTTTAACGAGGTCATATTGACCATAAATCACATTACCGAGCTGGTCTGTTCGTTTACCACCCAGATAAG
This sequence comes from Gilliamella sp. ESL0405, assembly GCF_019469205.1. Classification (NCBI taxonomy): domain Bacteria; kingdom Pseudomonadati; phylum Pseudomonadota; class Gammaproteobacteria; order Orbales; family Orbaceae; genus Gilliamella; species Gilliamella sp. ESL0405. Next base: position 309,696 of record NZ_CP048265.1, on the reverse strand, counting down.
TTTGAATTCGGTGAAGCAATGGCGAATCAAACAAGTAACCGGTTTTATCTTTATTTTCTGCTAAATAGGCATTAATTTGATCTTTTAAAGCTTTAAAGTCTGCCAGATACTCCGGATCAATCGTCGTTTCATCAATAGCGACGATTTCTGATAGCGTGTGGCTTTCTCCAGCAATAGCATTAAACGTGTTTTGCCATTTAGGATTTGCCGCATTCATTGGTCCCCCTGTTCGAACGGTATTACCGCCAACAGCCGGGAATTTTTCAACCACAATGACCTTTTTACCTTCTTGTAAAATACTGGCTGCTGCTGATAAACCAGCACCTCCGGCACCCACGACAACCACATCGGTGGTATATAGCGCATCACTATTATCAACTGCACTTGGGGCTTTCGGTCTTTTTCGTAACACATCAGGATTAGCGCCAGCCATTTTAATTGCTTTGGCAACCCCATCAATCACCCCATTACTGGTTACCGAAGCACCCGATATAAGATCAACATTGAGCGTTTGACCTTCCAGAATTTGAGACGGAATACGTTTAAATACGACATCGGCAATACCTTCTGATTCGCCTTGCGTATCAATATCGATCGATTCAATGCGATCGCTCGATAGGGTAACAATCATCGGCAAATCGCCATTATGTCCCGGTGCTGTCACGCTATATTTTCCCGGCTCATAGCTGATTTCTTCAGGAACATTAAGTAAGTTAACAACTTGTGTGAAACGTAAGAAACGTAAAAAACAGCTATCGAGAAAATCAATGGTACGTTCAGATTTCAAATTGCCCTCTTCATCAAAAGCTTGATGAGCGCGCCCGAGTAAAAATTCAGACCCCGGCATCACCGTAGCATTCACGCCTGGCGCATCAAGAATTTGACGCAAATGAAGTTGTGCTCGTGATGATCCTTGCACATCATAAGATGCACCAACAATCATAACGGGCTTACCGTCAAAAGGATGTAAATTGAAAGACAACCATTCAATAATACTTTTCAAGGCTGAAGGTATAGAGTGATTATGCTCTGGCGTGGCAATAATCACGCCGTCTGCTTGCATAATCTTCTCATTAAAATTTTGAATAACAGGGCTATTAGATTGATCATCTGTTTCATTAAACATTGGCACATCGGTCAATTCTAATAGTTCAATTTCAGCTTTGTTGGCAAAATGTCGTTGCATAAATTGCAGCAACATACGGTTATAAGACTCTTTAGCATTCGTGCCTACAATTCCGATTAATTTCATGATGATGCTCCTTCTTCTGCCGCTTGTTTCCAACTAAATTTTTTATTTTGTTCAGTATTAAATTTACCTGTTTGCAGTAACTTATTTGTTAATTCCACAAATAATAAAAATTCATCGAAACACTCATCCAATTCTTTAACTTTATCGGCATAAACAAGATTACCTTGCTCATCAAAAGCTTGTAACGATTGCCCTAGCAAAAATTCCGAGCTAGGCATAATACGTGCTTTTAATTCCGGCGCATCTAAAATTTGGCGCAAATGCGCTTGGGCTCTTGAAGAACCAAGCATGCCATGAGAGGCACCAACAATCATGACACATTTATTAATGAGAGGGCGAGTTGTATAAGAAAGCCATTCAATAACACTTTTTAATGCTGCTGTTATTGAGTGATCATATTCTGGCGTTGCAATTATGACTCCGTCAGCCGCCTCAATTTTATCGGATAACGCTTGAACTGCGGCCGGTGGTGTTTTATCACTTGGCTCATTAAATGCAGGTAATGATTTAATTTCGCACACTTCAATTTCTGCTTTATCGGCAAAATGCGTTTTCATAAAATGGAGCAATTTTCTATTAGTGGAACGATCGGAATTGGTCCCAACTATACCAACAAATTTCACTTTAAAACCTCACTTAGTACCTTTCGGCACAATTTTTTAATATCAATATTTTGTAATACAAATTCTTTCGCAAATGGCACAAAATGATAGAATCAATTATTGTTATTTTAAGTATGTTGACTAATGTGCAAATGATTATGTAAGCTAGTGTAGAACAGAAAAAAATATTTGTGAAATAGCTGATTAATTATAGACTTATAAGTAATTTGTTATAATTAAGTGGGATAGAGCGAGATAACTAGAATGGCTAAAATTAATTCACTTATTATGTTGCAATATATTGATGTTTTACTAAAGCACGGCAATTATACTAAAGCCGCCCAAAATCTGTATATATCACAATCATATTTAACCCAAACTATCAAAAAAATTGAAAGTGATCTGGGTACCGAAATTATCAACCGGCAGACAACACCGTTACAATTGACCGAAGCTGGAAAAATCTACTATGAATATCTTGCTTCATTAGTCGATAAACAAGAAACATTTAGAAAGAAAATCCAAAAATATACTGACAACAACTATACTGTTATTCAAATCGGTGTCTTACCTAGCTTAGGAACTTATTTATTACCGCTGTTTTTACCGACTTTTATGCAAAAGTTTCCCCATATAAAGATCGAATTACACGAATATGTCCCCAAAAATAGTGAAGAAAAAACCGAAAATCAAACACTCGATTTTTTTATCGGGCAAAACGCTGAAACGATTTCACCGAATTTAATCAGTCATAAATGTGGTAAACACTGTTACTATGCACTGATACCGGAAAGCTCAAAATTGTATCAAAAAAATGCCAAAAACATTGCTTATAATCATGAGTTTATGAAAGGTTTATTACAAGAAAAGCTGCTGCTAACTTCACACGGTTCCACCATTCGACATCAAATTGAATATCTCATTCAAAAATATAAAATCCAACCAAACATCATATTGGAAAGTAGTAATATTTTTACGATTGTTGAGCTTGCCAAAAAAGGGGTTGGTGTGACTTTTATACCGGAAAGTGTCAGCATCAATAATAAACCGGATGATGTTGCTTACAACTTAATTCCATTACCTTTGGAACTCATTTCACTGAGTTATTTTATTGCATACTCTGCCAATAAAACGCTTAGTGTTGCAGAAAAGGAGCTGATCAAACTTTTTGTATCATCTTTTGATAAAAAAGAACAGACCAATAATTTAAAAGTTAAATAAAACCAGTTAATTAAATTTAAATCAACAACCCTTTTGAGCTCGCAAATTCACGATTTACGGTCACAACCATTCCTTCGATATTTGCCATTTTGTTTATCCGCTGAATAACTTGTCTGGCATCATTGCCATACAGTTGTGTTGTCCAAATTTCGCCATCAAGCGCATGCTCGCTCACAATAGTTATACTTTCTACATCAGTTTGAACAGGATAACCGGTTTTGCTATCAAAAATATGGTGATAAGTTTTACCGTTATAACAAAATGTTCGTTCATAAATGCCCGAAGTTACCACCGACTGATTCTTGATTTTCAAAGCAGCAATGACATTGCCTCTGGCTAAAAATGGATTTTGAATGCCAACCTGCCAATATCCATCATCATGAAAAGGACAATCGCCAAAAGTTAATACATTGCCCCCTAAATCGATATAAGCTGATTTGGCATGTTGCTGTTTAAAAAACGCAATAATTATATCAGCAAAATAGCCTTTGGCTAATGCACCAAGATCAATTGCCATGCCTGGTTTTGTTAAAAATACCGACTGATTTGTGTCATCTAAGATAATGTCATTAGGATCAATGAGTTGTAATCGTTCGTCGATCTCTGCTTTTGAAGGATAACGTGCATCTGCAAATCCTACCCGCCAAGCTTGAATTAGCGGACCTATAGCAATATTTAAAAAACTATTTTCAGCCAAACTATGCGTTTTACCTATTTTGATGAGGGTAAAAAGATCTGATTGTAATTTTACCGGTTTGATACCGGCATTAAGATTAACTTGCATCAGTTCTGAACTCGAATTGTTAGCACTAAATCGGCGCTCATAGTCAATTAATCGCTTTTGAGCTTCGTTTAATATCTGTTGTGGGCTGTCATGCTGTAGCCAGATTTGAATTTTTGTGCCCATCAAATTAAGTACACACTTATCTTGATTCATTTTACTGATTCCTAGAATTAATCTTTCAACACATTATAGCGATAAAATTGTGAAAGCGATCTATTAGAATAAATGCACTAAACAAAGAACTAGCCAATCAAAATGTAAATATATCATTACACCCAATATCTCTAAGTCATTTTTTATCAGGTTATCATCTATAAAAAAGAGTTTAATTATATAGTTTAATCTATAAGAAATTCGAAATTATGTAAAATTCCAAAAATTTAGTTTACTGATATGTATTTTTGTGTTTACATAATGAGCGTTTATGTAATTAATATTTTACATATAAAATATTTGAATGATTTTAACAAGGAAAATAAAAATGTTAAAAGATACACTGAATAATGTCCGAATCCATGACGAACATATGTTGGTAACACCAGAAGAAATAAAAAAGCTTTACCCACTGTCAGTTGAATTAGAAAATCAAATTGCATCTTCTCGTCAAACGATTGTCGATATTTTAGAACGTCGTGATCATCGATTACTTATTGTTTGTGGTCCTTGCTCGATACATGATCCTGAGGCAGCAATAGAATATGCTCATAAACTTAAGAAGCTTGCCGATGAAGTTAAAGATAACCTATTTATCGTTATGCGAGTATATTTTGAAAAACCAAGAACGACTGTTGGTTGGAAAGGGATGATAAACGATCCCCATATGGATAGTTCGTTTGATATTGAACATGGTCTAAAAAAAGCACGTAAGTTACTTCTTGATATCACAAAAATTGGTTTACCTATTGCAACAGAAGCATTAGATCCTAATACTCCCCAATATATTGGCGATTTGATTAGTTGGGCAGCTATTGGAGCACGAACAACGGAATCGCAAACACATCGGGAAATGGCATCGGGTCTATCAATGCCTGTCGGTTTTAAAAATGGGACTGACGGTAGCTTAGATGTTGCAATTAATGCCATGAAATCGGCTTCAATGGGGCATCGTTTTGTGGGCATCAATCAACAAGGTCAAGTAACTGTATTACAAACATTAGGCAATCCACATGGTCATGTCATTTTACGTGGCGGCAAAACACCTAATTATGATGCTGAAAATGTCGCACTGTGTGAAATTCAAATGCAAAAAGCCGGGCTATTACCAAACTTAATGATCGATTGTAGCCACGCTAATTCAAATAAAGATTATCGCAACCAGCCAATTGTGGCCAACTCAATTATTGAGCAAATTGAACATGGCAATAACTCAATTATTGGTGTGATGATTGAAAGTAATTTGAATGAAGGGAATCAGTCTTCTGAGCAACCCAAAGAAAACTTTAAATATGGGGTATCAGTAACAGATGCTTGTATTAGTTGGGAAACAACTGATCAGTTATTACGAAAAATGGATACCCTTTTAGCTAAGCCACTTACTGACAGGCAAAAACAGCCACCTAAAATTTAATGGTTTTATGACCAATGATATAGTATCGCCGACAAAGTGTCGGCGATTTTATTATCCAAGTTGTTTACGCGCGTTACGGAATATGCGCATCCAAGGGCTATCTTCCCCCCAATTATCAGGATGCCAAGAATTGGTCACAGTTCTAAATACCCGCTCAGGATGAGGCATCATAATCGTTGCACGCCCATCTTGCGACGTTACCGCTGTGATACCATTTGGTGAGCCATTTGGATTAGCAGGATACTGCTCAGTAACTTGCCCAAAGTTATCGATATAACGTAAAACAATTAAGTTTGACGCTTCTAAATTAGCTAGGTGCGCTTCATCTTTCACTTCAACATGCCCTTCACCATGCGAAACAGCGATTGGCATATGTGAGCCAGCCATATCGCTAAACAGTAAAGAAGGACTTTGTTGGATTTGAACTAAACTAAAGCGTGCTTCGAAGCGCTCTGACACATTTCGCACAAAACGTGGCCATAACTGAGCGCCAGGGATAAGATCTTTTAAATTGGACATCATTTGACAGCCATTACACACCCCTAACGATAATGTGTCATTTCGCTCAAAGAACTGTGCAAATTCATTACGCACTTGTTCATTAAACAGTATTGATTTAGCCCAGCCTTCACCTGCACCTAGAACATCCCCATAAGAGAATCCGCCACAGGCAACTAGCGTCTTAAATTGATTTAGCGATACTCGACCTTTTAATAGATCCGTCATATGGACATCAATTGCTTCAAAACCTGCTCTGTCAAACGCTGCTGCCATTTCAACATGAGAGTTAACCCCTTGTTCACGTAAAATGGCAACTTTTGGTTTTATGCCTTTAACAATATAAGGAGCGGCAATATCATCTTGCAAATCGAAGGTTAATTTTACATTTAGCCCCGGATCGCTTTCATCTTGTTTTGTTTGATACTCTTGATCAGCACATTGCGGATTATCTCGTAAACGTTGCATTTGCCACGTCGTTTGTGCCCACCATGTACGAAGCGTTAAACGTGATTCACTATAAATGACCGCTGATTTATTTCGTACAATAAATTGTTGTCCAACTTTTGCTTGCCCCAGAAAATGAACTGCATGCGATAAACCAAAGCGATTAAAACAAGCCATGACATCATCTAAACGATCATTAGCAACTTGAATAACAGCACCTAACTCTTCGTTAAATAACGAGGCAATAAAGTCATGGCCTAGTGTAGTAATATCAACATCAATGCCACAATGGCCTGCAAAAGCCATTTCTGCTAATGTCACAACTAATCCACCATCAGAACGATCATGGTAAGCCAAGAGCATATCTTGAGCAACAAGGCTTTGTATTGCTTGATAGAAAGCGGCAAGCTCTTTGGCATCATGCACATCGGCCGTTTTTTGTCCTAAACTTCGATAAACTTGAGCGAGTGCGGTGGCACCTAACGCCTGATGACCTTTAGAGAGATCGATTAGCAATAACGTATTATCAACATTTGTGCTGAGCTGTGGTGTCACTGTTTTACGGACATCTTCAACTCGCGCAAAAGCTGAGATAATTAATGATAATGGCGATGTCACTGATCTTTGTTCGCCATTTTGTTGCCATGTTGTTTTCATTGACATGGAATCTTTGCCAACAGGGATCGCTAATCCTAAAGCCGGACACAGCTCTTCCCCAATGGCTTTAACCGCTTGATAAAGCCCCGCATCTTCACCGGGATGCCCCGCTGCTGCCATCCAGTTTGCTGAAAGCTTGATGCGTTTAATATCACCAATATTAGTTGCCGCTATATTGGTAATGGCTTCGCCTACCGCTAACCTTGCTGATGCGGCAAAGTTTAGTAATGCAACCGGTGCACGCTCACCCATTGACATAGCTTCACCATAATAACTATCTAAACTGGCGGTTGTTACGGCACAATCCGCTACCGGAACTTGCCAAGGACCAATCATCTGATCTCGAGCAACCATGCCAGTCACAGAGCGGTCACCAATGGTGATTAAAAATGTTTTTTCGGCAACAGTGGGTAAATGTAATACACGCTTTACAGCATCATAGAGATTTATGTCAGTAGTTGAGAAATTATCACCAGACGCTTGATAAGTTTTGACGTCTCTTAACATTTTAGGTGTTTTACCCAATAATACATCCAGCGGTAAATCGATCGGATTATTATTAAAATATTCATCATGTAACTTAACTGATTTGTTAGAAGTGGCTTCACCAATGACCGCATAAGGCGCTCGTTCACGTTGGCAAAGCTTATCGAACAAATCTAGACTATCAGGATGTATTGCCAGAACATAACGTTCTTGCGACTCATTACACCAAATTTCGAGTGGTGTCATACCGGGTTCATCATTCAAAATTTTACGCAATTCAAATTGACCGCCACAACCACCGTCGCTTACTAACTCTGGCATAGCATTGGATAAGCCACCAGCACCAACATCATGAATAAATAATATCGGGTTATCTTTGCCTAGCTGCCAACAACGGTCGATCACCTCCTGACAACGGCGCTCCATTTCCGGATTATCACGTTGAACGGAGGCAAAATCGAGATCGGCATCAGATTGACCCGATGTCATCGATGAGGCTGCACCACCGCCTAACCCAATATTCATTGCTGGCCCACCTAAAACAATCAATTTAGAGCCAGCAGGAAACTCGCCTTTTTGAATGTGTTCACGACGAATATTTCCCATTCCTCCAGCCAGCATAATCGGCTTGTGATAACCACGCAGTTCATAACCGTTATAACTGTTAACGTGTTCTTCATAGGTACGGAAATATCCCAACAATGCAGGTCGACCAAACTCATTATTAAATGCCGCCCCACCTAATGGGCCATCAATCATAATATCAAGCGCCGTCACAATGCGATCTGGTTTACCAAAATCTTGTTCCCACGGCTGCTCAAAGTTGGGGATACGCAAATTAGATACGGAAAAGCCTACTAAACCGGCTTTAGGTTTTGCTCCACGCCCGGTTGCGCCTTCATCGCGAATTTCACCACCACTTCCGGTTGCCGCTCCCGGCCAAGGTGATATTGCTGTTGGATGGTTATGGGTTTCAACTTTCATCAAAATATCGGCATATTCTTGATGATATTGGTAAGTTTGATTCTCACTATCAGCAAAAAAACGCCCGACTTGAGAGCCGTCCATAACCGCTGCATTATCTTTATAAGCAGATGAAACATAGTCTGGCGTTTTTTCAAATGTATTTTTGATCATCTTAAATAACGATTTAGACTGTTTTTGACCATCAATAATCCAATCAGCATTGAATATTTTATGTCGGCAATGTTCTGAGTTAGCCTGCGCAAACATGTAAAGCTCTACATCCGTTGGATTGCGATTAAGTTTTTGGAAGCTTTCAACTAAATAGTCGATTTCATCAGGTGCTAATGCTAAACCTAGTTTAACATTTGCTACTTCCAAAGCCTTACGACCTTGCGCGAGCAGATCAATGGTAGTAACAGGTGCTGGTGATTTAACTTTAAATAATAATTCTGCTTGTTCCAAAGAAGTTAATACCGTTTCCATCATGCGGTCATGAATGAGTGCCAAAAAATCACTTTTTTGTGCCGCTGTTAATGATGAATCAACTTGAACATAATAGGCAATGCCACGTTCTATGCGATGGATTTGGGTTAAACCACAGTTATGCGCAATGTCGGTGGCTTTAGAAGACCATGGTGAAATAGTTCCTGTTCTTGGGGTAACTAAATATAGCGTTTTGTTGGATTTATCCAAAATATCAATTTGAGCGCTTTTAGGACCATATTGTAATAATCTTTCGAGCGTTGCTTGTTGAGTTGAATTTAATTCCTCAACTAAATCAACAAAATGCAAATATTGCGCCTCAATATTGATAACAGGAATCGATTTTTCACGGCATGCGGATAGGATTTTACTAATACGAAATGCAGATAAAGCAGAAGAACCAGCTAAAATTTTCATGCTAAGTACTCTTTTTAAGCCAAAACAGGTAAAAATAGAGCAATATTATAAAAGAAAGTCAATGAGCTGGCTATAATTAAAACAACAGATATTTTTTCTAAAAAGTGTCTGGTTTTATTAATCGATGCTGATAAATCTAATACAATATTGTATATATTGCTTTGCAATATTTTGTAGTCAAAATACTTTTAGTTACGCTCTTTAAGCGACTTAATATTATTAGGTAAGTATGAAATTTAATCATTCTATTGAGTAATTAAGGATTTACTGTAGATTAAGATAAAAAATTAGCCTCTTTTCTAACTAATAATTAAAACAAAGATCATTCATTAGTACCCATTCTAAAATATAAGGAATAATAAAGTGGAGTTTATTTTTGCTTTACTCGTTTTTATAATCATCATTGTTTTACTTTGTATTATTGCTTTTTTGAAACAGTATATTACTGTTCAACAAGAACAAGTGGCTGAGTTACAAAAAAAGCTATCACAGCTTACGCTAGAGAATATCGTTGCAGATAGAAACAATTGTAAGCCGTTAGATTGTGCAACTTTAGATAAACAATCACTATCAATGACCTCACAAATAGATAGTACTAACAAATCCAGTCAAATAGCCACAGAGACAAAGATTAATCATCACGCCTCATCTATAAATAGTGATCAAAATAATAAAGCGGCAAATAAGCTCAATAAATCTCATCGAGTAGTTAAAACTAGTTTCAGTTATAAGCTCTTTAGTTGGTTTATCATCGGAAATAAGATTACTCAACTGGGTATTGCGATACTTTTTTTAGGATTGAGTTCTTTATTTAATTATATTTTTCAACATCAACAAATTACCCCTGAGTTAATAATTTTGGGTGCGTTAGTTATCAGTTTTGGTTTATTAATAATTGGTTGGAAATTAAGACATAAACGTAAAATATATGCCGCTATTTTACAAGGTGGTGCCATTGCTATTTTATACCTTATTACCTTTGCCGCCTACCTATTGTATGGATTTATACCATTAACACTGGCTTTTCTATTGTTAGTACTGATTTGTGCAGTGAATATTTTATTTGCTGTTTTACAAAAAGCGCAAACTTTAACTTTCATTGCGTTTATCGGTGGCTATCTGGCGCCCATGGTTTTATCCAATAGCTTGGATAATTTGATTGTGTTATTTAGCTATTATCTAATATTATCAAGTCTTATTTTGGTTATTAATATTATTCAATCCTGGCGAATCCTTATTTTAATTGGTTTTTTCTTCTCTTTTATTCCACAAATTTTCATATTAAAAGAGCACTTTCGTCCTGAAATTTATACACAATGGCAGATATATATCATTGTTAATATGCTAATTTACGGTATTTTGGCGACTTTATTACCTTTGACAAAAACGCAGACGCATCAACGTCATCCAAATTGGGGTGATTTTATTTTACTATTTGGTACACCATTGTTAGGTTTTATTTTGCAATATTCCATTACCTGTCAATGGCAGTTTGGACCATTAGTCTCAGCATTAGCTTTTGGCCTTTTTTATATTATTGGCGCTTATCTTATATTTCGTCTGTGGTTAACATCTGAAAAAAACCTCTTTTTATCATGGCTTGCTATTGGTGTTACCTTTTGCTCACTCATCGTACTATTCGTCGTCGATATGTCTTTAACTTCTTTGGTTATATTACTCGGTGGAAGCGCAGTGGGCTGGATAATGTTAACTAAAAAAAGCTATCGTATGGCTGCATTAAATATCATTATTATTTTCATAAGTTTCATTTATACATGTGGGGCTATTGAAACGACAGAGTCTAATAATATTTTAACCATTTCAATCTTGAGTATAACTAGCTTAACTTTATTAATTAACGGATGTTTATGGCATTATTATGCAAAGAATATCGATTATGTTATGTTTATTAAAATAGGGTATTTAGTTTTTACAATAGCAATATGGATTGCAATGATAGCAATTAGCGCAGCTATAATTACCAATTATAATATGCCATCAATACTTATGCCTTATCTGTTAGGCTTTACAGTATCAACTTGGTTATGGTATTTACTTGGCAAGATACTTAATTGGCAAGCGCTCAGGTATTCAGTCTTTATTTTATGGTTTGTTATACCTTCAATATTGTTGTTTAGTAAATTCTATCACTACTACTATTTAAATTTTGATATTTGGAATTTAGTTTGGGTTATTGCCCTAATTAGTTGTTACTATTATTTAGATAGTCTTAAAAAATTGACCACCAATAATAATGTTCAATCAGCAAATCAAACTATTCATGTATTACTTATTTTATTGCATCTTAGTTTATTTTTTATGATTTTAATTGGATTCTATCGTGAGATAATGCATTTAATTAATCAATTAGTAGAATGTTATTCGCTGAAATGGTGCATTATCATGACTTGTGAAAGTTGTATTATTTTAATTTTCTATCTACTCATTAAGTACCAAACCACGGCAAAACAATCACTTTTGAAATATTATTGGACAGTCGGTCTACTGCCTGTCGTTATCTTGATAGTATACCAGTTGTCCGTAGGACTTATCTTGAGTAGAGATATCATTCACGGTTATGTTATCCCAATATTTAATCCATTAGAGGCCTGTGCCATTTTTGGCATAATAATGCTCAGCATTTGGATAAAAGTTAAGGAACATATTTTACAATTAGATACGGATAATATTTCTTTGAATACTTCAAAGATACTACTTAACTTGCTTATTTTTTTCTGGGTAAATAGTATTTTACTGCATGCTTTAGCCCAAGCAACAGATACAGTTTGGCCAGCTCTTTATTTATGGCAAGATAATCTCATACAGGTATCAATTTCACTATTTTGGATGTTAAGTGCAGTGATATTAGTCATCATTGGCAATCATTTTTCAAAGCGGAGTATTTGGTATACCGGGGTAAGTATTCAAGCGATAGTTATCATAAAATCGATATTTGTTGATTACAACGAACTCGATAGATTGGCCAATGCATTAGCCTTTATTGGCCTCGCTTTGTTTATGTTGATTATTGGTTATTGTGCACCATTACCTTCCGAAAACAACGCTAAGGATAAAGAATAAAATTAATCATAAAGTAATCAACAGGGGGCAGATGCGTTATTAACGTGTCTGCCCAATAGATATCGTCAATGGAAGATTAACCGCAAAGGTCTTATGCGATCAGCAATTTTTATCTCAAACAAAATTTTTTTAAATTTGTTTAATAAAAAATTGAAAAAGAAAAATTGCCGACATCGGTCGGCAATGATTATAAATTATGCTACGTTAGAGCTATCTCTCAAACCTACTGTTCGATTAAAGACTAAATGATCTTCAGTTGCATATTTACTGTCTAAACAAAAGTAACCTTCACGTTCAAATTGATATGCTTGACCAACTTTAGCATTTTGTAAGTTTGGCTCAACAAAGCCTTGTTTGATTTCTAAAGAAGCTGGGTTAATAGTGGATAAGAAATCTTCCGCAGCTCCCGGATTTGGCGTATTAAATAAGCGATCATATAGACGGATTTCAGCCGGTTTAGCAAATTTAGCTGACACCCAATGAATAACCCCTTTAATTTTACGACCGTCTTGCGGATTTTTGTTTAAGGTATCGGGATCATAACTACAAAAAATAGTTTGAATATTGCCTTGCGCATCTTTTTCAACTCGATCAGCCCGAATGACATAGGCATTACGTAAACGCACTTCCTTACCTAACACTAAGCGTTTGTAATTTTTGTTTGCTTCTTCTCTAAAATCGGCACGATCAATATAAATTTCACGAGTAAATGTCACTTCTCGATTACCTAATTCAGGACGATTAGGGTGATTTGGGCAGCTAAGGACTTCATCAATAGTATCGGAGAAGTTTTCAATAACAACCTTAACCGGATCAAGGACTGCCATTGCTCTAGGTGCATTTTCGTTAAGGTCTTCACGTATACAAAATTCTAATGTACTCATTTCGACAGTATTTTCTTGTTTAGTGACCCCTATACGACGACAAAACTCTCGAATCGAAGCAGGTGTATAACCACGACGACGAAGACCCGATACCGTAGGCATACGTGGATCATTCCAGCCATCAACTATTTTTTCTGATACCAATTGAGTTAATTTACGTTTTGAAGTAATTGCGTACTCTAAATTTAATCGTGAGAACTCATATTGATGAGGTCGAGCTTCAATTGTAATATTATCTAATACCCAATCATATAAGCGACGATTGTCTTGAAACTCAAGTGTACAAAGTGAGTGAGTGATATTTTCAATCGCATCAGAAATACAGTGAGTAAAATCATACATTGGGTAGATACACCATTTATTACCGGTTTGATGATGTTCAGCAAATTTAATTCGATAGAGCACCGGATCACGCATCACAATAAACGGCGAAGCCATATCAATTTTGGCTCTTAGGCAAGCTTTCCCTTCAGCAAATTTGCCTTCTTTCATTTGAATAAATAGCGCTAAATTTTCATCGATACTTCGATCACGGTATGGGCTATTTTTACCCGGCTCAGTAAGCGTACCGCGATACTGACGAATCTCATCGGCTGAAAGTTCATCTACGTAAGCAAGCCCCTTATTTATTAGCTCAATGGCATACTCATAAAGTCGATCAAAATAATCAGATGAGTAACAGATTTCACCGTCCCACTGGAAACCTAACCAACGTACATCTTCTTTGATAGATTCAACATATTCAATATCTTCTTTAGCCGGGTTGGTATCATCAAAACGTAAATTACATTTACCCTGATAATCTTGGGCTATGCCAAAATTTAAGCAGATTGATTTAGCATGACCGATATGTAAATAACCATTCGGTTCAGGCGGAAAACGGGTATGCGTGGTTTTATATTTTCCAGCAGCCAGATCGGCATCAATAATTTGACGTATAAAGTTAGTTGGACGAGTTTCAGTCTCTGTCGGTAGTGAACCGCTCATAAAAAACCTCTGATTATTTGTTTACTAATGACGAATTTAAACTTAGTTTTGTCATCTTTATCATTTTGACCAAAGAATATAACAAATTTTTTGTTTTTCTGAAATGGGAAAACCGGGTATTTAAATTCGCTCAAATATTTTTTGCTTAAACACCCCCATTTTCTGAAACTTCTTGTCAAGAATAATATCTAATGCATCATTCTTAAATATTGTTGATCATACTTTTAATTGTGCGTAACTGACTATTTTTACTCAAAACGATTGAGTGTTACTAAGCGATAACAATCGCATATGAGTGACGTTTTTTGACAAAGCGCATGGCTGCAATCCTAACTGAGTTAATAGCTGGCGATAATAAAAAACACTATTTAATTTTGCGTTTTTATTTGTCATTAAGCCCACAAAATAGTCAGCAAATCACTATTTTGACTCGGTTTGGTTGATGAGCTATTTTAGACTCATGACAATAACGATAGCTTACTCATCACCCGATTTTAAAGAAACAACAAATCTGGCACCACCCAGCGGGCTGGTGACGACAAAGGCTTTACCACCATGAAATTCTGCCATTAATTTTACATAAGCTAACCCAAGACCATATCCCCCCGTTGAACGAGTTCGACTGGTATCGAGTCTAGCAAATGGCATAAAGATTTTTTCACGGGCATCAAATGGGATCCCGGCACCGTCGTCATCAATTTCAAAAATGACTCTATTTTCTTGTTTAGATATATTTAATACCGCTTTATGCGCTGCATACTTAAACGCATTGAGTAATAAATTTTTAACAATCGTTTCAACAAGGTTTATATCAACGCTAGCCCGTGCATCTTGGCAATTACAGGCTAATTCAAAACCTTGCGGTTTAAATAATTCTAGCGATTGGCAAATCTTTTCGCCTAACTGTTTTAACGAGACAGTTGTATAATTTAATTCGATATTATTTTGATGCATCTTAAAGTAACTTAAGCTGGCATTAATCAGCGTTTCAAGTTCATTAATATCATCACTTATCCCTTTTTGAAGCTGTCGCTTTTCCTGCTCATTATCACTTTCTTCAAGCATACTTAATTCAAAACGCATTCGTGCCAAAGGTGTTCTTAGCTCATGCGCCATAGCATGAGAAATGGTTTGATTGGTACTCACTAAATGTTCGATATGGGTTCCCATGTTATTGAGAACATTGGCGAGTGGTTTAAACAACCAGCCTTTAACATTATGAGTTCTAGCCTTTAAGTTACCTTGTCCGAGTTGCTCAGCGGTTTGTCTAATATGGACTAAATCTTTCCACACTGCGCTAAAAGCAAAATAGATTAAAATAAAAAAGACTATTGCGCTAAACAGCGCCCAAATAATAAGAAAGACACTTAATGACATGGTATTTGATTCTAAAATATCACGCATTAAAATAGGCCCCAATTGGAGTATATTGCCATTATTGAGATCCATATACACCACCTCTTTGTCGCCATCATAAGCAAAATCGAGTTGCTCTAATTCTTTTTTTATCGAATGAGGTAATGGCGTTTTGGCCGATAACACTTTTATTGGATAACCAAAATAGGGCTGTAATTCGTTTACCACTTCTTGCAGAGGTTTATCTTTGTTTTCATCAATTTGTTTGCGAATCAAGTTAACGGTACCACGCTGTGATTCACGAAACACAACATGGTCATCGGGCATATCAGTTAATGATGAAGGCAATGAGTCGAAAACTAATAATGCACCATAGGCAATGACACATTGTAATGAAAGTAAGATAATAAGATAAAATACGATACGACGATTGAAAAATAGCGGTTTAGCTAATAGTTGTCTCAATGATTATCTCCCTCTCGCATAAATAAATAACCTTTACCCCGAACAGTTTTGATTCGTGACGGGTTATCCGGATCATCAAGCAGTTTGCGACGTAATCTTGAAATACGTGCATCAATCGATCGGTCACTACCATCAAAATCGATTCCTCTGACTTGCGAAAAAATATCATCGCGCGACAAGATTTTGCCGGCATTGCTGGCTAATAACCAAAGTAGATCAAATTCTGCTGTAGTCAGATCGATCTCTTGATTATCGAGTAGTACTTTGCGATTTTCACCGTCAATAATCAGATTATCAAAGATTATGGATTTATTGTTTAATGTGATAACTTGATCTTTTGCGTTCTCTTTATCAGATTCAATTTGTTTGCGACGCAGTAATGCTCGAATACGGGCCAGCAGTAATCTTGGCTCAATCGGTTTTGCCAGATAATCATCAGCACCTAACTCTAAACCGACAATTTCATCGATATTATCTTCGCTAGCTGTCATGATCAAAATATAATTGGTAAACCATGTTCGTATATCTCGGCAGATATCAAAGCCAGACTTTTCGGGTAACATCACATCTAAAATGACCAAGTCGGGATTGATTTCCTGGATTTTTTCTTCAGCACCTTTACCACTATTATGCCAATCAACAAGATACCCTTGTCGAATTAGATAAACTTGAATTAAATTGGCTAGCTTTTCGTCATCTTCGATGATTAATATATGTTCACTCATTAGTCTTTCTCATTACCGTAGCTTGTACTTAGAGAGACTCTATTATACAGGCAATTTTCTGCTCGTTACAAAATATATACAAAGAGGCTACAAAGTTTAATGCAACTCTATGAGAAAATTTGCGCCAATATATTTAAATAGGCTATTTTTATTTTAAACATGAATAATTTTTCATCAATTGCAAATCATCTTTTTTCTCCAGCTTATGCACAACATCGAACTCCGATTGTATTGTGTGATTTCGATGGCACAATCAGTGTTAAAGATGTCACTGATACTTTGCTAAGCCATTTTGGTCAAGATGGCTGTGATGAGCTTGAAGAACTATGGGTTAGTGGCAAAATTGGTTCACAAGAGTGTATGAGTAAACAGATCGCACTAATGGATGCCAGTTTAGAAGAGCTTAACGAAGTTTTGTCGCAAATTGAAATTGATCCGGCGTTTAAATCCTTTGTTGATTATACCGAAAAAAATAACATTCCGGTGCATATTGTCAGTGACGGCTTAGATTATGCAATCGAATTTGTGTTAAAACGCCACGGTATTGAGAATTTACCGATTTTTGCCAATAAATTATTGCATGATAATGAGCGAAGCTGGCGTTTAGAATTTCCTTATGCAAATAAGGACTGTATCAAACAAAGTGGTAATTGCAAATGTAATCATGTCAAAAAACAGCAATATTTTCCACAAATTCTGTATGTTGGCGACGGAACATCTGACTATTGTGTGTCTCATCATGTGGATTTAGTTTTTGCCAAAGACAAACTTATTCAATATTGTGAAAACAATAACATTGAGCACTGTGCTATTAAAAGTTTTGCTGATGTAACTGAAGCGTTAAAACAGTCTCAGCAAGCGCTTATCCCAGTTATGATGGTAAAATGATACAGGAACAATAATGAGTACAATTGAAGATTTATCTTATTTTTTACCAGGCAATAAAAATGGCGTGCTTTTAATTCATGGATTAACCGGCACACCTAATGAGATGCGAATATTAGCTAATGGTTTACATAAAGCAGGATTCACAGTTTATGCCGTTCAATTAGCTGGCCACTGTGGTACCGAAGAAGATCTTTGTAAAACAACATGGCAAGATTGGTATAAAAGTGTGCAAGATGGCGCAGATTATTTGGCTCAACACGTAGATAACCTATTTGTAGCAGGATTATCCATGGGCGCACTGCTGGCACTTAAACTTGCCGCTGATAGACCAAACCAAATTAAAGGTGTTGGCGTGTTGGCTCCAACATTTTATTATGACGGTTGGAGTATGCCTTTTTGGGCAAAAAAATTCTTCTTTTTGTTGGTCTATTTAAAAAAACTTGGCCTCTTTCAAAAAGTCTCTTTTATCGAAAAACCACCTTACGGTCTGAAAGATGAAAGAATTCGTGCGGTAGTTTCAGAAAGTATGCTAAGTGGTGATGCGGCATCAGCAGGACTTGCAGGCAATCCTTTTCCGGCATTAGCAGAAATGCAATTATTAGCTAAAAATGTACGTCAAGCACTGCCTAAAGTTACATCACCTTGTTTGATTATGCACTCAGGCAATGATGATATTGCCAATATTGATACTAATGCCAGATTGGTTGAAAAAAAGGTATCGGGATCCACAAAATTAGTTGTACTCAATGATAGTTATCACTTAATTACTATCGATAGCCAGCGCCGTGAAGTTATCAAAGAATGTGCTTCATTTTTCAATGAAATTGCGCAAGGAACAACAGCATAATGACACCTTTAGTTATCTTCCTTTGGGTCAGCAATATCTGTTTTGATACTTTGGGGCAAGTTGCCTTTAAATATGCAGCGATATCGCCAAACAATCGAGATGGTTGGTATTATTGGATTGATTTGGCTAAAAATCATTGGATTTGGATCGGTATCGTCTCGTATGTTGCAGAATTTTTATTGTGGCTAGCATTTTTGACCTTAGTGCCATTATCACAAGGTGTACTGCTTGCCTCGTTTAATATTATTACCATAATGTTAGTCGGTCGAGTGCTGTTTAAAGAATTACTCACGTTTTATCGCATCATTGGTATGTTACTAATCACAGCCGGTGTGATCTTTGTTGGGATGTCTTAATATGGCTAGATTCTATTTGATTGGTTTTACCGTCCTTCTATTTTTTGACACTATTGCGCAATGTAGCTTTAAATTAACAGCTATCCACGCTCAACCATTGGCAATGAGTATTGAATGGTTAGTAAGAGTATTTACCAACCCATGGATATATATATCCATTGCCGGGTATGTACTAACGTTTTTCACTTGGATGACGTTATTAAAAAAGGCGCCGGTAGGACCAGCTTTTGCCGCCTCTCATTTTGAAGTCGTTACGGTAATGATTGCATCGATTTGGTTGTTTAATGAACAAATCACTTTATATAAATTGATTGGCACCATACTGATTATTTCGGGAATTTTATTTTTAGCCCTAGCTGAAAGTCAGATAGCTAAGCAAAATAAAGATAACCATTCACACTAAATTCAAATCTTAAAGATAATAATGTCGGCGGCATACCATCACAATGCCGCCACTTATTTGTTGCTGTTACCTTACTATTTAAGCTAATGCATTTAATAGCGTTAAATTAAGCTGATGCTGCTCTTGCTGCCAATCGTTTAATTTATCCGGAGAGATGGCGGGTTGTTTATCTAACGAACTAAGCAAACGTTTAAACCAATTAGCCGGTTGCCAAATTGACAGTTCACCGGTAATGTCACTGCCGATAATACGCTGCTTAATTGATGATATTGTATCAAGCAAATGATAGGTTTGTAGTTGTCCTTGATCCCAATTGGTATGAATGACTTTCTCACTTAGTGCATCTTTATCAATGGATAGATAGATCGGCTCAGCACTGTGATACTGTTCAGATAAGAAACCGGCAATCAGATCATCAGGCGTATCAAAATGGCGAAAGGCATGACCTAAACCAATTTTTTTAGCCCATTTAACATTGACATCCAAACTCCAATAAGTCAGTTTTTTGTGAAAAAGTGGTTTCCATCTATTTTCCCAAAAATGAGATAGACCGATATCATTAGAGGTGATGCCTAAGACATGAACATGGCTAACAAAGGGTAAGCTGGCAACATAGCTAACCCATGAACCACAATGAATACCGAACAAATAACGCATATTATCCGGATGATTATCAAAAATGACGACTTGAATCGGATTGTCGGCGGAATATTGCTCAGCTAAACGCTCAATGAGTAACAGTGAAATATGATGATAATCACCACTTCCCAGCAAAACTGTTCCATAATGTGCCGGTAAAAGTTGTTGAAGTTGTGCATCAAATTTTCGAAAAGCCTTCTTTGAACAACCAAATCGAATAGTGTCTTGCCATTTTGTCACATCAATAGTCGTTGCAGGCGTTATTTCACCCACACTCTGATCGAAGTCAAGTATAACAGGACATGTCATGCTACTTTCTCCTTGTCACTTTCAAAGTGACCAATCAGTTTACTTAATATGAATCTTAATAATGGGTTACGGATATAAACTAAATGCTTAGTTAGCGTAAAATTAGCGCCTAATGATGCTTTCACTTCAGGATCAGTCCAACCGGCAATATAGTGGCTAAACCCTTGTTCAAGAGCGTACTGCAGGTTGACAAACCAACTAACAAAATAGAGATTTAGTTCTCTAGCTTGTGGATACACCATACCAATATACTTATCGACCAGCATATTATTGACAACAAAACAGATATTATATCCAATTAATTCATTATTATGATGATAAGTAAAAATACGTGCTTGTGCTGATTTACTTTGTAATAATTGAATAAAAAACGGTTTGGTTAATTGATCAAAATGAATTTCACTTTGTTCATAGACATTCAGATAAAGTTGATAATATTTATCTAAAATGGCTTGATCAAAAAAACAGTCATCTCCGCTATTTAAAACATTAATCTCTAGTTTTTCCCGTGATTTTAATTTACGTCTAAAATTTTTACGACGACTGTAAGAAAAACGCGAGAAAACCTCATCGATATTATCAAAATCAATAGCAAGCCAAGCCAAAGCCTGCCCTTCAACTTCAATAAATCCTAAATTTTTTAAAGCAGAAATAAGCGCCGTTGAATATTGATTATCTTGTTCACTAAGTAAAGGAGAATCTAATGGTAGATCTTTAACAATAACAAACGGATATTGTTTGGTATAAGCTTTTTTTATATCATCTGCCAGCTGTTTTGCCGTAACTTTGTTAGTCAGTAATCCATATTCAGAAACTGTTGTTCCAACAAAACAGGTTTTCGGTTGTAACCAATGCTGCCATTTTTTGTAGAAAGGTAATTTTTGTACTTTATGTTTAAAATCATCATCAGCAGTCGTCAACAAATCAAACTTAGCACTAAACATCGGCACGTCATCTTGATTTATCCATGCCGAAAAATCCTTTGGCGGATGCAATAAAAAATTTTCGACAATTTCGTTAGGTTCTAGCTGATTGATATATTTCATATTTTTTAATGATTGGTGTAAATTGTGTTCCCGCCAACGAATGTTGACGGGATGATCAGAATTTAATAATTAAAGTTCTTTTTTCGCTCGTGTAATTAATTGATCAAGTAATTCGATACCTTGATCAATCTCTTGACGGGTAATATGTAGAGACGGTGCAAAAGTGATGACGTTTTTATAATAACCACCAATATCAAGCACTAAGCCCATTTTGTTACCTTTCCAATCAAGATCGCCTGACATACCGATATCAACCATTTTATCAACTAAAGCCTTATTAGCTGTAAAACCATCTTCAGTACAAATTTCAGCACGAAGCGCAAGACCTAAGCCATCAACTTCACCAATTTCTTTATGTTTTTTCTCAAGTGTTTTAAGACCTTCAAGGAAGTAAGCTCCACTCTCCATAACCATTTTTTCGTAATCAGTTTCAGAGGTCATTTTTAACACTTCAAGACCAACTGCCGTACCTAGTGGGTTTGAGGCAAATGTTGAATGCGTTGAACCAACAGGGAAGACTTCTGGATTAATCAACTCTTCACGAGCCCATAAACCACCTAATGGGTTTAGACCATTGGTTAATGCTTTAGCAAACACCACAACATCAGGCTTAACATCGAAATGTTCAATAGACCAAAGTTTACCTGTACGATAAAAGCCCATTTGGATCTCATCAACAACTAATAAGATACCATATTGATCTAAAACTTTTTTGAGTCCTTTAAAGTAGTTACGTGGTGGAACAATATAACCGCCCGTTGCTTGTAAAGGCTCTGCATAAAATGCTGCGTATTCTGCTTGTCCTACTTTCGGATCCCACACACCGTGATACTCTGTTTCAAATAGGCGGGCAAACTCAGCAACTAAGTGTTCGCCATATTCTTCTGCCGTCATACCTTTAGGACGACGGAACGGATAAGGGAATGGTACAAACATTGCACGATCGCCAAAATGGCCATAACGACGACGATAACGGTAACTTGAGGTAATAGAAGATGCCCCTAAAGTACGTCCATGGTAACCACCTTGGAAAGCAAACATTAACGATTTACCGCCAGTTGCATTACGCACAACTTTTAATGAATCTTCAATACATTGTGATCCACCAACGTTAAAATGGACTCGTCCTTGGTAACCAAAACGCTGTTCCATACCTTGGGCTATGGTTTTAGCTAATTCAATTTTAGTTGGGTGTAAATATTGGCTAGCACATTGTGGTAGGGTATCAATTTGCTTTTTAAGAACGTTATTTAAACGCTCATTAGCGTAACCAAAGTTACATGCCGAGTACCACATTTGTAAGTCAAGGTAAGGTTTACCTTCTTTGTCATACATGTAGCTACCTTCACAACCATCAAAAATCTTTGGCGGTTCAACATAGTGTACAGTATCACCAAAAGAACAATATTTTGCTTCGTCGGCAAGTAGTGTTGCATCATCAGGACGACGATTAATCATTTCTAAAGTTGGTTTACTCATAATTTATCTCACTAATCCATATTCAAACACGATAAAATGTGGCATTATTATTCAAGAAAATTGATTGTTACAATGTACATTTAATGTATAGATTGTGTGACGACAAATCACAGCTAACAAAACCATAATAATATTTGATGATAAATAGGTCAGTTTATGAGGATCAATAAATTTACTAACAAACGCTGTGTGATTGCGATATTATCCATCATTACTCTAGGCTACACTCAATTTACCTTTGCTGATCCCACTTCAATTGGTGTCGGTGTTGGTTGGTCAAATTCACCTTATAAAAGTTATAGCGCCAGTTTTTATCCGGTGCCACATATAGATTACGATAATGGTCTATTTTTTATTGATGATTTATCTGCCGGTTTTTATCTTTATAATGAGAATAACCAAAGTATTTCCCTAGGTGCCCGCTATTTATCAAATGAATTTAAACCACATGATTCAGATAATCATCGACTCAAACAACTTGATACTCGACATACAACCGTACTGGCTGAAATTGAATACTCGATCGTAACCGATTGGGGAGGCTTTTCGACCAGTATTGGGGCTGATGTGCTTAATGAAAGTAATAGCATTTTGTTTAATGCTGATTATACCGTACCTTATATACAAGGCGATTTAATTATCGCACCTACCATTGGTGTCAGTTGGGCTAATAGTAAACATAATAATTATTACTATGGTGTGTCGAATAAAGAGTCGCTCCGATCAGGTTTACATCATTTTAGTGCGAACAGCTCTTTTACACCTTATCTGGAAGTAGTAGCACAATATACATTAACCGATAATATTGCCACTTTTGGCGGCGTCCATATTGAAAAATTAACCGGTGATGCAGCAGATAGCCCAATGGTTGACAATAGTATCTTAACTTCAGTTTATATGGGGTTATCTTATAAATTTTAATCATTTTATTTTAGTTTTATTTAACTTTAACAATAAAATGATAACGACTTAATTTTTGATAAACCTTTATTTGAAACGCTTCATGTTAAAATGAATTTCACCCAAAATTTAGGAAATAGTTAAATATGCTTTGGTTTAAAAATGCCATTATTTACCAGCTTAATAGTGATAGTTTGCTTGATAAAGCTGTCATTGAAAAGGCGCTTAAATCCGCACCTTTCACGCCATGTGGCAACTTAGATACCTCTAAAACTGGTTGGGTGTCTCCTTATAATGATAATAATAATGAAGATTATATTGTTGATATGCAGGGGCATTTACTACTACGGATTAAAAAAGAGTCTAAGATTCTACCCGCTCCGGTAATCAAACAAGCATTATTAGAAAAAATTGATAAACAAGAACAAGCGTTAAGTCGAAAATTAACCAAAAACGAAAAAGCAACATTAAAAGATGAAGTGATGATTGACTTAATGCCCAGAGCATTTAGCAAATATAATCATTATTGGCTTTGGATTGATACGCATAATAAACGAATCATTATCGACTGTAGTAGTTTCAAGCAAGCAGAAGATATTCTAGCCATTTTGCGTAAACAATTAGGGGCGTTGGCACTAACACCACTATCTATTGATACCCCTCTTGAGCAAGTAATGACAACTTGGGTTAAAGAAAAACTCAACTTCGCTCCATTTTTATTAGGCGATCAAGCCGAATTAAAAGATCCGCTGGAAGGAAACGGCATTATCAGTTGTAAAAATCAAGATATTACCAGTGATGAAATGTTTGTTCACTTTGAATCGGGAAAATGGATATCTAAAATCAAAATCATTGATGAACGAGGCGTTAATTTTATCGTTAATAGTGATTTAACTTTGAAGCGAATCAAATTTGACTCAGCTATTTTAGATGAAAATGAAGATATCGGATCTGATGAAATGGATAAACGACTCGAAGCTGATTTTTTCATTATGGCTAATACGTTAGCAAATACAATTAACGATTTTTATATTACAATTAATCAAATAATTTAACGATAAGATAATATCTTTTTAACACATTAGTATCTTTTGTTATGGATTTGTATATTATATGTGCTATAATCGATATTAGATTATGTGTATCATAATTAAATAAAAACAAATTAAACAACGTCTATTACAACATAATAAGTTGAGGCAAAAAATGAAAAAAACAACTCTAGCTCTAGCAATTGCTGTTGCAAGTTTAACTGCTACTGCAGCTAATGCAGCATATGAAGATAACACTTTTTATACAGGTGCTAAATTAGGTTGGTCAGAACTTTACAGATTAGATGCGAACAAAGTTCGTGCATTTGATGATACTGGTATCAAAACTTCTAACCGCAGCAATGTTGCTGGTGGTGCATTCCTTGGTTTCCAAGCTAACCCATACTTAGCATTTGAATTAGGTTACGACTGGTTAGGTTCTGCTAAATATAAAAGATCTTACAACCGTACAGGTAATGGCCATGCTGCTGGTAACAGCAAAATCAATGCACAAGGCGTATCTTTAACTGGTAAATTAAGCTACCCATTATCATTCATCTCTGATGATTTTGATATCTACGGTCGTGCAGGTGCAATGGTAACTATCGCTAAATGGAAAAATGGCGGCGATGTTAAAGATGTTTATGGTCGTGGCGGTACAAAAACTGACGTATCTCCAGTTTATGCGTTAGGTCTTGACTATCGTCTTGATGAAAACTTCTCTACTCGTTTAGAGTACCAATATGTTCAACATATTCATACTAAAACTGACGCATCGCCAGACGCTGGTACTGTTAGCTTAGGTATTACTTACCGTTTAGCTTCTCCTGCTGTTGCGGCACCAGTTGAAATCAAAACTGAAGTAAATCGTTATGTATTAAATGAAGACGTTCTATTTGCTTACGCTAAAGCTGACTTAAAAGCAGAAGGTCGTCAAGCATTAGATAATCTATTAGCTACTTTAGTGAAAATTAATCCATCTCAAAGTGCTATCGTTGTAATTGGTCACACTGACCGTATCGGTTCAGAACATTACAACCAAAAATTATCTGAACAACGCGCTCACTCTGTAATGAAATATTTAGTTGCTAGAGGCGTTCCTGCAGAGATCATCAGTGCACGTGGTATGGGTAAATCTCAACCAGTTACTGGAACTAAATGTAATGCACTTCGTGGCGCTGAATTAAAAGCATGTTTAGCACCAGATCGTCGTGTTGAAATCGAAGTTAAAGCACGTAACGTTCAAGAAGTTCAAGTAACTAATACAACAAATTAATTTTTGTTTATTTCTCAAAAACCCGGTTTTCACCGGGTTTTTTGTTCCGCTATTGTTGTTAGCAACTAAATAATATCTTACCTTTGATCTATAATTTATCCACAAAACAGATTATAATTATTACCAACGTTGTTAGTAATATAAAGTTAAAGGAGTTACTGTGCCTACCGCTATTTGGCAAGATTGTCTTTCTCAATTACAAGAAGAGCTTCCTACAACGGAATTCAACTTATGGATACGCCCGTTGCAAGCGGAAATGGTCGATGACAAACTTTATATTTATGCACCTAATAGATTTGTATTAGATTGGGTAAAAAATAAATACCTATCTGCTATTTCTCAACTATTAAATAAACTTTTTGATAATGATTCACTAAAATTATATCTTGAAGTTGGATCGACTTTATCTTTAGAGAAAAAATCTCAACAAAGCAAACCTAAAACCGATATTGTTCCGGCATGGAAAACAACGAAAGAAACGAACAATCACACTTATCATTCCGGTATTAACCATAAGCATACTTTTAGTAGCTTTGTAGAAGGTAAATCAAACCAACTTGCCGTTGCGGCAGCCAAACAGGTTGCTGAAAATCCGGGGAAAGCTTATAACCCGCTATTTTTATATGGTTCAACCGGTTTAGGAAAAACCCATTTATTGCATGCAGTTGGTAATCAAATCATGGATGAAAAAATGAATGCCAAAGTTGTTTACATGCATTCAGAACGTTTCGTTCAAGATATGGTAAAAGCATTGCAAAATAATGCTATTGAAGAGTTTAAAAATTATTACCGTTCAGTTGATGCTTTACTCATTGATGATATTCAATTCTTTGCTAATAAAGAACGTTCTCAGGAAGAATTTTTTCATACCTTTAATTCATTATTAGAAGGTAATCAACAAATTATTTTAACATCTGACCGTTACCCGAAAGAAATTAATGGCGTTGAAGATCGTTTAAAATCACGCTTTGGCTGGGGATTAACTATTGCCATTGAACCGCCAGAACTTGAAACTCGCGTTGCTATTTTAATGAAAAAAGCAGAAGAGAATAAAATAAAATTACCTGAAGAAGTGGCTTTTTTTATAGCTAAACGATTACGTTCTAACGTGCGTGAATTAGAAGGCGCGCTTAACCGGGTCATTGCGAATGCAAATTTTACTGGTAAATCAATTACCATTGATTTTGTAAAAGATGCTTTAAAAGATTTACTTGCCTTGCAAGAAAAATTGATTACTATTGAAAATATTCAAAAAACGGTGGCTGAGTATTATAAAATCAAAGTTTCAGATTTATTATCTAAACGCCGTTCTCGCTCAGTTGCCAGACCTAGACAAGTGGCAATGGCTCTTGCTAAAGAATTAACCAATAAAAGCCTCCCTGAAATTGGAGATGGATTTGGTGGAAGAGATCATACCACGGTACTACATGCATGCCGTAAAATTGCCGATTTAAAAGAAGAAAGCAATGATATTAAAGAGGATTACTCCAATTTAATTCGAACATTATCAACTTAACAAGAATAAACACTATGAAATTTATTATAGAACGAGAAAAACTGATTAAGCCATTGCAACTTGTTAGTGCACCACTAAGCAGTCGACCAACATTACCCATTTTGGGCAATTTATTACTACAAGTCAGTGACAATACATTATCAATGACAGGTACTGACCTTGAAATAGAGATGATAGCGCATTTACCGTTAACACAAGCATGTGAACCGGGTGCAACAACAGTGCCAGCAAGAAAGTTTCTCGATATCTGTCGTAATCTTCCCAATGATGCTCAGATTTCGATCAGCGTTGATGATAATCGATTAATAATCCAGTCTGGTCGGAGTAAATTTTCTTTAGCAACTTTGCCGGCGAGTGATTTTCCAAATTTAGAAAATTGGCAAAGTGATGTTGATATTTCTGTTCCACAAAAAACGATAAAACGTCTTATCGATGCTGTTCAATTTTCAATGGCAAATCAAGATGTGCGATATTATTTAAATGGAATGCTATTTGAAATTGAAGACGGGTTATTAAAATCTGTTGCCACCGATGGTCACCGATTAGCAGTTTGTGCACAACCTGTTGGGCAAAATATTACTGAAACTTGCTCGGTGATATTACCTCGAAAAGGGGTTATTGAACTGGCGAAATTGGTAAGTGATAGCGACGATCCGATTAATATGCAAATTGGTAACAATAATCTGCGTGTCAATCTTGGTGATTTTACTTTTACCTCTAAGCTGATTGACGGTAGATTTCCTGATTATAAACGTGTATTGCCACGTAACCCTGATAAGCCACTAGAAGTATCCTGTGATGAGCTGAGAAATGCATTGTCTCGTGTAGCAATTTTATCCAACGAGAAATTCCGTGGGATCCGATTATATGTACACAATAATCAAATAAAAATTACTGCTAATAATCCGGAGCAAGAGGAAGCTGAAGAAGTCATTGATGTAAAATATGAGTCCTCAGAGCTTGAAATTGGCTTCAATGTGACCTATTTATTAGATATATTAAATACTTTGAAATGTGATAGCGTACAACTGCTATTCACCGATGCAACATCAAGCGTGCAAATTGAAGATATTAATAATCAATCTGCAACTTATGTTGTGATGCCAATGCGCTTATAACATACGCCTATTCAACTTCCGGCTTCGGCCGGAGATTGTATTTTAACCCTATGACTCTTGCACAAATTAATATTCACCATTTCCGTAACATTAGCCACGCTCAATTATCTTTATCTCGCCATTTTAACTATGTGGTTGGTGATAATGGTAGTGGTAAAACTAGCCTACTTGAAGCGATTTACATGTTAGGTCATGGACGTGCATTTAGGCATATACAATCAAATCGAATTATACAACACGAACAACCAGAGCTGGTGTTATATAGCCAATTAGAATCATTAAATCAGCAATGTCGTACAATAGGATTGGCAAAAGCTCGTAACAATGAAAACAAGATAAAAATTGATGGCGATGAAGGCTTTCGGTTAACTGATTTAGCAAAATTATTACCCATTCAGCTCATTACGCCGGAAGGTTTTGATTTGTTAACAGGCGGCCCTAAATATCGACGTTCATTTCTTGATTGGGGGTGTTTTCATCATTATCCGGAGTTTGTCCAGCTTTGGAATAATTTGAAACGTCTGTTTAAACAACGTAATGCATTATTAAAACAATCCCAAAACTATAATCAACTGTTACCTTGGGATAAACAATTAGTCCCCATCGCTGAAAAAATAAGTGAAATTCGAGCTGACTATGCTGAAAATATTTTTCCTGAAATTATAAAAACAACGAAAGACTTTCTACCTGAGTATGAACTTAACTGTTCATACTATCAAGGTTGGGAGTATGGTGTAGATTATGCAGAGATATTACAAAGACAATTTGAACGAGATAAATTGCTTAATTATACATCGCTAGGTCCACATAAAGCCGATATCAAATTACGTGTTGATAATATACCGGTTGAAGATCTTCTATCACGAGGCCAATTAAAATTGTTAATGTGTGCCTTACGTTTGTCACAAGGTGAGTATTACACTAAACAAACAAACCAATCATGTATTTACCTGATTGATGACTTTGCTTCCGAACTGGATAAAAATAAACGTAACTTATTGGCAAAACGTTTAAAATCAGCCCATTCACAAGTTTTTATCACGGCTGTCAGTGAAGAGCAAATTAGCCACATGATTGATGAAAATGATAAGATTTTTCACATAAAATCTGGTATAATTTCATAAATATACGAAATGATAAAAGAAATTAAATAGGTCGAGAAATCCATGTCTAACTCTTATGATTCATCTAGCATTAAAGTGCTTAAAGGACTTGATGCAGTCCGAAAACGTCCTGGTATGTATATTGGAGACACCGATGATGGAACAGGCCTTCATCATATGGTTTTTGAAGTAGTTGATAACGCCATTGACGAAGCATTAGCAGGATATTGTAACCATATCGAAGTAATCATTCATCCCGATAACTCTGTGTCGGTACGTGATGATGGGCGTGGTATTCCTACCGGAATACATGAAGAAGAAGGAATTTCTGCTGCCGAAGTGATTATGACCGTGTTACATGCAGGCGGTAAATTTGATGATAATTCCTATAAAGTATCTGGTGGCTTGCATGGCGTTGGTGTTTCAGTGGTAAATGCACTATCAGATAAATTAGAACTCGTGATTTACCGTGAAGGAAAAATTCATAAACAAACCTATCATTTAGGTGTTCCGCAAGAACCCCTTAAAGTCATAGGTGAGACAACTGAATCGGGTACATACGTTCGTTTCTGGCCAAGTCCACAGACATTTACCAATATTGAATTTGTCTATGAGCATTTAGCGAAACGGCTGCGTGAACTTTCATTCTTAAATTCCGGTGTTTCAATTAAACTGATTGATGAACGCACAGGTAAAAGCGAACATTACCACTATGAAGGTGGTATTCAAGCTTTTGTTGAATACTTGAATAAGAATAAAAACCCGATTCATCCCAAAATTTTCTATTTTAGTACTGAAAAAGACGGGATTGGCGTTGAAATTGCCTTGCAGTGGAATGATGGTTATCAAGAAAATATCTACTGCTTTACCAATAATATTCCACAACGAGATGGCGGTACGCATTTAGCTGGTTTTCGTGGTGCAATGACACGTACCTTAAATAACTATATGGAAAGTGAAGGATATAGTAAAAAAGCTAAAATCAGTGCAACCGGTGACGATGCTCGTGAAGGTTTGATTGCGGTAGTATCGGTAAAAGTACCTGATCCTAAGTTTTCATCACAAACCAAAGATAAACTCGTTTCATCTGAAGTTAAATCAGCGGTTGAATCTGTTATGGGTGAAAAACTGTCTGAGTATCTGCTGGAAAACCCAACTGATGCTAAAATTGTTGTTGGTAAGATCATCGATGCAGCAAGAGCCCGTGAAGCGGCACGAAAAGCACGTGAAATGACACGCCGTAAAGGTGCATTAGATTTAGGTGGTTTACCGGGTAAACTTGCTGATTGCCAAGAAAAAGACCCTGCCTTATCTGAACTGTATCTGGTGGAAGGGGACTCTGCGGGCGGCTCGGCAAAACAGGGGCGTAACCGCAAAAACCAAGCGATTTTACCGTTAAAAGGAAAAATCCTAAATGTAGAAAAAGCCCGTTTTGATAAGATGCTCTCTTCTCAGGAAGTGGCAACCTTAATCACGGCATTAGGCTGTGGAATTGGTCGTGATGAATATAATCCGGATAAAATGCGTTATCACAGTATCATCATCATGACTGATGCCGACGTTGACGGATCACATATCCGAACACTACTGTTAACATTCTTCTATCGTCAAATGCCAGAAATTATCGAACGTGGGTATGTATATATTGCTCAACCACCACTATATAAAGTGAAAAAAGGTAAGCAAGAACAATATATTAAAGATGATGATGCCATGACGCAATTCCAAATTGCTTTGGCGCTTGAAGATGCATCATTGCATGTTAATGATCATGCGCCGGCATTGGCAGGAGAAGCATTAGAAAGACTGATTGCTGAATATCAAAAAGTTGAAAAATTAATCACCAAAATGGAACGTCGTTATCCTAAAGCATTACTTGCTGAATTGGTGTATCAAGATGTATTAGACGAAAACATTTTGCAGGATCAGCAAAAAGCTGAACATTGGGTAACAACCATTGTTGAAAAGTTAACAAATAAAGAGCAACACGGTAGTAGTTATTCGTACTCAGTGCAGTACAATGATAAAACACAACTATATGTGCCAATCATTAAAGTCAGAACACACGGTGTTGATACTAACTATGCGCTCGATCAAGTCTTCATTCATAGTAATGAATATCGTAATATCTGCCATTTAGGTAAGCAACTAAAAGATTTACTTGAAGATAGTGCATTTATTCAAAGAGGCGAACGCAAACAACCTGTTAGCTCTTTTGAAGAAGCTGTAGATTGGCTAATCAAAGAATCGCGTCGAGGATTAACTATCCAACGTTATAAAGGTCTGGGTGAAATGAATCCGGAACAATTATGGGAAACGACAATGGATCCGACCAGCCGTCGCATGTTGCAAGTCACCATAAAAGATGCGATAGAAGCGGATCAGTTGTTTACCACCTTAATGGGTGATGAAGTTGAACCTCGTCGAATGTTTATTGAAGAAAATGCATTAAAAGCGGCTAATTTAGACTTCTAAAAGCATTTCAATACAGCATTTAACAACAAAAAACCAGACTTAATGTCTGGTTTTTTTATTATTAAAATCTCAGATAATTTTATTGCCCAAAATTCGACAATAATCCTAGATACCTATAATTTTCTTATATATTGAAAGTTTCTACTGGCAAACATGCCTACTAGTTTACAACGTGGCAAGGCTGATTTTGGCGCTTTTAGGATAATACCATGGCAATATATTGATAATAACCAATATATTGCCATGTTTAAGATAGGAAAAGCTCATTCAGTTAAATATGGTTTGAATAATAGTAACAAGAAAATATTAATCGAATAAAAACACTTTGTTTCCCATTATGATGATCTTTATTTCTTATTATTCACTCATTGATCATAGTTAACTTCCCGTTTTTACTTCACTAATTTATCAAACTAAATCATTATATATTTAATGCTTTTTGTAATTGTTGAAGTTTTTTATGTAATTTTTCCAACTCAATTTGCTTTTCAAGTTCTGAGCCATATGAACTATTCACTTTTTTAATGAGTTGCTGTTCAATATCGTTAACTTGAGCTTGCAAATCATCACGACCTTTTGCCTTTTGTTTCACTTCATCAGTTAACTGAGATACCTCAGTTTCCAGTTTTTGCTGTAGTGACCGTCTTTGTTTTATCGTTAATGAAGTATCATTTTTCTGTTTCTCAATAATGGCATAAATCTGTCTAAACTGTCGATTAGCTCTTTTTTCATTCTCTAGAATTTGCACTTTTCGATCAACTCGAGCTTGATAATTGCCCGAATTATGACAACCCATTTTATGGAAAAAACTAATGTCTTCATTAGTTGGATCACATTGTTCAACTGTAGTTGAACAACCAGTTAAAAATATAAACGGACAAAGTAATAACAGATATCTTTTTTTCATAATTAACTTACCTTAACTGCTGAGCGCTGTTTAGACACAATATTTATTTGATTTTCAAGTACTGCAATTTGTTTATTTAATTGATTGATTTGTTTATCTAGTTGAGAGACATTGACACCAGCTTGTTTTTCTTCAGAAGATACTGTCACCCAATCTCTTTCGATTTTTTTCATACGTTGTAACTTATCGTTTAGATAAGTAATATTGGCATCAATTTGGGTCAAATCATTTTCAGCCTGTTTTTTATTTACCGTATCGTTTTTAATTTGATTTCTTAATGCGTTAAGTGTCATCAAATTCTTGTCTAACACTGCTTTAGCTACTTGTGTCACAGCTTGCACCTCGTAAGTATCTTTCTGAATATCTTGAATATAGATATCAAGACGCGCTTCAGTATTAGCATAGTCTGCGCGTTTAGAGTCAAGATAATAATTTACGCCCATCGCTAAACCACAACTTACAGCCGCAGAAGCGACACAAGTACCAGCTCTACCACCTAGTAACAAACAACCAACACCACCTATACCTGCACCGACTGCACAAGCTTGCCATGCAGATTTACTAAAAAATTTAGCTGTATGGCTTTTAGTCAATGCGGGATCAACATTTCGAGTATTTACACCACCAACACCTTGACATCCAGCTAAAACAAGAGATACACATAAACTAAGGACTACTAAAATTTTATTCATCGTTTGTTTCCTTTTATTTCATTACAAGTTTGTAGCCAAGCTGTTCGCTCAACTTTTCCTGATTCAATATATTCGTTGATGTGTTTGAAATAGAGCGCCAAGTAGTCGCTCATATTTGCTTTTCCACTATTCTCAAGAATAAATTGAGTCGATTTGGATTGATCGTTGATTGTTTTTTTCTCGTAGTTCGAGGCTGTGTTAACAATGGTGTCGGAATAGTATTTCAAGATAAAATCCCGAGCACTTTTGGACTCATCAACAACCTGTTTTAAATTTTCCAACTTCACTTTTGAACACATATTATCGTCATTCAAAGTATTAGTCTCGTTTGCATCACAAACTTCATTGACCATTGTTTCATAGAGATTATTATTATATTCGTACTTACTATGTAAATCAGATACATTGGCACATAAAAAGGCTCCGAGTTGCAAAGCAGATTGAATAGAGCGATCACGTTGCTCATCACGGGCTTGATTAGCACTCCTTAAAAGTATATTGAGTTGATTTAATTCTTGTTTAGTTTTCTCATCCTCAACTTGTTTAGTGATTTTTTCAAGCTCATTAACTACATTGCCATTTTGGTTATTATTTGTTTCGTTACCTAGCTCGTTCCATTCTTTTTCAAGCTCTTTGATTTTTTCATTCGAACTCATCACATTTGTGGTATAGACTAAACGGATCCCAACATCCTTACTTTTATAGGCAGTTTTATCATCATAAAAAGGTTTCTCAATACGAAAATAACTGGTAATTGATGATTCCGGTGTCAAATAGCTACCACCACGAACAATAATGCCACCTTGCTGACCATGATAACGATCCAATTTATTCATTTTAAATGAATCAAACATCATTTCGTGTACATTACCTAAGATATCATAAAGATCTAAAGGGTTAGGCTCAAGCCGACCTATAAGCTGTAATTTCCCATTGGCTGACTTAGATCCGGAAAACCAGGCATAACTTTCAACATTACTGGTCATCGGGAATCGTGATTCACGAAATTCTGATTCCGTCACTTTCGCTCCTCCCCGTGCTGCATATTCCCACTCGGTGTTACTAGGTAAACGGACATAGCCGTTAGGTAAACCCTTTTCATTCAACTTAGCAGCGTTTTCAATCAACCAGCGATTATATTTATCGGTAAAAGCGACTGCATCAAACCAGCTAATATCTGTAATAGGAAAAGAAAGATTGATCTTAGGTTTTGGGCAGGTATCATTCATTACCGATTGATATTGTAATGCGGTAATCTCATACTTACCTATTAAATAATAACGCTCTTTACCAGAATCTGAAAAACTGCCCGCAATATAGTTTGGTGTTGCATACTCAGCAAAACCAAGCTCTTTTTGATTACTGCCCAAAATAATTTTGACATCATCTAACGGCTTGTTTGTTGGTGTAAATACCTTTTTCATTACCAAACTACCGTCACAAGGCATTGGTAAAATAACATCATCTTTTGCTGGTTTAGGATTATAGAATTTTTCATCCCAAGCTTGAGCGTAACCGAAGGATGGAAATAAGCTAATTGCAGCCAAACCCCAACTAGCTAATCTGAGACTGTTAGGCTTCACGTAAGCTTTCTGCTGGTTGAATTTTAACAGCACGACGCCCTCCTATAACCACAACGGTACTTGAAATGAGTAAAGTCAATAAAAATGCAAAAATAAAATGGTAAAATTGTAATTGACTCACAACAGATTGTGAAACCAAATTTTCACCTAAAACTAAATTGAACGCATAATTTCCTGCCATAAAAAGTATGCAGGACAGAATAAAAGCTAAACAACTAAGCATCATAGCTTGATTGAGTAGATAAAGCATAATATCTCGGGAGCGAAAACCAAGTAATCGCATAAAAGCAATATCTTTACGCTTCCGTTCAATATTGGATAAAAACGAACCGGTAAATGATAAAACACATCCAAATACGGCTGTCATTGCAATCACACTAAAAATAAAATTAAGTACGCGATCAATTGCTTGCATATTTTCAATTGCTTTAGCTTGAGTGCGAG
Source organism: Gilliamella sp. ESL0405 (assembly GCF_019469205.1). Classification (NCBI taxonomy): domain Bacteria; kingdom Pseudomonadati; phylum Pseudomonadota; class Gammaproteobacteria; order Orbales; family Orbaceae; genus Gilliamella; species Gilliamella sp. ESL0405. The sequence goes on along the minus strand of NZ_CP048265.1, from coordinate 273,806 downwards.
TATCAATATTCTTTTCTCGTAATTTAAATGCTAATGGTGCAACATTCTCAAGTGCTTTAGCATATATTCGGGCACGAGCAAAGGAAGTATGAGAGGGAGGGTTAATATTTCCTTTAGATGTTATAAAAACATTACTTACATAACCATCATAATAATTTTCCATTTCTATTAGTAAATCTAATGTAACAAATGCGGCTGCTCGGCTGTAATTAATTTCGGGAATAATACCAATAACCTCTAATTCTGCAATGCCTTTCTCCAGCTTCCCGTCTAGCTGTCGGGTAATTACCATTTTCACACGATTCCCAACGTCTACCTGCATTTTTTCGGCAGATAATGAACTCAATAAAATTTGATTTTTGTGATTGAGTAACGGTAAATTTTCGGTTATTGGATCGCCCTTCGCAGTGGGAATAACTTCTGCATTATTAACAAAATGACTGGCATCTTTCATTAAGTCTGCTTGTGTATTTAATGAACGTGTCAATGGAATCACAAAAGCGGTCTCTGGTTGTTGCTCTATCCATTTAAACATTTCATCATCGAGTTGTAAATTACCCACAATTTTTACTTCTAAATTTTGCGGATCATTAAGTAATTGTTGTCTAAGTTGTGAAACAATGCCATATTTTAAACTAAATAGTAATAGTAACGGTGTGATGACCGATATTACCGACGCAATAATACAAAATGAAACTTTTTTGTCGTACCATAAGTCTGCCAAGGATAAACGAGCGATAAAAAGCCATTTTGAAAACGTTTTAATCATTTTTACGCCCTATCCTGTAATGGCAGAAAAACGGATGATTGCGGGGAAGTTAACTTAGCTGATAAAGTATAAAGCCCTTTATTTGCTATTCGTTTCCAATCATGCGTAACAATCATTGCTGCAATATTATCTTGCAAAGCCTGTTCAATAATTAATTCAAAAAGCAAATTAGCATTATAAGGATCTAACGCTGACGTTGGTTCATCTGCCAGTAATAACGCCGGTTTATGAATAATAGAACGAATAAAAGAAGCACGTTGTCTTTCACCAATAGAGAGCTGATTAGGATACTTATTGATTAAATGTGCAATATTAAGCTTCTGCACTAAGTAATCAAAGCGTTGGTTATCAACGTTTTTTTGTAATAACTTAAAGGACATTAATATATTGTCACGAACAGTCAAAAATGGCAGCAATCCACCTGTTTGCAACATAAAACCTAAATAGTGAGCTCGTATATCGGCTAATTGCTCCCATTTATCATGCTTAATTAATTTAGCAATATCAATATCATTATCCCCTACCAGCAGGTTGTAGCAACCCACTTCGGCAGGTTTTAGAATCATACCCACCATTTCAAGTAAGGTGCTTTTTCCAGCACCACTATCACCCTGAATAACCACAACTTGACCCGCGTTTACTCTCAGTTGTGGCAGGCAAACACTAAAAAAGGATTTGCCGGTTGTTCTTGAAATGGACAATTGATTAATGACTAACATTTTTACGGTAACATTTCTAATGGAATAGGATAAACATTTTCACGCGGATCACTTCCTTCGGATAATGAGATCCAGCGATCGACATCGGCATTACATTTTTGATAATAACGAATCTTACTGTTTAAATTCCGGATAAATTTTTCTTGTTCAAGCCCACTCATACTTTTCCAAGCATCTTGATCAAGTCCTGTTACGTCACTTTTATAAGGAATATTATCCAAATATTCACCTAATAAACCTAAATCAGCAATTTTAGTCACAGAATCAGATTTTAACTTACTTGGATCTTGCCCCATAGCCGCTGCAACAGAACGAAGTTGGGAAAACATATCATCGGCAGAAATCAAACCATCATTGGCGGCATTAGCAATCTTGCTAACAACATCACTTAAATCACTTAGTTGCGATTTGGTTAACAAAATGCGTGGCTCTGCTGTCGGAATGGTTGGTTTAACAAAGTCTTTATCAGCAATCCAAGCCTTGAAAACTGTTGGGGCTTTAGCGCCTTTAGTATCCCCAAGATATGCAAGCTGCATGGCTTTACTTAATAATAAAGCATCTTTGATCATATCAGCATTTTCATCTTTTGAATTCAATGCGCTTCCAACGGAAACCTCACCTTTATAAGCAAGTTTCACTTGTGTGGATAATGCTTCGGCTAATAAATCAACCTTCTGACCAAATTGTTGTACATTACCAGCATTAACCGGATAATAGAGTGATTTATGGATGAAATCGTTAAAAGTTAAATCAGAGTATTGCGCTTTAGCAATAGGATGATCTTTTATACCATTTGCTGTTTTGAGATGTAAAGCATAGATAGCAACACCTTTATGTTGCGCTTCAAGTCGCAATTGAGCGGCATCCATTTTCGTACTTGATAGTTTATCGTCGCCTGGAATAGCGCTAGCATCAGTAATTAAAATTATATAACGGGCGCTAAAGTTATCCCAATTAATCTCATTTAAAGCTTGATTTATACCTGCAAAGGCATCTTCGGCAAAATAAGCCGTTGAAACTTTAGCTTGTTTAAGTGAGGCGCTTGCTTTTAGAAAGCTATCTTTACTCTTAACTTGATTAGGATCGACAAAAATTTTAGAAACAAATTCAAGTTTTTTGGAAGTTTTTAAACTCGATCTAAAAGAAACCAGACCGAATTTAACTTGATCTTGTAAATGTTCTTTTTCAATTTTCTTATAAACTCGCTTAACCGCTTCTCTAGTGCGAGAAATATAGGGATCCATTGAAATCGTTGAATCTATCACAAATACAATTGCCGCATTAAAAGGGGTTTGATTGCTAGCTTTATCATTAGATTGAGAATTTGATGATCCTTTTTTAACTAGCTCATCTTGTTTGCTCAGTGAAGCAACTTCTAATACTCGTTCATAAAACCCTTGCCCATTCATCACTTCCTCACCTTGTAAAATCGGTAATAAATAGAAGTTACTTTTGAAATCGACATACTCTTTAGGCTCTTGTGCAAGCACTTGTGATACTGATTTATTACTTTTGAGTGCATCACGAATAGGTTTTAATAGCGTTTCGGGATTTTCAGCATCGACAATTTTAGTTAGATCTGCTTTATCTTTAAAAAATAATAAAGGTTCACGATCAACCGGATTAGTAAATACTAAAGTCATTTGCATATTCCAATCGATAGCACATGAATCATTAATCCAACCGATTGTTTTACCGAATGAATCCGGACCTACTTTTAGCCATTTCTGATTATTTTCATATTTACGCTCATAAACATAGTAACGCGAAAAAGCCGGAACAGATTTACCTTTAGAATCGGTGGAATTACTCTTTAATTGGCAGCTTGGCGTACTTAACACACGCTGATACAAGGTTGTTTTACCAGCCTGTTTAAGTGGCTCTGCTGCAAATCCCAATAGAGGAAAACACGTTAAACCTATTGTAAAAAAGAGTTTGGAAATATCTATTTTATTCATTTTTGCTCCTTACTATTTCTGCAATTGAGATAAACGATCTTTAACAAACTCGCTATTTGGATCATTAATTAAAGATGTTTCATACCAATAAATGGCTGCTTCTTTATCGGCTTTGAAGCATTTATTCGCTTTATAAAATTTTTCGTCATACTCTTTTGCATACAGCAGAGCAATTTTAGTATTTTTTTGCGCCTTATTTGCATATAAGCGCTGCGCGATATTACATTTTCCTGCATTTTTAGCTTCAGTAATTATCTCAATAATTGCATCTATATCGGGTTTAGTCTGTAAACATTGTTGAATAAACGTTAAATCATCACTTATTGCATTTTTTAAACTACATTTACTGCTGATTTTGGAATCCGGTTCTACCGGTTTCGTCGGTGCCGTTGGCGTTGATGCTACTGGTTTCATCGGATCTACCGGTTTTGTCGGTGCCGTTGGCGTTGACGCTACTGGTTTTGTCGGCTCTACCGAATTCGTCGGTGCCGTTGGCGTTGACGCTACTGGTTTTGTCGGCTCTACCGAATTCGTCGGTGCCGTTGACGTTGACGCTACTGGTTTCGTCGGCTCTACCGGTTTCGTCGGTGCCGTTGGCGTTGACGCTACTGGTTTCGTCGGCTCTACCGGTTTCGTCGGTGCCGTTGACGTTGACGCTACTGGTTTTGTCGGCTCTACCGAATTCGTCGGTGCCGTTGGCGTTGACTCTACTGGTTTCGTCGGCTCTACCGGTTTCGTCGGTGTCGTTGGCGTTGACGCTACTGGTTTCGTCGGCTCTACCGGTTTCGTCGGTGCCGTTGGCGTTGACGCTACTGGTTTCGTCGGCTCTGGTTTCGTATCAGACTCTACCGGTTTCTTCTGCTCTACTTTTGGCTCTGGCTTCGTATCAGATCCTGCCGGTTTCTTCTGCTCTACTTTTGGCTCCGGCTTTATTGATACCGTCGGCTCTGGCTTCGTATCAGATCCTGCCGGTTTCTTCTGCTCTACTTTTGGCTCTGGTTTTATTGATGCCGTCGGCTCTGGCTTCGTATCAGATCCTGCCGGTTTTTTCTGCTCTACTTTTGGCTCTGGTTTTACCGAGGCCGTCGGCTCTGGCTTCGTATCCGACTCTACCGGCTTTTTCTGCTCTACTTTTGGCTCCGGTTTTACTGATGCCGTCGGCTCTGGCTTCGCATCCGACTCTACCGGTTTCTTCTGCTCTACTTTTGGCTCCGGTTTTACTAATGCCGCCTGCTCTGGCTTCGCATCAGATTCTACCGGCTTTTTCTGCTCAACTTTTGGCTCCGGTTTTACCGATGCCGCCTGCTCTGGCTTCGTATCAGACTCTACCGGTTTCTTCTGATCTACTTTTGGCTCTGGTTTTACCGATGCCGTCGGCTCTGGCTTCGTATCAGATTCTACCGGCTTTTTCTGCTCTACTTTTGGCTCCGGTTTTACCGATGCCGTCGGCTCTGGCTTGGCATCCGACTCTACCGGTTTTTTCTGCTCTACTTTTGGCTCCGGTTTCACTGATGCAGTCGGCTCTGGCTTCGGTTCAGGCTCTACCGGCTTTTTCTGCTCTACTTTTGGCTCCGGTTTTACCGACGCCGTCGGCTCTGGCTTCGTATCAGACTCTGCCGGCTTTTTCTGCTCTACTTTTGGCTCCGGTTTTACTAATGCCGCAGGCTCTGGCTTCGCATCAGACTCTACCGGCTTTTTCTGCTCTACTTTTGGCTCCGGTTTTACTAATGCCGCCTGCTCTGGCTTCGCATCAGACTCTACCGGCTTCTTCTGCTCTACTTTTGGCTCCGGTTTTACTAATGCCGCAGGCTCTGGCTTCGCATCAGACTCTACCGGTTTCTTCTGCTCTACCTTTGGCTCCGGTTTTACTAATGCCGCAGGCTCTGGCTTCGCATCAGACTCTACCGGCTTTTTCTGCTCTACTTTTGGCTCCGGTTTTACTGATGCCGCCTGCTCTGGCTTCGCATCAGACTCTACCGGTTTCTTCTGCTCTACCTTTGGCTCCGGTTTTACTAATGCCGCAGGCTCTGGCTTCGCATCAGACTCTACCGGCTTTTTCTGCTCTACTTTTACCTCAGGTTTCACTGATGCAGTCGGCTCTGGCTTCGTATCAGACTCTGCCGGCTTTTTCTGCTCTACTTTTGGCTCAGGTTTCACTGATGCAGTCGGCTCTGGCTTCGTATCAGACTCTGCCGGCTTTTTCTGCTCTACTTTTGGCTCCGGTTTTACCGACGCCGTCGGCTCTGGCTTCGCATCAGATTCTACCGGCTTCTTCTGCTCTACTTTTGGCTCTGGTTTTACCGACTCTTGTTGTGTTTGCAACGTTTGCTCTGTTTCATTTTTGAAGATCATAAAATACCATGTTGCAAAAGCGGCACCACCAAACATCATAAGAATAAAAAATAGAATAAAAATTATTCCCAAACGGCTTTTTTTCTTAACAGTCTTTAAGTTCTGTTCTTTCTTTTCTTCAGTTTTTTGTGGATCTTGTACCGTTTCGCCTTCAGATGTAGACTCGTCGTGTTCAGCAACTGTTTCATTTTGAGAATCAATATTCGGCTCTTCAATGAATGCTGATTCATTTTCACTAGCCGATTCTTTTACAGACTCTGACGCTTGTTGCATGTCTACTTGCTCATCGTCGGGTAATGTATCTTGCATACTCGATGCTGTTGAAGGACTGACTGTTTCTGAAAAATTGATTACACCGCCACAAACACAATTTACATTTTGTTTATCACGGATTTGCATTGAAAATTGAATCTGACCTTCTTGGGATAATAATGAATCAATCAACCATTCATCAATTTGACCTATTAATTGTTCATTATCTAGTGTGATCTTTTCAATTGTATGCCAACACTCTTCTGGGCCCCATTGATTGTGTTCCAATAGATAATAGTTATCCTGAGCTCGTTGTATTAGTATCTCAACATCAGAACTACCAATCCATTCATGTACTAAAAACTTAATACTATCGGGGTTATCTCCAATTAATTCAATGCGTAATGCCATGATATCCTCTACCTTATACTCAAAAATTTATGAGCTTTATTTATTTAATTTATGAAGTAGAAAAATGCCTTTCGCTCAAAAGACGTTGTTACTTCAATTTTATTATTTATTTTAAAGAATATGATACTGCTCGAAACAATTCACAATTTTACCTGATTGGTGATTGTTTTCTTGATTGATTTCGCAATCTCTATAATGTGCTATGTTTGTATTCACAAATGTAATAAGCCGATTTAATATTGCATTCTGAGGATAATTTCTAGTTATATTGTTTGATCCTGTTAATGAATGCGTTACTTGAATATTAAATTCACCGTTTGGTGAAGAAAAAATCGGTTTATTATTATTTAATCTTTTTATAAATTTATCACTTGCTCGATTTTTAACAAAAACATACCAAACAATAAAATCTGCTAATAAAGTATGGGCAGTACCAGCTTGTCTGAACGCCATATCGTCACGTTTACGACTTGTATAATTGTTTTTGAAAAGCCCAAGGGTTAAATTTGCTTGGATCTTCAGACTACCAATAGCAGTAATGAGTTGTTTCACTATAAAAGAAAGCGATTTTATAAACTTTGAGTGGGTTGATAATCGGGTGGAGGGTTTGACTGTTAGCGATGATTTAGATTGAGAAAAGAATTTAGAATCTACTTTTAATCTTAATTTATTGAGGATATTAAGAGCGGTTTTTAGTTTTTCACTGACCGAACTGCAAGCAATATCGTTGTTACTTGCATCAGAAGGTGTGTACCAATCAATCCTATTGGCTATAGCATTTTTTTGCAAAATAGCTAAATCATTGGCATATTGCTTACCAATTTTTAGTTTAAATATTTCACAATTTTGCACGCCAACAAGATAGAAGGCTGTTCTATCATGTTCTAGCTTTTTGAAACATTTGATATCACTACTTCTGAGCAATGCACTTGCCATATGTTCCTTTCTATTCCCTATGTATTATTTCTTATTAATTTTTTAATAATTATATTATTATTGATTATTATATTATTTTATATATTAAAGCTAAGTTTAACAGAAAATACTATTAATGTAATCGATATCATCAATTTTTAATTATTCTTTTTGGCAACTTGTTTTAAAAATTCCTCATCGGTTAATACTCGTAATGGTTGCATATCACTTTCACCTCGTATCACTAAAGAAGGATCGGAGCGCAAGCAGGCGCCACCATAATGTCCTCCAACAGTGAAGGTACAAACCTGTAGATAGCGATCATCAACTTTTGGTAAGCACCATAGTTCTTGATAAATATTCTCTTGCTTAGCAAATTTACCAACCGTTTTATCAAGGATTTGCTCTTTACTGCTAACTAATTCAATATCACTACCTCGGCGACCAGCAATTGGCTTAATAGCATAACCTTTTTTAATTAGATCATCATTGAGCTCAAACGTTGATTCTAACAAGTAACGATGATGAGGAAATAAAGACCATAACACAGGTAATATCGCTTTATTACTTGGGATCACAGTCCATAAAGGTTCAAAAACAGATACTTCGGGACGTAACAAAACATCAATTAGTCTCACAGCATTTTCAGGATGCCAAGTACGAATAGGCAATCCGGCAACTTGTGCTTCACTTTCTTGACGCAGTTGCTCTAAAACAGTTTCCCATGCCCATGTTTTCCATACGCAAGTAACTTGACGATCTTCATCATCAACCAATCTACCTTGTTTATCCCATTTTAAACCAGTAAGGCCACGTAAAATTTTACTCTCAAAACCAGCTTGCGTTAGCGCTTTTTGCATAAATAATGCATGATAATTCTCTTCACTATCATTATCTTGCATGATATGAACAAAGGCTTGAGCATCACTATGTTTCCAACAGTTTGCTAAAGAATTGAGCAAGCCAGCACTTGGATTCACACCAACATTTAGTTCAGCTTGTATTGCCCAATTTTGTAATATTTGCCCGGCTTCAGTATGGCACGATGCAGAGTCTGCATTATATTCATAAACTTTAAAACCTCGTTCATCCATACAAAAATCTAAACGACCGGTTATCATTTGATAACGCCGTTGTTGCCAAGAGAGTCTTAACCTTGGCCAGAGAATTTCCGGTACATTAAAATTGAGTAATAATTTATCATCTTTTAAAACTTTATCAGTAGCATGTAAATACATTAAATGCAGTTCATTGGTTGCGCGAATAAGTTCTTGCTCAGCACTTTCTGAAATAGTGAAGTAACGATAATGGTCATCATGGCTAATAGCATGCCCGGCAGCTAGCACATATGCACTCTCGAGCGGGTCAAGCTCATTTAACCACTTCTTATCAAATTGACCTTTGTTTTTAATATGTACACTATGAATAGCAAGTAATGGCGCTGGAACATTAGGTTGAGGTAAACTGTGTTGGTTTTTTTCGGTTTGAATCATCCACCCTAAAATAGTGGTATCGTCAAAGGTGTCATGAATATAATAACCTTGATCGTTAACGGTCATCTTTAATTCACGTGTCCATTGTTGGCCAATTGGTAAACGTGTGTGAATTACATTTTGTTCAGCAATGCGGATTTTATCTTCGAACACTTCAGTAATAATGGCAACATGTCCTGTTCTATCAAACACGCCACCATCATCCCATATAAGCAAAGAGCCAGCTTCTGGCATTTTTTTGCTACCGTTAGCAAATGCTTGCAAAGGTAAGATGGCTTCATTGATAACTTGGCGAAGAAAACGCAAGGAGAAAATTTCGTGAGCCATACCTACATCGGTAAACACAATACCATAATTGAGAAATAAAAACCGTCTGGCAAATTCAACACATTGCCACTTGTATCCCATATATTCGTGACCGGAATAACTACGAAATGAGGCATCATTAGGGTATTGGCAAGGATCTAATGTTTCATAATCAGATGAATAAATCGCAACGCCACCAGGCGCATAACCTAATAATGTTCCAAAAGGCTCTTTAATAGTAGACTGGGATGACATATTTTTTGACCTTTTTAATTGAAAGCAAGCCACAGTTAGCAAGCTGTGTTAGAATTTTATTATCATAGATCAAATTATAACCTTTAAAAAGAAATGTTTATTTCTCATCACTTGAAGAATAATAAAGAGGCTATATTTGAGCTATTATAATTAGTAATACCAATTAAAACAGTTAGATTAAATGAGAATAATAAAATGATGCAACAAAAGACCAAATTAAATGAATTATTAGAATTTCCATGCTCTTTTACTTATAAAGTCATGGGAGAAGCAAAACCTGAACTTGTTGATAAAGTAGTGAGTGTGATTCAAAAACATGCTCCCGGTGATTATACGCCCTCAATAAAACCAAGTAGTAAAGGTAATTATCATTCAGTTTCTATTACTATTAATGCAACACATATTGATCAAGTCGAGAATTTATATAAAGAATTAGGTGAAATTGATATTGTGAGAATGGTTTTATAACGCTTTACATTTTTATCATTTTTTGCACAAAATAGAGCCTTATTGTTTTACTTTTGAGGCTCTACCATGAAACCAGAAACGATCGCTCTTCACGCAGGCTATACGCCAGAACCAACAACCCATGCTGTTGCGGTACCAATTTATCAAACAACCTCTTATGCTTTTGATGATACTCAGCATGGTGCTGATTTATTTGATTTAAAAGTTGCGGGGAATATTTACACACGAATTACCAATCCCACGAATGCTGTACTTGAAGCTCGCATAGCCGCCCTTGAAGGAGGCATTGGCGCACTAGCTGTCGCATCGGGCATGGCTGCCATTACTTATGCCATTCAAGCGATCACTTTTGCGGGTGAAAATATTGTATCGGTTTCTAAATTATACGGTGGAACCTATAATTTACTGGCACACACTTTACCTAATTTTGGTATTACCACAAAATTCGCACCACATGATGATCTTCAAGCACTAGAACAACAGATTGATGATAAAACAAAAGCCATATATTGCGAAAGTATCGGTAATCCAGCGGGTAATCTTGTTGACTTAGCAGCACTTGCAGATATTGCACACCGTCATGGGATCCCTTTGATTGTTGATAATACTGTCGCCAGTCCGGCGCTTTGCCGTCCGTTTGAATTTGGTGCTGATATTGTTGTCCATTCATTAACTAAATATATCGGTGGGCACGGTAATAGCCTTGGTGGCATGATAGTGGATTCAGGTAAGTTTCCATGGAAAAAATACAGTGATAGATACCCGATGCTTAATCAACCTGATCCATCTTATCATGGGGTCGCTTATACCGAAACTTTTGGTGATGCAGCTTATATTGCTCGATGCCGAGTGATACCATTACGAAATATGGGGGCGGCACTTTCACCATTTAATACATTTTTATTGTTGCAAGGGCTTGAAACGCTTTCTTTACGTATGGAGCGCCATTGCCAAAATAGCCTCAAAGTTGCACAGTATCTCCAATCTCATCCACAAGTTGAATGGGTCAATTATGCCGGTTTGAGTGATCATGCTGAACATGCCTTAGCACTAAAACAGATGGATAATGGACTACCAGCAGGTATTTTATCTTTTGGTATTAAAGGGGGTAAGCAAGCCGGAGCTAAATTTATTGATGCATTGAAGTTAATTATTCGCTTAGTCAATATTGGCGACACCCGATCATTAGCCTGTCATCCGGCATCTACTACACATCGTCAACTTAACGATGAAGAGCTACATAAAGCTGGCGTAAGCCAAGAGATGATTCGTTTGTCTATTGGCATCGAACACATCGATGATATTATTGCCGATCTAGCGCAAGCTCTTACTGCCGCGAAATAATTAAAAGCACAAAAAAAGCGAAATAGTCTATCCTATCTCGCTTTTTTAATTAAAACTAATTAACCTAAAATTTTAATTAATTCGTTGGTTACATCAGCCACCGGTTGAGTACCATCTACACGGAAATATTTGGTACGCCCCTCTTTAGCTTCATGTTGATAGTAGTTAATAAGTGGTTTAGTTAAATCATGATATTCAACTAAACGTTTACGTACAATCTCTTCATCATCATCTTTTCGGGTGGTTAATGGTTCACCAGTGATATCATCAATATCTTCAACTTTTGGTGGGTTGTGACGCACATGGTAAACACGACCTGAAGGCGCATGAATTCGACGCCCGCTCATTCTATCGATGATAACTGAATCCGGTACATCAAATTCCAGCACATAATCAACATTAATACCGGCAGCTTTCATAGCGTCAGCTTGTGGTACAGTACGCGGGAAACCATCTAATAAAAAGCCATTTACACAATCACTTTCAGCAATGCGCTCTTTTACTAATGCAATAACAAGTTCATCGGTAACAAGCTTACCGGCATCCATTAGCTCTTTTGCTTGTAATCCCAGTGGAGTTCCTGCTTTTACTGCTGCACGTAGCATATCCCCGGTTGAAATTTGTGGAATGCCATATTTTTTCATAATAAATTGTGCTTGGGTTCCTTTCCCTGCCCCTGGTGCTCCTAATAAAATAATTCGCATAAACTAACCTCGTATGGCTTTAATAAAAATAGATTGTTCTATTCTGGTAAATAATGAAATATCACCTTACTGCTGGATATTAAACCGTCAGTAGGACAAATGTAATTGATTGCGCCACAGCCTTTAATCATTTGTAGATTTTGTTGGCAAATTGGACATATATACTGTTCAAGATAGTGCGTCTTACAACTAGGACAATCATAATGCTGAGGTGATAATACACTCATTTTATTATGACATTTTGGACAAAACCCTTCTTTTCCACTATCAACTGTGACTTTTTTTGGCATAAATTATTTACGACCTCTAACATGTTTCATTAATCGACGTCGTTTGCGTTGTTGCGACGCTGTTAGGCTATTTTTACGCCCTTCAAATGGGTTGGCACCTTCTTTAAACTGAATACGAATTGGCGACCCCATAATTTTTAATGAACGTCTAAAATAATTCATTAAGTAGCGCTTATAGGAATCCGGTAAATCTTCAACTTGATTACCATGGATCACAACAATTGGCGGATTATAGCCACCAGCATGCGCATATTTCAACTTAACTCGACGACCTCGAACTAAAGGAGGTTGATGATCGTCTTGCGCCATTTGCATAATTTTAGTTAAAAGTGCAGTATTGACACGACGAGTTGCACAATCGTATGCCTCTTGAATTGAATCAAATAAATTCCCTACACCGGAACCATGAAGCGCAGAAATAAAGTGTACTCGGGCAAAGTCAATAAAATCTAACCTATCATCTAAAGTTGCTTTGACCTGCTCTTTAATATCTTGTGACAAACCGTCCCACTTATTCACTGCTATAACAAGTGAGCGCCCACTATTAATAATGAATCCAAGCAATGATAAGTCTTGATCAGATACCCCTTCTCTGGCATCTATAACCAAAATAACGACATTGGCATCTTCAATAGCTTGTAAAGTTTTGATGACTGAAAACTTTTCAACCGTTTCCGTCACTTTACCTCGCTTACGTACACCCGCCGTATCAATCATGATGTACTCACGTTCATCCCGAGTCATTGGTATATAAATACTGTCTCGAGTGGTGCCGGGCATGTCGTATACGACAACCCTTTCTTCACCAAGTATACGATTGGTTAGTGTTGACTTACCAACGTTTGGTCGCCCAACAATCGCCACTTTAATTGGTTGATCAATTAGCGATTGAGTTTCATCGTTGAGCTCATCATCAGAGAAAGATTCATCATCAAATGGCTCATGACTTGCAAACTCATCATCTTGTTCATTTGCAAATTGGAAAATAGGATCTAAAGCGGTTTCAATTAGGACACTTACACCACGACCATGACTGGCAGCTATTGGATGAATTTCACCTAATCCTAAACCATAAAAATCAGAAATAGCGGTATCGGCATCAATGCCATCAATTTTATTAGCGACTAAAAAAGTTGCTTTGTCACGTGAACGGAGATGCTTAGCAATAGCATGATCAGCAGGCATTGCACCAGCTCTGGCATCAACTAAGAAAAGAACAATATCAGCTTCTTCGATCGCTTGCAGGGATTGTTCAGCCATAAAGCTTTCAACCCCATCTTCTGTGCCATCAATACCACCAGTATCAATGACAATATATTCATGACCTTTGATTTCAGCACGGCCATATTTACGGTCGCGTGTTAATCCTGGGAAATCAGCGACTAATGCGTCTCGAGTTCGAGTTAAGCGATTAAATAAAGTCGACTTTCCAACATTCGGACGCCCAACTAGTGCTACTACAGGTACCATGTTTATTCTCTAATAACCTTAATTTTTTGTGAAAGCGTAGATATCACCATTTTTTGCTTGAACAATTATTTTATTATCAACAACTAATGGTCGGGATATTAACCCACTACTACTCACTTGTGTTTTAGCGACAACTTCACCATTTTCTTTATTTAACCAATACAGGTAACCTTCAAAATCACCTACAACAATATTATCTTGGTAAATAACCGGATCAGTCAATTGACGGTGTGAAAGTGCTGACTGAGTCCATAATACCGAGCCACCATCTTTAGAGACAGCTTGAATATTATCATCTTGGTCAACAACAAATAATTCTTGAGAGTCTACCACAAAGCTATGCGTCGATCCTAACTGTTTGCGCCAAACAACTTGTCCATTACTTAAATCAAGCGCAGCAACATATCCATTATAACCAATTGCATAGACCAGACTACCTTCAACTACTGGGGTAGAATCAACATCATTTAATTTTGCAATTTCTGTCGATCCTGTTGGATTTGATATACGTTGTTGCCAAATCAATTCTCCGTCATTGACATAATAGGCATTAACACGTCCATTATCATCACCAAAAATTGCCGCACCATGTGCAATTGTCGGTGTTGAATTTCCTCTTAAGGTTAATAATGGAACTTCAAGTAACACATCCCATAATTCATCACCAGTATTACGATCGAAAGCTTGTAACATGCCATTTGCAGTATGGACGATTAATTTATCATCGGTAGATACCGGGCGAGCAAGAACTTCACCTTTAGCCGCTTTTTCCCATACTACTTTACCATTACTACGATCTAGAGCATAAACAACGGCACGTTCACTACCCACATAAACATATTTATCATCTGCACTCACACCACCAGAAAATAAGGCTGTTTTGCTACTGAAAAAAGAACTTTGCGATAAATTGACATCCCATAACGTATTGCCACTGGTTAAATCAATCGCTTTAACTTGTCCACTGCGGCTAGCAGCGTAAACAACATTATCATAGTTTATAGGACCTAATAATGAATAGATTTGAGTATTGCCAGATGTACTGTTTCGCCATACTTGTGGTATAGAAAATTGATTATTTACTGCTGGTGAAGGTGAGACTTGTACAACTTCTTCTTCTCCACCAAACAAAGAACATCCAGCAAGTGAAAACATAAAAACACTAATAAAAAGATATTTTGATAACTTCATTGTATAGACCCTTATACCAGGATGAATTAATTCTTGTTTTGTTCAGTTATTTATTTTCTGTCTGAGCCGCCTGTTCGGCTTTCTCTTTAGCTGCCTGTGCCTCTTGTTCAGCTTGTTGTTTTGTTTTTAGAAATTCAACTTGATTTAACTTCATTTTAATACTTTGCTCAAGCCCTGGCATTGGTGATGAAGTTAACGCCACATTATAAGCGGCAATCGCATTAGTGTAATCGGCCATTTTTACCAATATATCACCACGAATATCATTAACAACTGGCGCCCAACTCTCTTCAGTGACTTGATTTAATGTTGTTAAACTTTGTTGATATTGCTCAAGTTGATACTCTAATCGTGCAATACGGATATTAATAATTGAAGCAATTGTTTCAGAATCATTTTTCTTTAATGCATCAAGTAATAATGCTTTGGCACCCGAATAGTCTTTAAGTACTTCAACATAAAATTTGGCGGCCTGCAAATTAGCAAACACACTAAAAACAGTGGTGTTATCTTTAGCAAATGCGACTAATTCATTCACTGACTCAGGTTTAGTATTATCTAAATTAGCAACTAATTGTTCATACTTGTCAGATGATTGCGTTATTTTTTCTAAATTGTAAGATTGCCAGTATTGCCAGCCATAAAAGGCTAAAAGTCCAATAACAATAATTGCAACTATCAATTTCCACGTTTTAGCAAGAAACTCTTTTATCTCTGAAAGCTGCTCTTCACTCGATAATTGATGACTCACATTTTTCTCCTATTTCCCTTACTTTACAGTATCGCCATACAAGTCGGAACAATATCGTTTTGTGCTACTTCAACTTGTTCGCCTGTTTGTAAATTTTTAATTGTCACTGACTGGTTAGCGATTTCATTTTCACCAATAATGACTGCTATTTTAGCACCTAATTTATCTGCTTTGGCAAATTGTTTCTTAAAATTACTACTACCATAATTTGTAACGATGCGTCTTTCCGGTAATCCGTCACGTAATTGCTCAGCAACACATTGCGCAGCAGATATGGTATTTTCATCACCAGACGATATCATATAAATATCAATCGAATTATCTCGATTTAATGACGGATTAACTGCTTGAACCAGTAGAACCAAACGCTCAAGCCCCATAGCAAAACCAACTGCGGGCGTTGGCTGTCCACCGAGCTGGCTAACAAGTCCGTCATAACGACCACCACCGCAAACCGTACCTTGTGCACCTAAACTACTGGTGACCCATTCAAACACGGTACGATTATAATAGTCCAAGCCACGAACTAATCTTTGATTAATATTATATTTTATGCCTGCATTATCCAGTAACCGGCATAAGCCTTCAAAATGTTGTTTAGACTCTTTGTCTAGATAATCAAACAGTTTCGGCGCTTGATTAAGAAGCTCTTGCACAACCGGATTTTTGGAATCCAGAACACGTAATGGATTAGTATACATTCTACGCAGACAGTCTTCATCCAATTTATCTTTATGTTGTTCAAGGAAGTTAACTAACGCATTTCGGTAATTCGCTCTTGCTTCAACTGAACCAATTGAATTAAGCTCAAGTGAAGTATGATTTTCAATACCTAACGCTTTCCAAAAACGTGCCGTTAATAAGATAAGCTCGGCATCAATATTAGGTCCTTCAAGTCCAAAAACTTCCACACCAAATTGATGAAACTGTCGATAACGACCTTTTTGCGGTTTTTCATAACGAAATGCCGGACCTAAATACCAAAGACGCTGCTCTTGATTATAAAATAGACCATGTTCAATACCGGCACGTACGCAACCAGCAGTAATCTCTGGGCGCAAAGTAATACTTTCATCATTACGATCATTGAAAGTATACATCTCTTTTTCGACAATATCGGTCACTTCGCCGACAGCGCGTTTAAATAGTGCAGTATCTTCAACAATTGGCGTTCTAATTTCGTTATAACCATAACTGTTTAAAACACCTTTTACAATTTTCTCTATTTGTTGCCAACTGGCACTATCACTAGGGAGTAAATCGTTCATTCCCCGTATAGATTGGATTTTTTTCTCTGTCATTTATTTATTCGCTATCTAATAAAATTATAGTTCAGTTGCTGCAATTCTGTTTTTTAATAGTGATGCTTTTGCTCGTATTTTGGCTTCTAACTCATCGATCATTTGCTCGTTATCGATACGACCAATACGAACGCCGTCTTCATAAAAACCACTTTTATTATGACCACCAGCAACACCCATAGTCGAAGCTAATGCTTCGCCCGGACCATTGACCACACAACCAATAATTGATACATCCATTGGCGTAATAATATCTTCTAAACGTTGCTCTAGAATATTTACCGTATTAATGACATCAAACTCTTGCCTTGAACAGGTTGGACAAGCAATAAAATTAATACCACGAGAGCGGATACGTAACGATTTTAAAATATCAAAACCAACTTTTACTTCTTCGGTTGGATCCGCTGCTAACGAAACACGCAACGTATCACCAATGCCTTGAGCTAACAACAACCCTAATCCTATTGCAGATTTTACCGCACCACTGCGCACACCACCAGCTTCAGTTATCCCTAAATGTAATGGTTGCTTGATCTGTTTTGCAAGCAAGCGATATGAATCAACCGCAGTAAAAACATCTGATGCTTTAACACTTACTTTAAACTGATCAAAGTTTAATTTGTCCAGTATCTCAACATGGCGCATAGCTGACTCAACAATAGCTTGCGGTGTTGGCTCACCATATTTTTCTTGAATATCTTTTTCTAATGAGCCCGAATTTACCCCAATACGTATTGGGATATTTTTATCTTTAGCACAATCAACAACCGTTCGAATCCTTGATTCATTACCGATATTTCCGGGATTAATCCTTAAACAATCAACCCCATATTCAGCTACTTTTAAAGCAATACGATAATCAAAATGTATATCGGCAATAAGTGGTACTTTTGCTTGTTGTTTTATAAATTTGAATGCTTCAGCTGCATCCATTGTCGGTATTGAAACACGAACAATATCAACACCAACACGCTCAAGCGCTTGAATTTGAGCAACTGTTTTTTCAACATCAGTTGTACGCGTATTGGTCATGGACTGAACAGCAATAGGCGCACCGCCACCAATAGGAACATTGCCGACATAAATTCGGGTTGATTCTCTTCTGTTAATTGGTGAATCGTGATGACTCATAACCTGCCTAATCATATTACAAAATAACTAGCTGGCAATCTTAACAAGAATTACAGCAAATGTCTGTATGAGATTAAGAAAATTTGCTAACTGTTAACACGATCTGATGTTGGTGGGGAAATATAATGGCTAACTTCAACAAGATTACTTTTATCTTGCTTAGTCACAAAATAAAGTGTGGCACCTAAGGCACATAAGAAAATAAATAAGAAGGCAAATAGAACTTTACTACTACCTTTTGTTTTTTTATCTTTCGGAACAAGCTCAGCAATCTTCTGAGATGAATACTGTTTTTTCAAATCTTCAAGATAAGGTTGATACTCTTCATTTGGCAAACCAACAATTTCAGCATAAGCACGAATATAACCTTTAACAAAAACAAAAGGGGCATGAACAAGCTGGTCGTTTTCAATTTCTGATACAACCGCCTTACGTACATGAAGTTTATTGGCAATATCTTCTTGAGTTAATCCTAAATTATCTCTTGAATTGGAAAGAATCTTACCCAATGAAATATTGTCTTCCATTAATCCCCTCGTTTAATACTGTATCCGTAAATTTTCTATATTTTTACATATTTACAAAATTAATCAATTCTTTTCGCTTTGAACCATTGATTTGGTGTTTCAATTTCATTTTGGGCAGCCACTAATTGTAATTCATACGCCTCTCGTTTCAACGTTTCTAGCATAACTGCGTATACAGCTGATGTAGTATGTTCTAAAGCTTCAACCAGTGATTTTCCAAGCAAAATATTGGCTAAAAACAAGCCACTTGTCATATCACCGACACCAACTGGTTGTCTTTCACCAAAATCAACTAATGGGCGTTCAATATGCCATGCTTCTTGCTCAGTCACTAAAAGCATTTCAAAACGATCTTTACGATAACCGGCTCGACTTAAGTGTTTTACTAAAATAGCTTTCGGCCCTTTTTTACAAAGTTCACGACAGGCAACAATCGCTTCATCAACATTTTTGATTTGCTGCTTACCATTTAGCTCCTCAAGCTCTAATATATTAGGCGCCATCATATCGGCCATTGGTAAAGCGCTATTACATAAAAATTCAGCGACCCCCGGGGCGACAAAACAGCCTTTTTCAGGGTGCCCCATAACAGGATCACATAGATAAAGTGCATTAGGGTTAACTGCTTTTACTTTTTTTACAATTTCAATAATTGCATTACCCTGCTCGGGCGATCCCATATAACCACTTAGGATCGCATCACAATGCTTTAATTCATCAATTGCATTAATTCCATCAACAATCTCAGTTAGATGAGATGCAGGCATTACCGTTCCAGTCCATTGACGATATTGAGTATGATTAGAAAATTGTACTGTATTTAAAGGCCAAACATTCACGCCCAATCGACGCATCGGGAAGACGGCGGCACTATTTCCAGCATGACCAAATACCACATGTGACTGAATCGATAATATATTTTTCATAAAATTAATTCCAAATTAATAAGCAGTAATATTTCTTACCACGACGAAGTAAAGTATAACGGTTAAAAAGTTTATCACTATCAGCGAATCGATAATCCGTTGTTGCATTACGCTCACCATTAATCGAAATAGCATTTGATTCAATCATTGTTCTTGCTTGACCTCTGGACGGGGCAAACTCAGCATTAACAATTGCTTGTTGTAAATCAATTTCATCACTCACCGCTAAAGTTGGCATACCGTCTTGCGCTAATTGTTCAAAATCAGCCTCGGACAAGTCGGTCAATTTACCGGAAAATAGACTTTCGGTGATTCGTTTAGCAGCAATAAGCCCTTCTTCCCCATGAACTAAACGGGTAACTTGTTCGGCAAGTACATATTGAGCTCTTGGTGCAACGCCACTATTTTTATCTTCTTGTTCTAATGCATCTATTTCATTCAATGGCATGAAAGTAAAGAATTTCAAGAATCGATAAACATCAGCATCAGCAGTATTAATCCAAAATTGATAGAATTTATAAGGACTGGTTTTCTTAGGATCAAGCCATACCGCACCACTTTCAGTTTTACCGAATTTAGTCCCGTCAGACTTAGTAATCAACGGTACAGTTAAACCATAAACTTGTTTTTGATGTAATCGTCGGGTTAAATCAATACCTGCGGTAATATTCCCCCACTGGTCAGAACCACCGATTTGCAAAACAACATTTTGCGATTGATTTAAACAAGCAAAATCATAAGCTTGCAGTAAGCTATAAGAAAATTCTGTAAATGAAATACCCACTTCGTCACGGTCAATTCGTTGCTTAACTGATTCTTTATTAATCATCGCATTAACCGAAAAATATTTGCCAATATCACGCAAAAAAGCCAGTACATTCATGCCACTAAACCAATCATAGTTGTTAGCTACAATTGCGGCATTTTCACCACAATTAAAATCTAAAAATGGCGAGACTTGTTGTTTGATTTTCTCACTCCACTCAACAACTGTTTGTTCGGTATTGAGTTTTCGTTCAACAGCTTTAAAGCTAGGATCGCCAATCAAACCAGTTGCGCCACCAACTAGAGCCACAGGCTTATGCCCGGCTAGTTGAAAACGTTTTAAACAAAGTAATGGAACTAAATGACCAAGATGCAAACTATCAGCCGTTGGATCAAAACCACAATAAAGCGCAATAGGATTTTGTTCGACTTGTTCTATTAGTGCTTTTTCATCAGTAAGCTGAGCAATCAGTCCACGCTCTTGTAGTTGTTTGATCACATTTTTTGTCATGATTTTTACCTATTAAATTTTGTTACAATGATATTCTACTAAAGTAAGATTTACTCAGTTTTGTTATGATAACGTTTATACGCTTGTTTAAAATGATCTTCCACTATTTCGTTAGGTTTTTTATCACATAAACTAAAAATCACAATAGCGATTGAAGCAAATAAAAATCCGGGAATAAGTGAATAGAGATTGAACCAATTAAAATTGATCCATAGTAAAACGGTTATCGCACCAACCACCATGCCAGCTAGTGCACCATTTCGGGTCATACGAGACCAAAATACTGAAAAAACCACAATAGGTCCAAAAGCCGCACCAAAGCCAGCCCAAGCATGGCTTACTAAATCAAGTACACTATTGTTAGGATTAATCGCCAGTAAAATCGCAATAACAGAAACAATTAATACCATAATGCGACCAACCCAAACCAATTCACGTTGCTTAGCTTGTGGTCTAAAAAATGCACGATAAAAATCTTCCGTTAAAGCACTTGAGCAAACTAAGAGTTGGCAACTTAAGGTGCTCATCACTGCGGCTAAAATAGCAGCAAGTAAGATGCCTGCAATCCAAGGGTTAAACAGTAGTTTAGATAACTCAATAAAAATTCGTTCATGCTTACCATTATTAATTAAATAAGCCAGATCAGGATTATTAGCAAAAAAGGCAATACCAAAAAATCCAACCGTTATTGCACCAGCTAAACATAAAATCATCCATGTCATACTGATTCGACGAGCATTTTTCATCACCTCATGCGAATCTGCCGCCATAAATCTAGCTAAAATATGTGGTTGCCCAAAATAGCCTAACCCCCAACCTAATAATGAAACAATAGCAACAAAATCCATATGGGCAAATATGTTAGTATAATCAGGATTAAGCGATTTG
The DNA here is from genome assembly GCF_019469205.1 of Gilliamella sp. ESL0405. Taxonomy (NCBI): domain Bacteria; kingdom Pseudomonadati; phylum Pseudomonadota; class Gammaproteobacteria; order Orbales; family Orbaceae; genus Gilliamella; species Gilliamella sp. ESL0405. Next base: position 252,106 of record NZ_CP048265.1, on the reverse strand, counting down.
ATATTAGCCATTGCATCGGTAAATCCACCGGCATTGACCATAACCATAATCGGCGTCAGAATAAGTGCAAACATCATCAAACTAGCTTGAATGGTATCTGTCCAGCTAACAGCTAAAAAACCACCGATAAACGTATAAGCTATGGTAGCGCCGGCTCCAGCTAACATTGCCCAGCCGTAACTCATACCAAAGGTACTTTCGAACAATTTTGCACCAGCAACCACGCCAGAAGCGCAATAGATAGTAAAAAAGATAAGAATAATGACCGCCGAAATAATCCGTAACAACGTACTTTTATCATCAAATCGACGAGCAAAATAATCAGGTAAAGTTAAAGAGTTGTGATTGATCTCAGTAAAAACTCGTAGCCGACCGGCAATAAGTAGCCAATTAAGGTACGCCCCAATAATTAGACCTATTGCAATCCAACTTTGCGAAATACCAAATAAAAAAACGGCACCCGGCAGTCCCATTAATAACCAACCACTCATGTCGGAAGCACCGGCAGAAAGCGCTGTCACAACACTACCAATACGACGTCCACCCAATATATAATCACCAAAGTTTCGCGTTGCACGAAACGCAAAAAAACCAATCGCAATCATTCCTAAAATGTACACAGCAAAGGTGACAATCATTGGTAACGACATTTTTATAACAAACCTTGTATTTATGAAATTAAAAAATGGTTGACTAGCTTATCACAAAAACCCCTTGCTAAAAAGCAGACAATCAAGAGATGTTCAACAACAAAAAAGGAAAAATCACCTTAATCAAATCACTACACAGCGCTTCTATAAATACGCACGATATTTTTGATAGAATATATCAATATAAAAACTCAGTTTAATCTAAAGATAATACCAAAATTAAAGTATATAATAATAAATAATCTTTCTTATATATAATTATTACGTGAAACAATCAACTCGCATTCAGATTTTAGAAAAGTTAAAACAACACATTAAAGATCCAACAACCGAACTGGTATATCAAACCCCTTTTGAATTACTTATTGCGGTTGTGCTTTCAGCGCAAGCAACCGATGTGAGCGTTAATAAAGCGACTAAGCCTTTATTTGCTGTTGCTAACACACCTGAACAAATTTTAGCACTTGGGGTTGAGAAGCTTAAACAGTACATACGCACAATTGGACTGTATAATAGCAAGGCAGAAAACATTATTAAAACCTGTCAGATATTAATTGAAAGATATCAAAGCGAAGTACCGGAGAATTTTAATGCGCTTATTTCGCTACCCGGTGTAGGCAGAAAAACCGCTAACGTAGTTTTAAACACGGCTTTTGGTTGGCCAACTATAGCGGTTGATACCCATATCTTTCGGGTAAGTAATCGTACTGGTTTTGCGCCCGGAAAAACCGTTGAAGCTGTTGAAGAAAAATTATTAAAAGTTGTCCCCGAAAAATATAAAATTAACTGTCACCACTGGTTAATTTTGCATGGGCGTTATACCTGCATTGCCCGAAAACCTCGTTGCGGGGCTTGTGTTATTGAAGATTTATGTGAATTTAAACAAAAAGTTTACCCTGAGTGATAACCAATGTCTGATAAATTTAATTTAAGTGATGAAGACCTAAGCTTGTTTAAAAGTAGTATTGGTAATACAAAAAAAATAAAACAAGACACCGTGATTCATAAACCACAAAAACGCACCCAAAAAGTGATTGAAACACAAAAACAGCAATTAGCAAAAATAAATGCTGAGTTTTATTTTTCTGATAATTATCAGCCACTGTTACAACAAGATCCTATTCGCTACAGTCGTGAAAATGCTGATCCTTATGAGATTAAACAATTACGTCGGGGATTTTATGAGCCAGAATTCTTTTTAGATCTGCATGGACTAACTCAGAAAGAGGCGAAAAAAGAAATAGCCGCACTCATTGCGGCCTGTTTACGCGAAAAAGCACAATGTGCTTGTATTATGTATGGGCATGGCAAAAATATTTTGAAAAAACAGACTCCGATGTGGTTAGCACAACATCCTAACATTATCTGTTTTCATCAAGCACCGAAAGAATTTGGTGGGAGTGCCGCATTACTCATTTTATTTGATGTTATCAATGAGTAGAAATAAACCTGAATAGTATCAACCTTATCATATAAAGCTTTACTGAACCAAATCATGTTTATCTGTGTAATTCATGTCTTTTTATTATCAATGTGCTGAAATCGATACTATTTTGGTGAAGGTAAGAGATTATATTGAAGCCTACCATACGAATAAATAAAGATATGTTTAGATTGAAGCTGTTTGCGCTTTGCTTGAAGTAAGTAGATCACTTTATAGTAGGCATAATAAATAAAGTGCGATTAACTCACCATACATAATAAAAAAGCCAGCATAGTTGGCTAGGCTGGCAAACATTGGAAGCAATGTGAGCAATGTCATACTTTTTCAGAAGTCTTTCAACTCTCTAACAAAGTACAATTGAATGATAATCATTCTCATTAATAAAAGCAAGTAGTTTTTTTGATTTTTTCCAAATAAAGAAGATAGACCGGTCTAATTAAACGGCATGGAAATACTAACTAATTGATTCTATGAAAATAAATTAAGATAAGTGCAGGGTAAGTTACCCTGCATTGTAGAAATTATTATTTTTATTTAACAAATGAGATAGCCGCGATAAATACCGCTTTATTATTTTTGGTAAATGAATTCAACGCCTTCTTCGTCGCTTTCATCCCAGTCATCGAAATCATCATCGTCATCATCAAAAGCATCATCCATAGCCTGTTGATGATAATCATCCCACATAAATTCCACTTTTTCTGCTGCCGTTTCTGCTTCTTCTGCTTCACGAGGATGCGCATTCATGTAATCCATGAGATCCCAACATAAAGCTTTTACACCTTCATGATTAACCGCTGAAATCACATAATATTTATCATTCCAATCGAGTGCTTTTGCAATTTCCGCTGCACGTTTGGCGCTTTCTTCTTCACCCAATACATCCATTTTATTAAATACTAACCAGCGTGGTTTATTGGCTAATTTTTCACTATATTGGTGAAGTTCTTGAATAATAACTTTAGCATTTTCAATTGGATCTGATTTATCAATTGGAGCAATATCAATTAGATGAACTAAAACCCTACAGCGTTCTAAGTGTTTTAAAAAACGAATACCAAGCCCAGCGCCGTCTGATGCACCTTCAATTAAGCCGGGAATATCAGCAACCACAAAACTTTGCTCGTTATCCATTCTCACCACACCTAAACTCGGCACTAACGTGGTAAAAGGATAATCGGCAACTTTCGGCTTAGCGGCCGATACGGAACGAATAAAGGTAGATTTACCCGCATTTGGTAATCCTAACATTCCTACATCAGCAAGTAATAACAGTTCTAATAATACATCACGTTTTTCACCGGGAGTACCGTCGGTTTTTTGTCTAGGTGCTCGATTAACCGATGATTTAAACCGTGCATTGCCAAGCCCATGGAAACCACCTTTAGCAACTAAAACCTTTTGTTGGTGATGCGTTAAATCACCAATGATCTCACCAGTATATTTGTCAGTGATCCTTGTTCCAACCGGAACTTTAACAGTAATATCTTTACCACGCTTACCAGTACAATCTGAGCCTTGCCCATTTTGACCACGCTCTGCACGATAGTTTTTTTCAAACTGAAAATCAACTAATGTGTTGAGATTCTCATCTGCGATAAAAAATACATCACCACCATCGCCACCGTCACCACCATCTGGACCACCTTTTGGAATATACTTTTCACGACGAAAACCGACACAACCATTTCCGCCATCACCGGCTTCAACTCGGATTGATGCTTCATCAACAAATTTCATTATTTATCCTCTTTGTTGCGGTTAATTAGCAAACCTTTTCTAGGGTGCCATATATAATGCCCAATAGTTGCAAACATAGCACCAGCTACAACCGATAATGCGCCAATATAACCTAAAATATTTAAATATTGCATTGCAAACTTTTCCGGCCAAATTAAGGCAAACAAATCCGAAAAGATTAACGCAAACAGTGGTGTTAATGTTGTTATCGCACTCACTTGCGCCGCCTGCCAACGCTCCATTGCCATCACTAATGCACCATAAGCAATAATGGTATTTAAACCACAAAATACAATAGCAAATAGCTGAGTAGCATCAGCATTAGCCAATTTGGTTGGAGAGGTGAACGGTAATAGACCGACCGTACAGATCAAATAAATCAACCATAATAACTGTTCTGCCCGTAATTTTCGCAATAATACTTTTTGCGCAAGCGCATAACATGCCCAAGAGACCGAAGCAAGCAACCCTAGCCAAACACCAATGCCATAGGTAGACATGTTTGAAAACAGATCTGCAATATTTTTATTAAAAAATAGTACTAACCCAATTAATAATACCAAAATCCCAATGATCTGGGTTGGTCTTAATCTTTCTTTAAAAACAAAAGCACTTGAAATCATAAATACCACAATGCCCATTTGCCCCACAACTTGAGCCGTTGTCGCAGAAAGGTACTGAACTGCACTGGCAAATAAAGCAAAATTGCCGAGCAAACCAAATCCGGCAATCATCAATAAGACAAAACGACGACGTTTTTTAAACATCGCTAAATTAGGGAACTGTTTTTTATATGCCAGCCATATTGTGATACCAACAGCTGAAATAGCCAATCTCGACCATGCTAAGGTTAACGGATCGACAACCACTAAAGCATATTTCATTGCAATTGGCACAATGCCCCACATAACAGCGGTTAACATTGCTAATGCAAAACCTAATTTGACATTTTGTGGTGTTATCATAATGGGTAATATTATATAAAATTCAAGAAATGAAAAAAGCCCCACAATAACTGTGAGGCTTCTATAAACTTTTGAACCGCTTTTAATTAGCTGTTAGCAATTACACTAACATAACGACGGTTTTTTGGTCCTTTAACTTCGAATTTTACTTGTCCATCGATTAAGGCAAATAGTGTATGGTCACGACCACAACCTACGTTTGTGCCTGGGTGGAATTGAGTTCCACGTTGACGAACTAAGATATTTCCAGCAAGAACTTCTTGACTACCATAACGTTTAACACCTAAACGTTTACTTTGGGAATCACGACCATTACGTGATGAACCACCAGCCTTCTTATGTGCCATTGTTCGATACTCCTATTAAGCGATTGCAGTGATCTTCACATCAGTGAACCACTGACGGTGACCTTGTTGTTTACGATAGTGTTTACGACGACGGAATTTAACGATTTTCACTTTGTCACCACGACCGTGTTCAACAATCTCTGCTTTAATTGTTGCACCTTCAACAAACGGAGCACCAACTTTGATGTCTTCACCATTTGCTACCATTAAAACTTTATCGAAAACGATTTCAGAACCAGTTTCGACTTCAATTTTTTCCAAGCGAACGACTTGTCCTTCGCTGACTCGGTGTTGTTTGCCACCACTTTGGAAAACTGCGTACATACTCAACTCCGCAATAAAAAACAGACCATTACTTGATTGTACATATTTGTCTGCATTGATTAATCTTATAGGGCGTGAATTTTACGCAAAATTTATTCTTGTTGCAAGCTCTGTTTACTAAAAGATCGCAAAAAGTTATAAAAAAGATCTGAGACATACCGTTTTAGCGTTACAATATGATAAATCATTATTTACTTGGTAATTTATTTATAAGATGTCAAGCGGCAAAATACCCAAAAAAAAGACCAATTATCACGCCTCGACAATTAATCGCTTCTCATTATGGATGTTTTTTCTCGGGATAATTGCGTTAATCGCATTATCCATCTCCATTCAAGTTGCTAATGATACCAAAGGTAGTGCTTACCTAATTAATCAATTAGGGCTAATTCGCATGAAAAGCTATCAGCTATTATCGATGATCCCATTAAGCCAACAAGATAATTATCGCTTAGATATATTTAATGATATTACCAGCGAAAAACAACACTCGACTCTTTTTAAACAATATCACTTATCAAGTGAATTTGAACAGTTACAACACAAATGGGCAAGCTCAATAAAACCCAAAATACATCAAGCCCAACAAATGGATGCAATCAGAGAGGATATTGAACAATTTGTCCTACAAACTAATGAGTTAGTAAATAAAATAGATCAGAAAACTGAAAATCAAATTCAATATATTTTCCGCTTACAACAACTGTTTATCATTATTATAGCGATATTTCTTATCGCACAATGTTACTATTTACGCCGTTATCTTCTCAACCCTTGGCGTAAACTTATTAATATGGCCGAAGCCATTTCCAAACACAATTTCAGTGAACGTTTTACTATTAGATCAAGAAAAAACGAATTTGATTTATTGGGCTTAGCATTAAACAATATGTCTGAGCAAATTGAATCCCAATACTTATTACTCGAAGAGCGAGTAGCCGAAAAAACAGCCGAATTACAACAAACCAATAAAATCATTTCGTTTCAATATCAAGCAACCAAACAACTCCACACATCAGAACCATTATGTGAACGTTTTTTAATCATACTGCGCCAATTAGAAGAGTTAGTTCCACTTACCCAATTCCAGATTCGCTTTTATGAATCAAAAGACCCTGAACACTATCAACAGATCAGTTATGATAATGAGCAAAAATTGCCTTATTGCCAAAATCCCCATTGCCATGCTTGCTTAATTCCTTCGAAACCTTATCCAAAAAATGGTTTTCAACGTTATTGGTACCTACAAGATAATGGAGAAAAGCTCGGCGTTTTATTTGCCAGTCAACCACTAGAGGTAACCCTAAGTGACGAGCAAGAAAATCTAATTACCGGGTTAATTGAGCAGATGACAACAGCCATAATGCTCGATAGGCAGATAGAACAACAAAAACAGTATCTATTAATGAAAGAGCGCTCAGCAATGGCTAGAGAATTACATGACTCGATAGCTCAATCCCTTTCTTGTCTAAAAATACACCTAAGTTGTTTACAAATGCAATCGGATCTGACTTCACAAAATAGCATTGATCTATTGGCTACCATGCGTAAAGAGGTCAATATCACCTATTCGCAATTAAGAGAGTTGATCACCTCTTTCCGGTTACGCCTTAACCAGACAGGCTTTTATGCCAGTTTAATGGAGTTAATAGAAGAATTTAATCAAAAGCTAAAATTTAATATTCAACTCAAATATCAATTGCCGCTCAACATTATCCAAAGTAAACATGCTTTTCATTTATTGCAATTTCTTCGTGAAGCACTCAATAATGTCTACAAACATGCAAAAGCGACGCAAGTCATCATTGATTTCACAATTGATGACAATCAAATTATTACCTTAAGCATTGCTGATAACGGCATCGGTATACAAAACAATGTAAAACAAGACAACCATTATGGTATGGTGATAATGCGTGATAGAGCTGAAATACTTAATGGCAATTTGATCATCAATAGTCAACCACAACAAGGTACGCAAGTTATGATAAAATTTAAAGCCAACAACACCATTCCATTTAAGATAATAGAAGAGTAACCAAATGGAGCAGATAAAAAGTTCAATACTGCTAATTGACGATCACCCTATGTTAAGAAATGGCGTAAAGCAATTAATTAATACTGTTAACCACTTTGAAGTTGTAGGTGAAACAGGATTAGGTACTGAAGGGATTAAATTAGCGGAAAAACTTGAACCGGAAATTATTTTATTAGATATCAATATTCATGGTATGAGTGGTTTAGAAATTTTACGTTATTTACGTGAAAAAAACATCTCAAGCCGGATCATCATGTTTACCGTATCAGATGACAAAGAAGATATTATATCCGCCCTTAAAAATGGTGCTGACGGCTATTTATTGAAAGATATGGAGCCAGAAGACTTTCTCAACGCTTTAAAAGATATTGCGGAGGGAAAAGTTATTATGGATGAAGCCATTTCGCACATAATTATCAATTATATGCGCCAAAGCACAAAGCCACAGACCAAACAAATTCATGATGTAAAGTTACTCACACCAAGAGAACATGAGATATTTAATCTGCTGGTGCAAGGTCTATCTAACAAATTGATCGCAAAAGATTTGGATATAGTGGAAAGTACCGTAAAAGTTCATGTAAAAAGTATTTTTAAGAAATTAAATTTCAAATCACGCATGGAAATGACCGTATGGTATTTACAGAGCAAAGAGTAATGCATTAATTAAAGATAATTGATTATACTGAACTCAATTGAAGTTTTTAAAGGCCGTTGCCTATTAAATGATGCTATTAAACGGCTAACGTTTAGATAACCGGCAAGACCACTATTTTGTAAAGTAGCCTTGCCGGCTTAAATCAATGATTTGAAAACCAATTGAGTTTTTCTCGCAGCGCAACAACTGGCCCGACAATGATTAAACTTGGACTACGGGCTTGTAAAGCCAACGAGGCTAAATCACAAAGCAAACCGGCTACCACTTTCTGTTTGGTGCTGGTACCTTCCTCAACAATTGCTACCGGCGTTTGCTCATTCATGCCATGCTGAATTAATTGCTGACTAATATTTTGCGCTTGTGAAAGTCCCATATAAAAGACTAACGTCTGCTTTTCCGCCGCTAAACTTTGCCAATCAAGATGACTACCATCTTTTAAATGTCCGGTAATTAAACGAACACTATGTGCATAATTACGGTGAGTCAATGGAATACCGCTATAAGCTGAACATCCAGAGGCAGCGGTAATACCGGGCACGACAGAAAATGGAATATTTGCATTAAATAAGGTTTCAAGTTCTTCCCCACCACGACCAAAGATAAACGGATCGCCCCCTTTTAACCGAACCACCCGCAAACCTTTTTGCGCTTGTTCTAATAAGATCTGATTGATCTGTTCTTGAGGAACGCAGTGATACCCTGCCCGCTTACCCACAAATATCCGTTGAGCATCACGCCTTGCCAGATTCATTATCTCATCGGAGACTAAACGGTCATAAACAATAATATCAGCTTGTTGGATCTGCTGTAATCCTTTTAATGTCAATAACCCTGCATCACCCGGACCTGCACCGACTAAAACAACTTCGCCCCGATCATCAAGCGAAAGTTCAAATAGCTCGTTGGTTAACTTTTCAACCTGCTGTGAATCATTATTGGCAATGGCTTGCGCTAACCGATCATGAGTAAAAAGCTTCTCCCAAAAGCGGCGACGCTCAGTCAGTGTTTTATAAGTCTGTTTGGCTTTATTACGTAAATAACCTGCATATTGCGCTAATTTACCTAAATGCTGGGGTAAAATCGATTCAAGTTTTTCTCGTAATAAACGAGCTAAAACCGGTGCATGCCCGGCAGAAGATACGGCAACCATAATCGGCGAACGATCAATAATAGAAGGCATAATAAAGCTGGCATCTTTCGGTGAATCAACTACATTACAAAAGATACGGCGATTTTCCGCCGCTAAACTGACCGCTTGATTTGTCTGCTGACAATTTGTTGCAGCTATAACCAACCATTTATTATCCAGCAATTGGGCATTGAATTCGCCTTGCTCAAGTACCAACTGATTCTGTTTTTGCCAGCATAAAAATTGCTCATTAAATTCAAGCGCATTAACCGTTAACTTTGCACCCGCTTCAAGTAATAGCCGAGCTTTTCGCTCGGCAATTTCACCACCACCAACTAACAGACATTCACGGTTTTCTAACTTACAAAATAGTGGTAAATAATCCATAATGGCGCTGTTATCCTTTTGGTCGCTCTGTTTTAGGCGTTGAATACCAGTATCCTAATCCCATAAAGACCGCACCGGAAACAATATTACCCAGCGAGACCCAAAGTAAATTATGACCGATACCCACTAAATTATAAGCTTCACTATGATCACCAAACCATGAAAGTGAAAACAACGTCATATTGGCAACGGAATGTTCATAACCACAAGCAATAAAAGCAAGTAAACACCACCAAATGGCAATAAATTTGGCTGACCCTTCAACACGATTTGCCATCCAAATGGCTAAACACACTAACCAGTTACACAAAATGCCACGAAAAAATAGCGCACTTGCCGGTGCCATTGTTTTAGCCAGTGCAGCGCTATGCACTAAGCTGGTATTGACTGATAATAATGGTGTTGAGGCATAAAAATATAATGCGGCTACAAAAATAGATCCCAATAAATTAGCTAACCACGTCTGCGGTAAAACAAGCCACATTTGCTTATTTGTGATCTTTTTACATTTAACACCAAAAGTTAAAAACATGGTGTGACCAGTAAACAACTCTGACCCAGCGATAACAACTAAAGTTAAGGCGATACCAAATGTTGCACCCATAACTAACGGTCTTAACGAAGGATCGAGCAAATTGCCTAATGTGAAAATTAAAATAATGCCAAGACCAACATAAGCGCCCGCCATAGCAGAACTTAACCAAAACCCAAATGGATTAGTTTTGGCTAAACGAACAATACGTGCTGCATTAGTAGCACATTTATTAATTGTTTCGGTATACATAACTATCTAAACCTTTAAAACTGTTTTAACAAAACGATTTAACTTCAACAAAACCGTCTGCATTCACTTTGACTTGATAATGTGCAATTGAGTATTTAGCATCATCGATGCAATAGCCATCTTTCAAACGAAAACGCTGTTTTTTTAATGGGCTTGCAACATACAACTCATTTTCATGCTGTCCAATAATGCCTCGCGATAATACACTTGCTTCGGCAAAAGGATCGATATTACTGATAGCATAAAGTTCAGCGGTATCATAAGGGCGAAAAATGGCCACATGCTCATTGCCAACCAGTGCACACACCCCTGTTTCAGGTAAAATGTCATCAAGTTTACAAATGGTTATCCATTGACTCATATTATTGCTCCTCTAACATTGCTTTACGTTCTGCTGCTGTCGCCGGGCGATGTTGTTCTCGTTCTGCGATAAATTGCACGTTATCATCACGCTGATTACTATTAATAAAATGGCTAAATCGTTGTTGATTCTCTTGATGCTCAACGGTCTGTTTCCATTCACAAACCGTTAACTTGCGTAATCGTGTCATCTCTTTTTCAAGCTCGTCATTAATGCCAAGCTTATTATCAATAATGACACTTCGTAAATAATCAATTCCGCCGTCTAAATTCTCCAGCCACACAGATGTTCGCTGTAATTTATCCGCAGTACGAATATAGAATATAATAAAACGGTCAAGATATTGAATTAAAGTTTGCTTATCCAAATCAGCGGCAAGCAAATCAGCATGTCGTGGCTTCATACCGCCGTTACCACAGACATAAAGATTCCAACCCTTCTCCGTTGCGATAACACCAATATCTTTACCTTGCGCTTCAGCGCATTCACGGGTACAGCCGGAAACACCAAGTTTAAATTTATGCGGTGCACGGATACCTTTATAGCGATTTTCCAGTTCAACACCCAAACCGACACTATCACCTACACCATAGCGACACCAAGTGCTACCAACACACGTTTTAGCCATTCTAAGTGCTTTAGCATAAGCATAACCACTTTCAAAACCGGCATCGATTAACTCTTTCCAAATAGCTGGCAAATCATCTTTTTGGGCGCCAAACAGTCCAATACGCTGTGAGCCAGTTATTTTTGAATAGAGATGATATTTTTTGGCAATTTGACCAACAGCAATCAAGCCTTCTGGTGTGATTTCACCACCGGCACTACGAGGAATAACCGAATAAGTTCCATTTTTTTGAATATTACCCAAAAAGATATCATTACTATCTTGCAACGGGATTAAATTTTGTTTGAGGATATAATCATTCCAACAAGAAGCCAGTAGTGAACCAATGGTTGGCTTACACACTTCGCAACCATAACCACTACCATGTTTTTTAATCACTTCATTGAACGATTTTAACCCTTCAACACGAATCAAATGGTATAACTCTTGACGTGAATATTTGAAATGCTCACATAAAGCATGACTGACTTCGATACCTTGTTTAGCTAATTCTGAGTTTAATAGCTGAGTCACTAATGGAATACAACCACCGCAACCTGTACCAGCTTTAGTTTCAGCCTTGATTGCCGCAACCGTATGACAACCAGCATGAATCGCATCGATAATTTTTGCTTTGGTGACATCAAAACATGAGCAAATTTGTGCCGTATCTGGCAATGCCTCAACCCCCATGGCAGGTTTAGCCCCTGCATGAGCAGGTAAAATTAAGGTATCGGGATGCTCAGGAAGATCCATTTCATTTAACATTAACTGTAATAAATTACTGTAATCTGCCGTATCACCGACTAACACCGCACCCAATAATCTTTTATTATCACCGCTAACCACCAGCTTTTTATAAACAGGTGCATTTTCATCTAAGTACACATAACTTCGGCTGTCAGGTGTTTTACCTTTAGCATCACCAATGCTACCAACATCAACACCCATTAATTTCAATTTAGCGCTCATATCAGCACCATTAAATTGGCTTTGCTCACCGATTAAATGGGCAAGTGCGACACCAGCCATTTTATAGCCGGGCGCCACTAAACCAAACACCTTACCTTGCCAGCATGCGCACTCACCAATAGCGTAAATATCCGGATCTGAGGTTTGGCAATTATCATTAACAACAATGCCGCCTCGTTGACCAATCTCAAGCTGACAATCTTTAGCCAGTTGATCATTTGGTCTGATGCCGGTTGAAAACACGATAAAATCGACTTCCAGTGCAGAGCCATCAGCAAATTGCATAATCTTACCGGACGGCGTATGCACAATTTCTTGTGTATTTTTACAGGTATGAACGCCAACGCCCATTTCCTCGATTTTACGACGTAGTTGCTCACCACCCATAACATCCAGTTGTTCAGCCATTAATACCGGCGCAAATTCAACAACATGCGTTGCAACACCTAAATTTTTAAGCGCTCCGGCAGCCTCTAGCCCAAGTAAGCCCCCACCAACAACGGCGCCCGACTTACTACGCTTAGCACATTCGGCGATAGCATCAAGGTCTTCTATTGTTCGATAAACAAAACAATCACAACCATTTGCCCCTTCAATAGGTGGAACCCAAGGATAAGATCCCGTTGCAATAATTAACTTATCATAAGAAACAATACGACCGGTTTGTGAGTGAACCTCTTTACGTTGACGATTAATTAAGATAGCGCGCTCATTAAGTAGTACATTGATATTGTTTTCTTCATAAAGTCCAGCTCGAACAAGTGAAAGTGCTTCAGCGGTATAGTCAGAAAAATAAGAAGAAAGATGCACACGGTCATAAGCAAGGCGAGGCTCTTCACAAAAGATAGTAATATTGAACTGATCAGACAACGATTTACCAACTAACTCCTCGATAAAGCGGTGCCCAACCATCCCATTACCAATGATAACGAGATTGGTTTTACTCATACAAATGCTCCAATTTTATTTTAATTCAATTATTTAATTTATTACTGATAGCTATTGTATGTGACTTTGACAAGAATATAATTACCCTCAAGGATTACCACTTTAGTAGTAATCCACAGAACAATATTTAAAACAAAGAATTACAGATAACTGCTTCATGACTTTATCGAATTTGGTTAGGTTGATATTGCACTCGATTTTGTTATCAATAATCACCAATCAAAAAATCAGCATTAATATACTTACTAAGTACTACTTGTCATGAAAGATAACAGTCTATGATTTAAGCATGATCAGATTAAAAAATTGCTGGTTTAACGGTGAAGAAAGTTCCCGGCTATTAATTAAATATAGTTAACAGAAAAGATGACCAAAATAGCAAAGTAAGCACTTAATCACGTTACAAGTGATGTCATAAAAACCTTAATTATCAATACAATCGTTAATAAATTATCAGGAGATTGATTAACACCGTTTTAAGTTAAAAAACAACAAATTTTGTTGCCAATTGAGATTAAAATAGTATAATTAGCCGACTAAATAAATTGAGTAGTGATAATTGAATTACAAGTCTAGAGTACTTCCGTCTCGTGAAACCTTAGCACGAGCTCAAAGATTTAATGATGAAATTGTCGATGTTTCAGGCGTCGATCTCGTTTTGAGCTTGATTACCACAGCTGATTTAATACGATCTAATATTTATGCACAACTTGCTAAAGATTATGATGTTTCTGAAGGCAAGTTTGCCTTATTAATGTCACTGTTTTCCGAAGGTGAAACTTGTGCAAGCGATCTTGCATTACGTATAGGAGTGACACCAGCAACTGTATCGGTAATGGTTAAACGAATGCTAGCAGCAACCAACCCACTTATATCCATGACAAAAAATGATGAAGATGGTCGGTCACGTTTAATTACATTAACACAAGCAGGCATAACATTAATTCAAAATGCATTACCCAATCACCTAAAATCGATTCGTGCTTTTGCTCAGGTTTTAAATCCACAAGAACAAGAATCTTTAATATTGATGTTACGTAAATTATTACGAAAATAACTGACTTTATTAGCATAAAGTCATCTTACTTTACTTAAATACTTAGCTGACTAAATAAATGGAAAATAAGCTATATATGAAAAAAAATATCAAAATCCCAGTTATATTTTTATTAATATTAACTTTTGCATCATTCTTAATCTTTTTAGGCTCACGAAACGACGCTGTAACTGTTGCCAAAAGCATCAAATCTGGCGTATTAACTGCTGATGAGATTAACATTGCCTTTCAAAATGTGGGCGGAAAACTCATTAAACGTTACGTGCAAGAGTCACAAATAGTGAAAAAGGGTGATCTTTTAATGCAACTCGAAGATGTCGATACAAAATTAGCTATTAACCGTCTTCAAGCACAAGTTGACAGCCAAAAGGCAATGGTTGCCCAAGAGCAAGCCGCCATTGAAATCACCGAAAATGAAACTAACCTAAATGAGTTATCAACATGGCGTAAAATTGAAGAGGTTAAAGCCAATTTAGAAGCGGCAAAATCGACAGAAAATTTAAATCGCATTGAGTATAACCGTTACATGCAAATGCGTAAGGGCGGTAACACATCGCAATCGCAACTCGATAATGTCAGCAATGCTTATACCGCATCAAAAATGCAAGTGTTGCAAATTAAAAGCCAGCTATCAACACTGATGATTGGTGCAACACCGGAGCAAGTCAGCCAGTTTGAACAAACACAAGATGCAACCGGTATGACTTTACAATCAATCACCATTGCCAGACAAAAACTGCAAAATCGCCAAAATCAGTTAGCTCAACTCAAAGCACAACTGGCTCAAGCTGAAACAGAATTAGAACAGCTACAAATCAATTATAAACGTCTTACTTTAACTGCTCCGGAAGACGGTAAAGTTTTAAAACTGATGTTTGAAGATGGCGAAATGGTACCAAATGGTGCGCCAGCGGTATTGTTAGAAACCGATCGAAAATATATCGACATTTATGTTAACGAAAAAATGGTCAACGATTATCAGCCCGGCACCATGGTAAAAGCCAATGTTATTGCACTTGATAAAGAAGTAAAAGGTAAAGTTCGTTTTGCAACTGCCGCACCGTCTTTCGCTGACCTCCGTATGACACGGGAACGAGGGCAAGCGGATTTAACTTCTTACCAAGTCAGAATTTATATGGAATCTATTCCACATCTATTAACCGGAATGACACTTGAGGTCGATCAATGATGCAAAACATCATTAAATCTATTCTTGAAGAGCTTGACGCAATGTTGTCAGGCCATTTTATACCTTACTATAAAGTTGCCATTGGCTTAGCGGCAATTGTTGCGCTGGTTTTCTCAATAGTACTGAGTCACGGCGCTGTATTTGAAGGCAAAATTGCCGTTATTGATCTTGACGGTTCGAACTATTCAACCGAACTAATTAGTAAAGTGAATACTTCGCCTTACATTGAAGTTTCCGAAGTTATTCGCTCACCGGTAAACCCAATTACCTTAGTTTCGCATGATCGTAATTTAGGCGTGTTATACATTCCTAAAGGTTTAGAAAAAAGCCTTAAACGAGGTGATCAAACTGTTCGTTTAGGTTATTTTGCCGATGATACTAATGACGCGCAAAACGCTAAAGTATTACAAAGCCTTAATGAATATATCCCAGAATTAGGTGCCGAACTGAGTGTCGGTAAAGTTGCTGCATTAGGATTAGGACGTGAAGCTACTGAAGCGACCTTATCGCCAATGCAACTTAAAACACGGTATATGTTTAACCCAGCCAGTTCATCAACAATATCAACTATCATCTACTTTGTGTACTTTTTCTCATCACTGACTTATGGATTAACTTCACTGATGATTGTTGGTCGACTAAAAGTTACCGGCATGTGGGAAATGGCATTAGAACGAGGGTTTGTATCACTTTTAGCTAGAACGATCCCCTACGCACTTTTTTATACAACAGGATTAACCTTAATTACCGCAGTGCTGGTGATTTTTGGGCAATTGCGTTTTGACGGCAACTATTTTGCATTTGTTCCGAGTATCTTTATGACCGGACTGGCTTTCGGTTGGCTAGGCTTACTCCTATCTTGGACAACCAATAACCCGGGCGAAGGTGCCAGCCGGATGATTTTCCTAGTACCACCAGGATTTATTATGGGCGGTTCAACCATGGCGGTCGGCATAATGCCAATTTGGACTTACTATGTCAGCCATGCATTTCCTTTAGTCTGGTTATTTCGATTCTTCCGCGATTTTGCCATGCGAGGGCGATCATTGGTTGATATGCTAGCAACTTATGGTATGTACATTATCTATTTAACTGTGATTGCTTTTGTCGTGATGTTAGTGGTTGAACGGGTAAAAAAACCAGCAGAGCAAGCGCAATTAAATTAATCTATTCAAACATAAGTTATTGAAACACCCTAGGGTTTCAATAACTTTCTTTTTTTTCGCTGTTTTCTTTTTGGTTTTTACACTAAAAATAGCTTCAATATTTGGGTAAACAGCTCAAAGCCTTTAAGTTTATTGGGTATTAATTGCTCATTTTGTGATGTTCATCACACTTCAAAATGAAATTAGCCTTATTTTTATCATTCTAAAATATTTTTCTTATCGTCACTAATTTTGCCTTAATTGATTGAATTATCGAAGCAATATTACCTTTCCTTGCCGCTAAAGGGCACCTTCCCCCCTTTCAATTCATTTCAAACGAAAGCATTTTCTGTTCTTTTTTAACAAAATGAGTTTTGTGACTTATTTATCGTTTTTCGATCCTTTTCGTATGTTTAAATCGAATAACACAATGAAAACAAATTAAGAATTATATGAATAATGAAATAATTAACGCATTACAACGACGAGAAAAAATTATTCACCTCCTCGGTAAAAAAAACACAGTAACAGTTAACAAACTCAGTAAATTATTTAACGTTTCAACTGTCACCATTCGCAATGACCTGCGTTACTTAGAGCAAAAAGGTTGTGTATTACGCTCCTACGGTGGCGCAATGCTAAACAAAACTTTTGCTTTCGATCGCCCTTTATTGGATAAAAGCCGCATTAATTCAACTATTAAAAACAAAATCGCTCAAAAAGCGGCAGCAATGGTGCACGACGGCGATCGAATTATCCTCGACTCAGGCTCAACGACAGCGGCGATGGTGCCCTATTTACGCCAAAAACAAAATCTTATTGTCTTTACTAATGCCATTAATATTGCCTACGACTTATCAACTAATACCGATATTGAAGTAATTATTGCCGGCGGCAATATTCGCAAAAATGCTTACTCCATTTCAGGACCTACCGTTGAACAGCAATTAAAAATGTACCACTTCAATAAACTCTTTTTAGGTGTTGACGGATTTGATTTAAGCGCCGGCATTACCACACCTAATTTTGGTGAAGCATCGGTTAACCGTGTCATGTGTCAGGTTTCGGGGCAAATTATCGCTGTCACCGACTCAAGCAAATTTGGTCGTAAAAGCTTTTGTATGATTGAAAAGATTAACCCAATTGAAACACTGGTCACTGACTCAAAAATCCCCAAAGAATACTTAACGCAATTACATACTTTAGGCATTAATGTTGTTATTGCAGATATATAAACAGGCTCTTTTTTAACCAGATAAACACTTAATAAATAGGATAAAGAACATGCAAAAATATTTAGATTACTCATTAGATTGGCTCACAAAACATGGCGCAGAAAATACCGCTAAAGAGATTTGCCAACAACCCCAAATTTGGCGGGACTTATTAGAAATCATTACCCAACAACACGAGCAGTTAAACGCATTTTTACAGCCATTACTTGCCGATCCCGATCTGGAAATCATTCTAACCGGTGCCGGCTCCTCTGCTTTTGGTGGCGTTGCGCTGGCACCTTGGTTAAGAGAGCATACAAAGCGTAATGTCCGTGCTTATGGCACAACTGAAATTGTTGCTGATCCATTGCAATATTTATCACCGAATAAAAAAACATTAGTGGTATCTTTTGCCCGCTCCGGTAACAGTCCGGAAAGTATCGCAACGGTAAAATTAGCCGATCAATTAGTATCAGATTGCTATCACCTATTTTTAACCTGTAATCCAACCTGCGCACTAACCGATTATGCGCATGAAAAAAACGACCCTAAACGTATATTGCAATTTGTTATGCCTGAAGGATCACATGATTTAGGTTTTGCCATGACGTCAAGTATCAGCAGCATGATGTTAGCCACGTTATTACTACTTGGCGATATTGGCCATGACGATGCTTGTAAGACAATTACAACCATTGCCAACATCTGTGAAGATAAAATTTTAACCTGGCAACCTATTACCAAACAACTTGCACAACAACCACATGAGCGAGTGATTTATGTTGGCAGTAGTTGCTTTACCGGTGTAGCACAAGAATCAGCTTTAAAGATTTTAGAATTAACCGCCGGCAAAATAGCCAGCCGCTTTGATTCAATACTAGGGTTACGCCATGGGCCTAAATTTATGGTTGATTCGAGCAGTTTAGTGGTCTGCTTTTTCTCTAACGATCCTTACATTCGTCAATATGATAACGATTTATTCAATGAGCTAGTACATGACAAGATTGCTATGGATGTGATAGCCCTCAGTGGTCAACCTAGTTCAGACAAACAGATGCAGGTAATCGATTGCCCATTGGCGGATTGTTGGTTGATGTTCCCGTATCTGCTTTTTGCACAAATGTTAGCCTTTGAAAAATCACTAAGGTTTGAATTAACCCCAGATAATCCTTGCCCAACAGGCGAAGTAAATCGGGTTGTAAAAGGCGTACATATTTATCCGTTTAATCAAAAATAAGCAATTTAATCGGTTTAACAAATCAACAAAAGGATATAAAAACATATGAGCACACCTAATATTCTTATGACACGTATTGATAATCGTTTAGTGCATGGTCAAGTTGGTGTGACTTGGGTCAATGCGCTAGGCGCTAATCTACTGTTAGTTGCCAATGACAGCGCAGCGCAAGATCCGGTTCAACAAAGCCTAATGGATATGGTTATCTCACAAGGAATCCAAACCCGATATTTCACCTTACAAAAAACAATCGACATTATTGGCAAAGCCGCAGAACGGCAAAAAATATTTATTGTTTGTAAAACCCCGCAAGACGTATTAACACTGGTTCAAGGTGGAGTACCTATCAAATTTGTCAATGTCGGCAATATGCACTTTTCGGAGGGAAAAAAGCAAATTCACAAAACGGTATCAGTTGATGACGATGATATCGCCGCTTTTAAAGCGCTGACGCAATTAGGCGTCATCTGCGAAATTCGTCGTGTACCTGATGAAACAGGCGAAAACATTACTGATTTACTTAATCTAACTTAAGACAGGGAGCAAACTATGTTATTCGATGCATTGTTAATTGGATTACTCGCCGGTATTGCAGGTGTCGACCTATTTGACGGACTCACTCACTTACACAGACCAATCGTGATTGGTCCATTAGTTGGTCTGATATTAGGCGATATCCAAACCGGCTTATATGTTGGGGGATCACTCGAACTGGTATGGATGGGAATGGTACCTTTAGCCGGCGCTCAACCGCCCAATGTGGTAATCGGTGGCGTGATTGGTACCACTTTTGCCATTTTAACTGATGCCGATCCTAAAGTTGCCATTGGTATTGCCGTACCATTTGCCATTGCGGTACAAGGTTGTATCACCATTTTATTTACTATCTATTCGCCGATGATGCATAAATGTGATCGCTTTGTCGATAAACTCAATTTCAAAGGAATTGAATGGGTTAACTACTTAGGCATGATTATTCTATTTTGTTTCTATTTTATTGTGGCATTTTTGCCGATCTATTTCGGCGCCGATGCGGCAACCGCATTAGTTGAAAAATCCCCTAAATGGCTACTCGACGGCTTAAGCGTTGCTGGCGGAATGATGCCTGCGATCGGTTTTGCCATGTTAATGAAAATAATGATGAAAAAAACATATGTTGCCTACTTTATTCTCGGCTTTTTAGGTGTGACATATCTTAACTTACCGATTTTGGCTATTGCCTTAGGCGCTTTAGCCATTGCCATGATTGATTTTTATAATGGTAGCCGAAATAACAATGACAATACCCCGTCAGAAAACACAAATGCAATGGAGGTGGAAGATGGAATTTAACCATGATGAAGATAAAAAAATGGCCGAAAAAGCAGAAAAACGTATGGCACAAGCATTAGCAACAAGTAAAGGCACGTCCGATACTTACATCGATCAAAGTCAGGATGTGATATTAACTAAAGGTGATATCAATCGTATGGCGTTTCGATCACTAGCACTTCAGGCCTCTTTTAACTACGAACGTATGCAAGCAGGCGGCTGGCTTTATACTATCTTACCGGCGCTGCGCAAAATCCATAAAAATAAAGATGATTTAAAAAACGCCATGCACATGCATATGGAGTTTATTAATGTTCACCCTTTCGATGCCACTTTTTTATCCGGCTTAGTGCTGGCAATGGAACGAGGTAAAGAGAACATTTCAACCATACGAGCGGTAAAAGTAGCCTTAATGGGGCCATTAGGCGGCATTGGTGATGCACTGTTTTGGTTAACATTACTGCCGATATGTGCCGGCATTGGTGCGTCGTTAGCCTTAGAGGGCAGTTTGTTTGGACCCATCATTTTTCTATTAATGTTCAATATCGTCCATTTTGGTTTACGTTTTGGTCTTGCACATTATGGCTATCATGCAGGTACCAGCGCATTGCCTTTATTAAAAACCCATACCAAACGCATTTCACATGCTGCTTCAATTGTTGGTATGACGGTAATTGGCGCATTAGTGGCGTCGTATGTACATCTCACCACACCGTTAGAAATTAACGCAGGTCAAGCCCATATTGCACTGCAAGCTGAAGTGTTAGATAAATTGATGCCAAATCTATTACCACTAGGCTTTACGCTAGCGGTTTACAGCTTGATGAAGCGTAACTTTTCGCCCGTCAAATTAATTGGTTTAACCGTGATTATCGGGGTGGTAGGTAAATTAGTGGGCTTTTTATAAGGGGGATAAATGATAGGTGTAATTTTAACAGGTCACGGTAGCTTTGCTACCGGACTTTATCAAGCGGCTTGCCAAATTATTGGTGAACAACCACAATTTATTGCCGTCAATTTTCCCGACGGTATGAGTAGCGAACAGTTAGAACAACAATTAAATAGCGCGTTAACACTTTGTGATAGTGGCGAAGGTGTGATATTTTTAACAGATATTGTTGGTGGCTCGCCATTTAGGCTGGCAGCAACGATAAGTTATCAATATAATAATATTGAAGTTGTCAGTGGTATTAATATGCCACTATTACTTGAAGTATTACTTCGGCGTGATGAGCTGGATTTACCCACACTCCGCCACCATACCATTGAAAACGGTAAAAATACGGTCACCAGCTTATGGCATGAACATCAAAAAAAATCGCTAACAAATAAGGAGCGTACGGATGGAATTTAAACAAATCCATGCTAAGCAAGTGTTTACACCTGTTGGTTGGCTTGATAATGCTATCGTTGACATCAAAGATGGCAAAATTATCGATATCAAGCCAAGTAACACGCCCTGTCCCAATCAATTCAAACTTATGCCGGCACTGATTGATACCCATATTCATGGCGTAATGGGTGCCGATACAATGGACGCCACTCATCAATCACTTAATACCATTAGCTCATTTTTAGCCAGCCACGGCGTCGGTGCATTTTTGGCGACAACAGTGACAGAAAGCCATGAAAAGATTGAAGCGGCGTTAGTTCAAGTCAAAGAGAGTATTAAACAGGGAGTCGCTGGCGCCACCATACTAGGTTCTTATTTAGAAGGTCCTTTCTTTAATGCCGTTCATAAAGGCGCACATCCGGAAGAACTTTTACAAGCCCCCGACCGTGAACTTATTGAAAAGTGGCTTAAGTTAGCTGACGGCACACTAAAATGTATTGCGCTGGCGCCGGAATACCCAAGCGCCTTACCGATTATTAAATGGTTATGTAGTCAAAATATCCGAGTCATGATTGGTCACACTAATGCCGATTATGAAACTACTAAAGCGGCACTTTTAGCCGGCGCCAGTGGTGTTGTACATTGCTATAACGGCATGTCCGGTTTGCATCACCGTAATCCGGGTGTGGTCGGTGCGGCACTGAGCATTGATAATTGCCAAACCGAAATCATTGTTGACGGTCATCATGTGCATCCGGCAGCGGTTAGCATTGCACATAAGTGCTGCGGTCACAATCTGCTATTAATTACCGATGCCATGCGAGCAACCGGAATGCCAAACGGCGATTACTATTTAGGTCAATTACCCGTGCACATGGAAAACGATGTAGTGCGAACTCAAGACGGTAGTTTAGCTGGCAGTACCTTAACGCTCGATCGGGCGGTGAATAATCTTGCCAACTTTACCCGTATTACCTTTGAGCAAGCTTGGCTCCATGGTAGCCATTATCCGGCAAAAGCATTAGGCATTGATAATCAGTTAGGTACTATTGCGGTCAATAAAGTGGCTAATTTAGTCCTGCTTAATGAACAAAATCAAGTTACTGCAACCATGGTAAATGGCAATTTTGTCTATCAAACCGAGCAATTTAAAAGCCAATATCAATGACCAAACCCGATGCACAGCAAAGCTTAAATAAAAGGAATTAAACGTATTGATTAATGGTCAGCAGTTATGAACCTCATCAATTACAACATGTTATACCAGTCAAAGGAGAGCATATGAAAAAAATACGATTAAAAGGCGTGTTAGCTTTAACGTGTATTTTATCTTTTTCAACTCAAGCATTAGAAACACTGAATCATTACACGTTGGAACAAGTGGTCGTTTTTAGCCGTCATGGTTTACGAGCCCCCTTAGCCAGTCCCAATAGTACTTTGGGTAAAGTCACCCCTAATCAGTGGCCACAGTGGGATACCCCGGCAAGTTACCTCACCACTCGTGGTGGTGTGTTAGAGAGCTATTTTGGTCATTATTTTAGTCAATGGTTAGCCGATAATAAGTTATTAGATCAAAAAGATTGCCCTGACCAAAACGATGTATACATTTATACCAATAGCCTACAACGCACTATCGCAACCGGACAATATTTTGCGGTTGGTGCCTTTCCGGGCTGCACCGTGCCTGTTGTGCATAAAGAAACCTTAGGCACAATGGATCCGCTATTTTTCCCGGTGATCAGCGATGATAGCGCTGAATTTAAACAATCGGCGATTAATGCCATTAATAACATTGCCGACAGTGACGGTGTGAAAGGTTTAAATAACAAATTGGCTCATGCCTATCAAGACATGTCAAATATTCTAAATTATTCACAATCGCAAAATTGCCTTACCGATAAACAGTGTGATTTTTCGACTTTACCCACTAAGCTCATCATTGAAAAAGGAAAAGAGCCGGGTATCACCGGACCATTACGCACAGGCACATCGATTGCTGATGCATTTATTCTACAATACTATGAAGGCGCCCCTTTGCAAGATGTTGCATGGGGTAAAATAAAAAATAATCAACAGTTTGAACAGTTGGTTGCCATAAAAGAAAATTACAACACGGTATTATTTGGTTCACCGGTTGTCGCTAAGCAAGTTGCCACAAAGTTAGTGAACTACATCAATCAGTCGTTTAGCGAAAATGAAAATAAACCAAAATTCACTTTACTTGTAGGCCATGATTCTAATGTCGCTTCACTATTTTCAACCATAAAGATTAAACCTTATCAGCTTGCCGATCAGTTTGAAACAACGCCTATCGGTGGCAAGGTTGTCTTTCAGAAATGGCGTAACAATCAAACTGGTGAAGCGATGATGAAAATTGAATATTTTTATCAATCTACCGATCAAATTCGTCATTTAACCGAATTAAACCGACAAAACCCACCACTTAAGGTGACGTTGGAAATGGAGAATTGCCCAATTAACACGCTGGGCTTTTGCGCTTTTTCAACCTTTAAACAAGCGATGAGTAAGGCAACGCAATAACCTTTAACGAGTTGAAAGTATGCATAAATTTAGCTAAATTTTGTATACTTTCAATCTTTCGTATACTTTCAATCTAAAGACAGTTAAATCAATTGCACTTGTGTGGAGCAAAAGCAGGTAACACCGCCGGGGATTATCTTATTAGCAAAACGTTTTTTTATTAATAATGAATTGATCGCTACCTGTGATTTTTTCAACAATCAGATCATTAAAGTTATCGATATTTAGCTGGGCATGATGATTAATCAAATTAGACGTATTAACACCAATCACCTGACAATTAGCCTTATTTGCTGACTCAATGCCCGCAGCGGAATCTTCAAAAACAATACACGAACTGGCAGCTAAACCTAATAGTTTTGCGCCTTGCAAATAGCCGTCCGGCGCTGGTTTGGTGTTAGCTACCATTTCGCCAGTGATAAATACCGGCGGTTTGGCAACCTGTAGCAAACTAAATCTTGCTTCAGCCACAATTTTAGTGCCGGAAGTAACAATCCCCCAAGGGATATTCATTGATGATAATAGCTGCAGAAAATCGCTTGCGCCCGGTATTTCATCAATCCCTTGTACATCATTTGACTCTAATTGCTCCATCCAATGATATTCTTGCTCAATCAAACTAGCGGGCTGATCAGGTAAAAACAGCTTAATATTATCGATAGCTTTACGCCCATGAATGGTTGTTAATACCTGAGTGGCATCTAAATGATGCCGCTGAGCAAATTTCAACCAGCAGCGTTCAACTGCTGGTAGAGAGTTCACCAAAGTACCATCTAAATCAAACAAAATACCTTTAGCTTTCATATTATAGTTTACCTGCACTTCCACAAATACGAATTTTATCTTCCACAATTTTCGCCATTGCCAGTTTAGCCGGTTGCATGTAGTGCCTTGGATCGTTAGCATCCGGTTGCGCTTGAAAGTATTGTTTCAACGCATCTGAAAAAGCAATTTTTAATTCAGTTGCCACATTCACTTTACAGATACCTAATGAAATCGATTTTTTCACCATTGCTTCAGGTATTCCCGAAGCGCCATGCAACACCAATGGAATGGCAACTTTTTCGCGTATTTTGGCTAATCGATCAAAATCCAATTTAGGCTCACCTTTATACATCCCATGAGCGGATCCAATTGCCACCGCTAAAGAATCGATGCCAGTGCGCTCGACATATTCCCTTGCTGCATCCGGATCGGTAAAGGCACTGTCTTTATCATCCACGATAAGATCGTCTTCTTGCCCGCCCAGACGCCCTAATTCAGCTTCAACACTGGCATTAAATTTATGACTAAATTCGACCATATTACGCACAATGTCAATATTTTCTTCAAAGGGATGATGTGAAGCATCGATCATAATTGAGCGAATGCCGCCGGCAATTTTGGCTTGGATATCATCGACATCTTCATGGTGATCAAGATGTAAAGCAAACGGGAAATGCTTAATTTGGGCTGCTGTTTTACAAATATTGATTAAATACTCTGTGCCGGCATAACGATAAGTGCCGGGGGTGGCGGCTAATATAACCGGCGACTGCAACTGTTTTGCGGTATCAATCACAACTTGAATTGTTTCAAGGTTATGAATATTAAATGCCGGAACAGCATAATTTTCACGTTGCGCTTTTTTTAACATCTCTTGACTTGAAATAAGATACATAATAACTCCTGAATTAATCTTGATATTTAATAAATTTGGTTAACAATAACTTGTTGAAAATAATCATCATAATTGTGCATATTCACAAACCCGGTTTGCGATTCCATGGCATTTAACATGCCCATTGTCATCGCCCGTTTGAGCATGGTTTCTATCGATTCGTTTTCATGGATACTTACCGCAAGCCCCGCTAACGTCACATCGCCAGATCCAACCGGATTGACAACATCAATTTTAGGGATTGAAACTTGATAATATTGCTGATGACAACGCGCAAAAGCACCATTTTTACCCAGTGAAATAATGATAAAAGGGATTGCATTTAGCAGTGGATGATCAACCGCCTTAATCAACGAAGCCGTATCATTTACATCAATATCCATTTGAATTATTTGTTGTAATTCATCTTTATTCGGCTTAATTAAGTAAGGTTTACGTTCAGACACCAGCGTAGCTAATAACATCTTGCCGGAGGAATCTAGCAAAACAGGAATGCTCTTTTTATTGGCGATTTGAATTAATGTGGCATAAAAATCAACCGGAAAACCTTGTGGCAGCGATCCGGAAATGGTCATCACTTTGGCTTTGTCCATTAACGTTTGATAGTGCGCTAAAAAGGCGTCCACCTCTTTTTGTCCGAGTGTTGGCCCGGATTCGAGAATTTCGGTTTGATTGCCTTCATGTAGTATTGCGATACAATTTCGTGATTCATGCTTGGTAACATAAAAATGGTAGTGGATATTGTCACTATCTAACTGTTTTTGTATATATTCACCTGTTGTACCGCCAACAATACCGGAAGCTAACACCTCGATGCCAGAAAACTTCACACCTCGTGTGACATTGAGTCCTTTACCACCAGCAGTTTTTCTAACATTGGCAACACGATTAATATCATTAATATGGAGCGTATTGAGTGGATAAGAGATATCCACGGAAGGATTCATGGTAATTGTTAATATCATATTCTCACCTACGTATTGATTGCAAAGTCATAGCATTGGGAGAAATAACAAGCTTAAATAATCAAATGAGTTCAATAGTATTAATCAACCAAATAGCCAACAACAATCCATTGCTATCATTACGTTCATTACCCAAAATCGACTATTTAGCTAAAAGATCTTTTAAGCTTTGTTCAAAAAGATACACAATCACCAGTTAAAAAATTTAAACAGCTATAAAACCAATGCCTTTTTCTTCAAATTGTTGTTTATAACTGTTATCGACATCAGTATCGGTAATTATGGTACTTAGTTTATTAAGTGGTAATACGATATTAATGCCATTTCGTCCAAATTTTGATGAATCTAAAACCGCAACAACCTGCCTTGCCGCATTAGCCATCACACTACTGATAGTGTAGCCTTCGTTAAACGTTGTTATTCCTCTTTTTGGATCTATTCCATCTGCACCAACAAACAAAATATCAGCAGAAATGCCGTCTAACGATTGCTCAGCAATTTTTCCATGAAAAGAACGAGTCTTATGCCTCAGCGTACCACCACACATAAATAACATAATGTCACTGTTATCCGATAAAATAAATGCAGAAGTAAGACTGTTGGTAATGACAGTGATATGCTTGAGTTTTACTAACTCTTCAGCTATCAACATTGTGGTACTACCACTATCTAAAATAATGGTATCCCCCTCTTTAACATGTTTAACTGCTTCAATTGCAATGCGTTTTTTGGCTTCTATAAAACGTTGATAACGTTCTTCTAATTGCAACTCTTTAAATGATTTTAAATCGCCTTTACTCATGATTTTGGTTGCGCCGCCATGAAATCGAGTCAAAACCCCTTGTTTTTCCAACAAACGAAGATCGGTTCTGATTGTCACTTCCGAAACATCATATTGTCCTGATAAATCACTAACCAAAACAGTTCCTTTCGTATTAAGAAGTTCGACTATTTGTTGACGTCTTTCACTTGCATTCATAATATTTCCTTTTTCGAAAATTTTTCAGCAGTGTATAACAAACAAAATCAAAAGATAAGCGCTCATTTTTATTGGCTGATTTAAATCAGATAATTACATGCAATTTAATAAAATCTTACCGTTCATTGGATGACCGTTTAACGCACTAACTTGCTGAGTAAATTCATCAAAATCCCCCACCCCAGCAATTAACTCATCAAGCCTGATTTTACCGTCAACAAAAAACTGACTAACGAGTTGCCACTCTTTACCAGGCCATGGTGCTGAGTAATTCATCCAGCTACCTAAAATCTCAAGCTCTTTGCGTAAAATCATTCCGAACGTTTTTTCTGAAAGGGTCACATCATGATGCAATGTACCAATCAAACCAACTTTGGCTCTAGCACCAGCTATTTCAATGGCTAAGCTTACTGTCGCTGGCGTGCCGGCGGTTTCTAATACCACCTGATCAAATCGATGTGGCATCAATGCTTCATAGATCGCCGAAGCTGTCATATTTTTTGAGTGATAAACCGCATCAGCACCTAGTTTTTTAGCCAGATCTAAGCGCTCTTGATTAATATCTAATACCGCAACAAATTTAGCGCCCATCGCTTTGGCGCACTGCATAGCAAGCAAACCAATGGTACCGCCACCAACAATCACTACATTTTTATTTTGACAACCGTCAGCCAATAATAGTGCATGCATCCCAACAGTCATTGGCTCAAAAAATGCCCCTTCAATAGGGCTAACACTTTTCGGTAACTTAAAGGCATTTTTCTTATTTATGACGATATACTGTGCCAAACCGCCGGTAATTCTTGAACCAACGAAGGTGTAGTGTTTACAAAGTGAATAGTAATGTTTTTGACACTCATCACATTTAAAACAAGGCAATAAAGGTACACAAGAGATCAGATCACCAATCTCAAACTCTGTCACATCGCTGCCCATTTCGACAACCGTGCCACTAAATTCATGACCAAGTGTGATTGGGTAAAAATGTGCACCATGATGAAAAATACGTGGAATATCAGAACCGCATAACCCACAATACGCCACTTTCACCAGAATTTGATCTGGTGAAGTGATTTTGGGCATCTCAATATCTTCTACAGATAAAGTCCCCTCATCATTAACAACGACTGCTTTCATATTATTTTCCTATGTTAATAATTAAATAGGTTGCTGTTTTAACGTTCACTGGTTTGACAGTGAACGTTGCTTAATGGATTTAAAAAATGACTTTTTTATTGCTTATTTACGCTGTTTGCACCGTCTACCTGTTGCTGTTTTAATAATAATTTGTATTTTTGCGCGCGTTGCCAGGTCAAAAATAGACAAAACAGGTAAAAGAGACCAATGCAGGCAAACCCGATCGGTTGTTTTAAATTAACCAGTTGAACTAAGATATAGGTAATTGGCGAACCACCTTGATCCATTGCGCCAACCGAGATGCCATTACCGGCAGTAATGGTACCGGCATTGACGGCAAGCTGAGTGGTTAATGGCACCATTTGCGTGGCAATCCATAAGGTAATAGCAATAATGATTGAACCGGAAATAATAATCCTAAACAGATTGCCTTGATGAATCGCCACACCCATTGCGATAAAAAAGCCGATAGTTGCTAAGTCACCAAAAGGAAGCACTTCATTACCGGGCAGCACAATGGCAATAAAAATACTTAATGGGATAAAAATTAAGCTGGCAGAAACAACGGTTGAATGACCCAATAATAGTGCCGGATCTAAACCGATTAAAAAGTCTTGCCCACCAAATTTCGATTGAAGATGTTTACGTGCTTGTTTAGATATTGGGGTTAAACCGTCCATAATAGGTTTAATCACTCTCGGCATTAATAGCATGACCGCTGCGGTTTGAATCGCAAGTTGTAAAGTCTGTTTCACCCCATAACCGGCTAATACGCCTAATAAAATACCCATAAATAAACCAACTGTGACGGGCTCACCAAATGCGCCAAATCTTTTTTGCATATCGACCGCATTGAAATTAATCTTTCTAATGCCGGGTATTTTTTCAATCACCGTATCGACAAATACCGCTATCGGTCCACAATAAGCCGACGTACCATGTGGCACAGCAATGCCGTCAAGCTCAAAAAAATCTTTGGTATCTTTAGCAAACCAATCCCCCAATTTATAAGCGATAATTGCATGTACAATCACGCCAGCAATGCCTAGCCAGTAAGAGCCGGTTGCAATATAAACCAGCGCCCCGCTGAAGGTCATATGCCAAATGTTCCAAATATCAACATTAACAACACGGGTTAATCTTAAAAGTAACATGGCAATGTTTACTGCAATGGCAATGGGAATGGCAACCAGCGCAATTTGCGATGCCCACGTCATAGGGGCTGCGCCAGGCCAACCAACATCGACAACATTCAAACTGATATCAAATCTTTCTGCCATAGCTTGAGCTGCAGGCCCAACTGAGCTGGTTAATAAGCCAACCACCAAACCAATACCGACAAAGCCAATCCCAATATGAATCCCGGCTTTTAATGCATCACCAATTTTCATTCTTAGCGAAAGTGAAAACAGAATAATCACAATGGGTAGCATTACAGACGGTCCCAAATCTAAGATGTACTGCATAATTTCAGTAAACATAGGTTCATCCTTTTAAAATAGACAATATTTTTGCTTTTAACTGCTCAATACCAACGCCAGACACAAAAGGCATACCATGCACAATCGGAATATCACCAAATGTTTGATCCATTTTTGCCGTCGTACAGATCAGGTCGACATCATCAATAAAGGTATTAATTTCATTAATACGACACTGCACTAAATCGAGCTCAATATTATTTTCATTACATAGCTCTTTTATCTCTTCTGCTGCTAAAGTTGACGTCGCAACAGCGCCACCACATGCAACAATAATCTTTTTTTTCATAATGCCTCCTAAACAACTTATTGATTAAATATCACTTCATTAAAACGTTCGGTAACTTCGTCTTGCGAGCGATTTAATAAAAAGTGATAAAATTCTTTATCTTGTAAATGGGTAAAAAGTGCTTTTAACAGTGATAGTTGATCAGCCGGTGAAGTCACTACCAATGAAATAATCAATGAAACATCAACGGTGCCATCGTCATCTGCACGTTGAAATGAAACCGGAGATTGGGTGCGAAGAATAAAAATCGCAGGACTGTTAGCATGCTCAGCTTCACAATGTGGAATCGCCACTGCATAGCCATCGAGCAAAATACCGGTTGGATATAATGCTTCCCGATCAAGTAAAGCTTTCAAATGGCTCTGTTTGACAATCCCTTTTTCTTGTAACTGTTGACTTAAATAAGTCAGTAAGGCTAACTCATTGTCAAATTTAAGATTGTCTTCGAAAAGAAGCTGACATTTATTCATATTTACTCTCCATTTTTTATCTTTTTGATATTACGTTTTAGGTTATTACTTTCGAAAACAAAAACAATATCGAAAGATTAAATACTTTCGAAATAAAAAACAAATAGGATTTTATATTTTTGTGATCGAAATCTATTTTTTAAAATAAACTTGAGATCCCAAATCGGGATAAAAACCTTTACCCAAAACAAAGTATGATCCAGATCACAAAATCAACTTTTTTGAATTGCAATAACGGATTAAAATGTCAAAATGTTACCCGTAACAACATGGGAGCAAATTAAGGACAAGTAATGACGAAAAATAATAAACATGTTTTTGTTTTAATGGGGGTATCGGGTAGTGGTAAATCAGCAGTTGCCAAACAAGTAGCCTATAATCTTGACGCCGCTTTTTTAGACGGTGATTTTTTACATCCGAAAGCCAATATATTAAAAATGCGCAGCGGTACGCCGTTAAATGATCAAGACCGTATGCCATGGCTTGAACTAATCAGTAATGCCGCCTTTGCGATGAGTAATGTTAATGATGTGTCGTTAATTATCTGTTCATCCTTGAAACGACAATATCGGGACATTATTCGTGGCGAAAATGAAAATGTTCATTTTATCTATCTAAAAGGCAGTTTCGATGTGATTGCTAAGCGACTTGCTGAGCGTAAAGGGCATTATCAAAAAGCCGGCATGTTGCAATCACAATTTGATACGCTCGAAGAGCCCGATCAAGATGAGAAAGATGTTTACACAGTCAATATCGAACAATCATTAGACGGGGTGGTTAACGATACTGAACAAGTGATTTGTTCAATTTGCCAAGGTCAGTAACATATAAAAATTAATAACAAGAATAAAGATAGTCCAAGAGGTTAATGTGAATTCTACCGTTGAAGCTGTAACACAACGTATTATTGAACGATCGAAAGCTTCTCGTGAAGCTTATTTGCAAAAAATTGAGCAGGCGATGCAACATAACGTAAACAGAGCCAAATTGCCATGTAGCAATCTGGCGCATGGTTTTGCCGCCTGCTGTGCGGATGAAAAAAACGATTTAAAAAATATTTTAAAAAGTAATATTGGTATTATTAGTGCCTATAACGATATGCTCTCAGCACATAAACCCTATGAGTTTTATCCGGAGCAAATACGTAAAGCACTGCACCAAGCCGGCGCAGTTGGGCAAATGGCTGGGGGTGTGCCGGCTATGTGTGATGGGGTAACGCAAGGCGAACCGGGCATGGAACTGTCTTTAATGAGCCGAGATGTGATTGCCATGTCGGTTGCTGTCGGGCTGTCACATAACATGTTTGACGGAGCATTGTATTTAGGGATCTGCGATAAAATCGTACCGGGTTTATTGGTTGGGGCTTTAACATTTGGTCACTTACCGGCAATTTTTATTCCAGCCGGACCGATGCCGTCAGGACTATCAAATAAAGAAAAAGTTCGCATTCGTCAGCTTTATTCGGAAGGGAAAGCATCGCGTGAAGATCTGTTAGAATCTGAGTCAGCCTCTTATCATACCAGTGGCACATGTACCTTTTATGGCACAGCCAATAGTAATCAAATGGTCATTGAGTTAATGGGATTACATTTGCCGGGGGCGGCATTTGTTCATCCTCAAACGGCATTAAGAACGGAACTGACTAACGCCGCTGCTAAACAGATAACTCGCCTTACTCACCAATCCGGTCACTATCTGCCTGTTGGTAAAATGGTTGATGAAAAAGTGATTGTAAATGGCTTAGTTGCGCTATTAGCCACCGGGGGCTCGACCAATTTAACCATGCATATTGTCGCTATGGCAAAAGCGGCTGGGATTATGATTAATTGGGATGATATCTCCGATCTATCAACGGTCGTTCCATTACTTTGCCGTATCTATCCAAACGGGCCGGCCGATATCAATTATTTTCAAGCAGCGGGCGGCACGGCATTATTAGTTAGAGAGTTATTAGCTGGCGGTTTACTCCATGAAGATGTTGAAACAGTGGTCGGCCGAGGTCTTAGCCGGTATACCAAAGAGCCAATTTTAGAAAATGGCAAACTGGTATTTCGTGAAGGACCAACGCAATCATTAGATGAATCAGTGATTGCCTCCATTAAAAAACCGTTCCACTCGCATGGTGGCTTAAAAGTGCTGTCCGGTAATTTAGGACGAGCAATTATGAAAACGTCAGCGGTTGCCGCTGAGCATCAAATTATTGAAGCACCTGCGGTTATTTTTAACAGCCAATATGATTTAGATGCGCAGTATAAAGCCGGAAAGTTAAATAAAGATTGTGTCGTTGTAGTGCGCTATCAAGGACCCAAAGCCATTGGTATGCCGGAACTGCACAAACTGATCACCCCGCTTGGTGTACTGCAAGATCGGGGCTATAAAGTGGCACTGGTCACCGACGGTCGATTATCCGGCGCTTCCGGTAAAGTCCCAGCAGCAATCCATGTAACGCCGGAAGCTTATGACGGTGGATTGTTAAGTAAAGTACAACCGGGCGATAAGATTCGAGTCAATGGGCTAACCGGTGAGCTTACGCTACTGGTCGATGAAGCCGAGCTTGCTAAGCGGCAACCAGATCCATTTGATTTGCGTGATTCTCATCAAGGTTATGGGCGGGAGCTATTTACTGTTCTTCGTGAAAATTTAACCTCAGCTGAACAAGGCGCTGTTAGCTTTTAAAGCAATTATTCTGCCGCATAAAGCGGCAGAGTCTTTTTTTCAAGGTTGCGACTGAACATCACTAACAGCAATAATGGTTAATCAAAATTAGCGATAATAGAATCTTAAACGTTATTTTTTAATGAAATTATCGACTAATAAGTGCACCACATCCCCCATTTTACCACTCAATGAAGCTTTGACACTGTAAAGCGCCATACCCATAACTTGTGAGGCTTTGATCTCCGGTGGCATAACTAATTCATTAGCGCTGGTTTTAACATCTAATAGCGCCGGCCCCGGATGCGATAAGAATGATTGCACCGCCGCTTCTAATAAATCAGAACGATCAACACTAATCGAGAATAAGCCCATGGCAGCGGCCACTTTAGCAAAGTCGGGATTTTTCAAATCAGTATAGTGGTCTACTAGCCCTTCGGATTTTTGTTCCAGTTCAACAAAGTTAAGGGAACCATTATTTAATACAATAACTTTAATCGGTAGATTTTCTTGAATGGTGGTTAACAGATCGCCCATTAACATACTAATCCCGCCGTCGCCGGATAAGGTGATAACTTGACGATTAGGAAACGCTTTTTGTACCCCTAAAGCCTGCGGCATCGCATTGGCCATGGTGCCATGTTTCAAGCTTATTACCGTGCGCCTTTTACCATTGGTATTAAAATGTCGGCTAGCCCAAACCATTGGCGAACCGACATCAGCGCATAGTACCGCATCATCAGAAGCATATTTATCAACTAATTCGGTTAAATATTGAGGATGTATGGTCGATTTTGACGCAATCGACTTTTTATTTAATTTCGCCATCGATTTTACATATAACTCACGGCATCTTTCTAAAAATGCCGCATCGTGTTTTTCATCAATTAAAGGCGTTAAGGCCGCTAACGTTGGTTGACTGCTACCAACCACGCCAATATTTACCGGATGACGGCGACCAAGATGTGTTGCATCAATATCAACTTGAATGAGTATTGCATTATCGGGATAAAATTGTGACCAGGCAAAATCAACCCCTATCATTAAAAGTACATCACACTCTTTAATCGCTGTTGCACCTGACTCAACGCCAAACATACCTGTCATACCGACATTATACGGGTTGTTATATTCGACAAAATCTTTCGCTCTTGAGGTATGTATAATCGGCGATTTTAATTTTTCTGCCAGCCCAATAAGCTCATCATGCGCTTCATGCACACCTTGTCCGGCGAAGATCGCAACTTTATCATGTTTGTTCAACACTTCCGCAATTTGCGCAAGCTCTCTATCTGACGGGCGAATAATCGGTTTAGGGTGGTAGATCTTATGCCCGCTGTTATCTTCCACTTTTTCTAAACTAATATTATAGGGAATAACTAAAACAGCCACCCCACGTTGATTAATCGCCGCTTGAATGGCCGCAGTGGTGATTTGTCTTGCTTGAGTTGGATCACTAATTTCCTGACAAAATACCGAACAATTTTTATAAACCGCCTCAAAGTCAACTTCCTGCGGAAAATCGTTATTTTGCTGGGATGTGACCAGTTGACTGGCTAATAAAATTACCGGCACTTTGTTACGCTGAGCTTCGTAAATGCCATTGATAAAATGTAAACTCCCCGGACCACATGAACCGGCACACGCAGTGATTTGATCGGTTAAATAAGCCTCTGCCCCCGCCGCAAAAGCACCAACCTCTTCATGCCGAACATGTACCCACTGAATATCACTTTTTTTAATCGCATTAGTAATTTGGTTTAATGTATCACCCACAATACCATAGCAATTTTTAACCCCTGCTTCAGTAAGCACATCAACGATAATTTGGGCTACTGTTTTTTTTGATGACATATTGTCTCCTAAAGATGACTTATTAATGGGATGACTCAAATTGATTAAATTATACCCAACTTTAACCAAAGCAAATAGGAGAAATGAAAAAAAGCAAAAAATGTTAAAAATGTCATTATTTTGCTAATTAAAACATCATAAACTTTATTGAGGTATATTCCCTATTACAATAAATCAAGGTATTATGTCTAAAATCCATT
Organism: Gilliamella sp. ESL0405; assembly: GCF_019469205.1. NCBI lineage: Bacteria > Pseudomonadati > Pseudomonadota > Gammaproteobacteria > Orbales > Orbaceae > Gilliamella > Gilliamella sp. ESL0405. The sequence continues at coordinate 216,035 of NZ_CP048265.1, read as the reverse complement.
CGACATTATAGAGCTACTTTTCGTGGAACATTTGTCATCCGGGCAAAATTTTTTAACATCTATCACTGCATTTTTGCCTAATTATATCATCGAATATTACCCATTAATCACTGTTTGTCTTTTGCTATTTATTGCCATTTTGATGTTTTCATTTAGTAAACTGAGAATGGATATAATTGCATTATTGACTATTGCCGCTATCACAACAACTGGCGTATTAACGCCTGCTGAAGCCTTATCCGGCTTTAGTGATCCCAATATTATTTTAATTGCATTACTATTTGTTATTGGTGAAAGCCTTGTTCGAACGGGCATATCTTTTAAAATGAGCGAATATATTTTAAAAGTATCCGGTAAAAATGATATTCGGATTATTACCTTTATTATGCTGGGCGCTGCGTTACTTGGGTCAATAATGAGCTCAACAGGCGTTGTGGCGATTTTTATTCCGGTTGCAATTAGTATTGCCAATCATACCGGCATCCATGTTAAAAAATTAATGATGCCATTATGTATTGCCGCCTTAATTAGTGGCATGATGACGCTGGTAGCGACTGCACCTAATTTGGTGGTCAATAGTGAACTGAGCCGGGCAAATTTAACGGAATTTGGCTTTTTCTCAATCACCCCTATCGGTTTAGGTGTTTTAGTCGTCGGAGTGATTTACTGTTTATTGACCCGAAATTGGTTACTCACCTCAGAACAAGTGACCCCAACTAATACCCAACCACAAAGACGAAGAATTACCGATTTAATTCGAGATTACAAATTAATTGGCCGGGCACATCGGGCGCAAATATTAGCCGGCTCGCCTTTTGTTGGTCGCACAATTGACGGACTCCATTTGCGTAGTGAGCATGGGGTCAATGTGATTGGGGTTGAGCGCTGGCGAAAATTTCAAAAGGTCTTAATTCCGGTTAACGGATCGACCGAATTTCGCGAAAACGATATTTTATTACTCGACATGTCACACTCTGAAGCCGATTACCGAACATTTTTAAACACCAATAATCTTGAGCCTAAAGTTTTACGCGGTGAATACTTTTCCGAACAGGTTAAAGAGGTCGGCATGGCTGAAGTGGCACTGTTACCTGAATCATCACTGTGCGGCAAAACCCTTAACGAAATTGATTTTAGAGGAAAATATTTTCTCACCGTTATCGGTATTTGGCGCAACCATGCACCGGTTGAAACCAACAACTTATTCCAGGAACGCTTAGAAATGAGCGACACCTTATTGGTGTGTGGTGATTGGGGATCAATTCAAAAACTGCAAACTCGTACCAGCGATTTTGTTGTATTGGACTACCCTTCTGATATTGATGATGTTGCGCCAGCCAGTTCACAAGCTTATGCGGCTTTAATCAATCTGGCGATTATGATCATATTAATGGTGACCGGCATTGTGCCAAATGTGGTTGCTGCGCTAATTGCATGTTTATTAATGGGCGCAACTCGCTGTATTGATATGGCCAATGCCTATAAATCCATACACTGGCCAACACTGATTTTAATCATCGGTATGATGCCTTTTGCCGTCGCGTTAAATAAAACCGGTGGTATATCACTTATATCAGCATGGTTAGAGATTCACCTAAAATCGTTTGGCCCTTATATGGTGCTGACATTTATCTTCTTACTGTGTTCAACAGTCGGATTATTTATCTCCAACACAGCAACCGCCATTTTAATTGCGCCTATCGCCATTGATCTGGCTATAAAATTTGGTTACTCGCCTTATCCATTTGCCATGACAGTTGCGATAGCAACATCAGCATCATTTATTACACCGGTCTCCTCGCCAATCAAAACAATGGTTGTCGCCCCCGGCGGATACAGTTTTGGCGACTTTGTTAAAGTGGGCGTACCGTTAACTTTCTTAGTCATGGCAGTCAATATTGCTTTAGTACCGATATTCTTCCCGTTTTAGTCTCATTGGGGATTTTGCTTAAAATCCCCCTGTTTGGGAACGGCATAAGACACATATCATCAACGAGCGCTGAAAGTTAAACCAATCTAACTAAGCTTTGGCGCCAGTTGGCTTTTATAAAATAAAAAAATCTTGTCAAGAAGTTTCAGAAAATATATACGTTTAAGTAAAAAATATAATCTTTAATTTTTATAAAGCGATAGGACAAAATCTCCTACCAAAATCTAAAAAAGATCAATCCCGTTCAACGGCTTGATTAAAACAGATAAGACTTAAATTAGCTTTTTATAAAGTCAGAAAATCTTGTCAAAAAGTTTCAGAAAATACATACGTTTCAGTATAAAAACGGATAATCTTTTGTTTTTTAAAATGATAGTCAGTTTATGCCATAACGGCTTATCTGGTTAATCAAGCTATTTTTTAAATTAAAGATTCTGACTTAAATTTCCAGTATAATCGCTGTAATTTTTTCGATGATGGATATGATACTTATGCCTAATGCCACTAAACCACTTAATATCATTTTTGCCGGAACACCGGAATTTGCCGCCACCCATTTAAAGGCGCTGATTGAGGCTAACTACAATGTGATAGCGGTTTTTACTCAACCTGATCGCCCAGCTGGCCGAGGAAATAAATTAACGGCAAGCCCGGTAAAACAATTAGCGATTGAACATAATCTTGCTGTTTATCAACCGGCAACACTGAAAACCGAAGAAAATCAGAAATTAATACAACAGCTTAATGCAGATATTATGATTGTTGTGGCTTATGGACTTATTTTGCCACAAGCGGTGCTTGATATGCCAAAATTAGGTTGCTTAAATGTACATGGATCTTTGTTACCAAGGTGGCGTGGCGCGGCACCTATCCAACGAGCTTGTTGGGCAGGCGATACCCAAACAGGTATTACCATTATGCAAATGGATGCCGGGCTTGATACGGGCGATATGTTGTATAAATTGGCATGCCCGATTGAAGCAACCGATACCAGCGCTTCATTATATGACAAGTTGGCAAAATTAGGTCCGCAAGGGTTGCTTGAAACCTTGACATTAATCCGTGAAGGGAAAATTCAACCCGAAAAACAAGATGAATCACAAGCCACTTATGCGCAAAAGTTATCAAAACAAGAAGCTAAACTGGATTGGAATTTATCAGCTCAACAGCTCGAACGCTGCATACGAGCGTTTAATCCATGGCCGGTCAGTTATTTTGAAGTTAACGGCGAGACGGTTAAAGTATGGCAAGCTCAAGTGATTGCCACATCACACAACAAACCAGCTGGCACTATTTTACAAGCGGATAAAACAGGCATATGCGTCGCCACCAGTGACGGCGCATTAAATATGACACTGTTACAGCCAGCCGGTAAAAAACCAATGGCTGCTCAAGATCTGCTAAACTCTCGCAAAGCGTGGTTTACTGTTGGCGAAAAGCTCAACTAAACGTCACTTATCAATATGGCAATTACAGGATGATATATCCAGTAATTGTTATCGTTTTTTCGCTAATAATGTTGCAAATCGCAACTTAATACGGTTTCCATGAATATCGGTTTTATGCAATTGCCCGACATCTTCGTTATACTTTAATATTTCCCAATCTTGATAATATTGCCGTAATTGGTCTTCTTTAAAGGTAAAAGAAAATCCTACAGGGCAAGGATAATCAGCCGTAGACATAGCGCTAACAATTAAATTATAGCCGCCCGATTTGGTGATTTTTTGCATATTTTCAATAATCGCCGGAATGCTATCCGGTTGTAAAAACATCATAACAACCGTTGAAACGATAAAATCATATTCACCTTGTAAATTGGCTTGATTGATATCATAAACCATTGCTTTAATGTGTTTCAGGTCATCTTGACTGATAATCTGTTGTAAGTTATCAATGCTCATTTCTGATTTATCAACCGCTGTGACATCAAATCCTAGTAACTGCAAATAAAGCGAATTGCGACCGGCGCCACATCCTAAGTCTAAAGCCTTACCAGCCGGAATGATTTTTGTTGCAGCGATGACCTCAGAATGGGTTTTGGTCATTTGATATTTTTTTTGCGTGTAATCTTCGGGTAAACAGTAAAATGCCAATTGGCATTGTAAATCATCGGATACTTTCGCAATGCGGTGCCATTGCTGGGGTGAAATAAACGGTGGTTGCTGTTGAACACTAAAATAGTGGGTTGAGATAATCTCACCTTGTTCAGTTAGCATTTCAAATTCGATACTGCCTTTTATAATCTGTAATTTCGCCCACGTACCAACTTGAGTATTATGCTTTTGACGAAAAAGCTCGGGTAATGTATCGGCATTCCAGATAGGTAATGTTTTATAACAAATTAAATTATTCAAAGTGATACCGCCTATAGAAAATTAATAGTTGACTATTATAGTCGGATATTTGTTAATTAAACAATAAATTGTTTGAATCAATAAAATAAAAACCCATTAACGAAAAATAAATTTATAGTAGCGAAGTTGGCTTTATCAACATATAATCGTTACTTATCCTAGACGATACAAGTGAAAACATTAGAGGAATAATTTATGGGATTTTTAACAGGTAAACGCATACTCGTTACCGGCGTTGCAAGTAATCGTTCTATTGCTTATGGTATTGCACAAGCTATGCATCGTGAAGGTGCAGAATTAGCCTTTACTTATCAAAGTGATAAATTAAAAAGCCGTGTAGAAGAGTTTGCTGCTGATTTTGGTTCAAAAATCGTTTTACCTTGTGATGTTGCGCATGATGAAAGCATTACAAATTTATTTACCGAACTGGCAAAAACTTGGGATAAGTTTGATGGTTTTGTGCATGCAATTGCTTTTGCGCCGGGCGATCAGTTAGACGGTGACTATGTTAATGCTGTAACACGTGAAGGATTTGCTATCGCTCACGATATCAGCTCTTATAGTTTTGTTGCAATGGCTAAAGCATGCCGTTCAATGTTGAATCCTGGTTCAGCGTTAGTTACTCTTTCATATCTTGGTGCTGAACGAGCGATTCCTAATTATAATGTAATGGGTCTTGCTAAAGCATCTTTAGAAGCAAATGTACGTTATATGGCAAACGCTATGGGTCCAGAAGGAGTTCGTGTCAATGCTATCTCTGCCGGCCCAATTCGTACCCTTGCTGCATCAGGTATTAAAGATTTCAAAAAAATGCTATCTCATTGTGAATCAGTTACGCCAATTCGTCGAACTGTTACAATTGAAGATGTTGGTAATTCAGCGGCATTTTTATGTTCAAACTTAGCATCCGGCATTACAGGTGAAGTTGTGCATGTTGACGGTGGATTTAGCATCGCCGCAATGAACGAGTTAGAACTTAAATAATAGGCATTATTAAAAAAATAAAAAAAAGGCATCAATAATTATCTTGATGCCTTTTTTTGTTGGTCTATTTTCTGATTTTTATTCAGAATAATAGTTGTTATCATCAAACAAAATTTAATCAAAAAACTAATTGAGTGGTTACACGCTATCATCTGGTTACTTAGGTAAATTCATGACTTATCATTTATCAACCTAAATATTTTAATTAATCGGATTTATATAAAAAAATTATGAATACTTATCCTTTATTTTCCGTTAAAATCTATAGCTGTTTGCTCAATACAAGTTTGTTGGAGAAAAAATGAAAATAGCAAAAAATACAGTAGTCAGTTTAGCTTACCAGGTTCGCACTAAAGACGGTGTTTTAGTCGATGAAGCAACCGCTGTTGCCCCACTAGAATATCTTCATGGCGTAGGCAATTTATTACCGGATTTTGAAAAAGCGTTAGAAGGACATCAAGTGGGTGATAAATTTGATGTTGAGCTTATCAACGCTTACGGTGATTTTAATGATGCATTGGTGCAAAATGTTCCCCGTGATGTCTTTGTCGGTGTTGATGAGCTTGAAGTTGGCATGCGCTTTTTTGCCGATACCGATCATGGCTCTATTCCGGTTGAAATTACTGCAATTGACGGCGATACCGTTACCATTGATGGTAATCACATGTTAGCCGGTCAAGATTTAAAATTTAATGTGGAAGTGTTAGCCATTCGTGAAGCAACAGAAGAAGAGATCGCTCATGGTCACATTCATGGTGCTCACGGTCACGAACATGATCATCATGGTAGTTGCGGTTGTGGCGGTCACGATCATGATGATGAAGAGAGTGACGGCTGTGACGGTCACGGCGGGTGTGGTTGTCACTAATTTATCTTAATGAAAGTTTATTTTAAAGCGCCTGTTGGCGCTTTTTCTATTTTCAAGAAACGACTCAGAAGAACAATTCAGCAGAACGACTCAGAAAAACGATTCAGAAGAATGATTCAGAAGAATGATTCAGAAGAACGATTCAGAAGAACGATTCAGAAGAACGATTCAGAAGAATGATTCAGAAGAATGATTCAAAAGAATGATTCAAAAGAATGATTCAGAAGAACGATTCAGAAATTGACTCAGAAAAATAATTCAGAAAAACGGCTGTTAAGAGAAAAATTGTTAATCTTTTTGTGAAATAAATCGCATCCTTTTCATTCAATCTTTATTTAGCTAATTTTTTTAATAATAATTTAATTTTTCCATTGGAATAATTAGCTATGTCAGTGCCCGTTCCAACATTAATGCCTCGTGAAAAGCTATTAAAATACGGTGTTGAAATATTAAGTGATGCAGAACTACTTGCAATATTTTTACGTACCGGCACCCGTAAATTACCAGTTTTAGAGTTATCACAAAAACTGTTAAATGAATTTGGCTCGTTCTATAACCTCATGAATGCAAGCCACAAAGACTTTTGCCACAAACATGGGGTAGGTACCGCAACCTATACACAGTTACAAGCAGTTGTTGAACTATCTCATCGCTATCTTAAAGTGAAAATGACAAACGAAAATCCGCTGACTTCGCCAACATTAACCCATCACTATTTGGCAAGTCGTCTCGCAAATAAAGATCGAGAAGTTTTTATGGTGATATTTTTAGATAATCAAAATCACGTTATCACCTCAGAGGAGATGTTTACCGGTACCTATAATTGTGTTGAAGTGCATCCTCGTGAAGTGGCTAGACGAGCATTACAACACAACGCGGCGGCAATCATTTTAGCGCATAATCATCCGGCTGGTATAGCCACGCCAAGTCAAGCTGATCTTATTGTCACAAAAAAGGTAGGGCAAGCTTGTGAGTTAATTGATATTCGGGTAATCGATCATATTGTCATTGGGAAAGGTGAATACGTTTCTTTTGCACAACGAGGATGGATTTAATCGCCTTTTTTACTTACAATGTCATCAGATATTTCCCACTTATTGATGAAAAATTTTATGAATCAACAATTAGAATTGCTCGAAACGAAAGTTGCCTTTCAAGAGATCACCATTGAAGAACTTAATCAAATGGTTACCCATCTTCAAGCTGATATAAGTAAGTTAAAAGAGCAATTAACGTTATTATCACAAAAACTACAAGCCGCACAGACATCAAATATTGCCAGTCTGTCAGAAGAGACTAAACCACCCCATTACTAAATGACCTTCATATCAACCAATAGGCTTTCTGACTCAATAGCATTTATCTCATCGTGAAATGAGTTCAATTTAAGGTTTAGATGTATCTGAGCGCTGTTCTACATCGTATAAGCTTGAACGGCGGGTGCGGATAAAGACATATCCACGATAAATTAGCAATGATATGAGAATAAGCAAGCAACCTATCCACTTAGTCCAAGACATTGGCTCATCATAAATGATAATCCCTGCAATGGTGGTAAAAATAGGCTCTAAAATCATAATAATTGCGGCATTACCCACCGGTACATATTTTTGCCCTAAAAGCTGTAACGCCCAACGTAGAATAGTGGCAACAAATATACTACCGATGATCCAGCCAACAGTTATATAACTGACGGTAGTCGGCCAAGTTTCAAACAAGATAGAAAGTATCAGACAGCAAAAACCGGTACAAAATAGTTGAATGGTAATGAGTGGCAAAATAGCAATTTTTTGTACAAAACGGCTGTTAAAAATAAAAAATATTGCTTGAGCAAAGGCCGAGGTAAAAAACCACAGTTGATTGATATTCGTCTGCCACCCATTGGATAGACTCAGAAAAGCTAGCCCAATCACAGCAACAGGTAACGAAATCCAAAAGATAGATAAAGGTTTTTCTTTAAAGAACAACCAACCGACAATAGGCGCCATTAATACTGACAAGCTCATAATAAAAGAGCCTTCACCAAGTTGTCCGCCAAGGCTTATTGCTAAAATCCAAAATATAGTATTAGTCGCCTGTAAAACGCCGGCAAATACTGCTTTGGGAATATTGGTAAACGCAATACCTTGATGCGTGTAGAAACATACGGGGATTAAAAGAATGGAAGCGGATAAAAAGCGGATAGCCATAAATGCCAGTGGTGGCATTGCTAATATAGCTTGTTTAGAGCATACCCAACCAAATGCCGCTAAGATGGTTACCAGAACTAAAATCCATTCACCATTGCGTTTGAGATCTATCATACAAATATCATGTTTATCATGCAGAGTTGTAATGTTAAATCGATTATTTGGTTGAGTAAATATTTTTGGGTAAAGTTATGTGAATTATAAGTAATTTAGTTAAGAACAAAATTAATTATATTAAAAGGATAAGTATTAAGAGCTTCAATTACCATTGTGGATATAACATCCGATAAAAAACCGGCAATTAAGCCGGTTTTATTGCACAACAGTTAAATATCTTATTCAGCTGTAGCTTCTGCTTCAACAGCAGGGCGATCAACTAATTCGATATAAGCCATTGGGGCATTATCTCCGTCACGGAAACCACATTTTAAAATACGTACATAACCACCTGGGCGGGTAGCAAAACGTGGGCCTAAATCTGAAAATAATTTTTTCACTGTATCTTTATCACGGATACGAGCGAAAGCCAAACGGCGATTAGCTACGCTATCGCTTTTGGCTAGCGTAATTAACGGTTCAACAACACGACGCAACTCTTTTGCTTTAGGCAATGTAGTTTTGATGATTTCATGTTCAACAAGTGAACTTGTCATGTTACGAAACATTGCTTGACGATGGCTGCTATTTCGGTTCAGTTGACGACCACTTTTACGATGGCGCATAACTTTATCCTTCTTATATAAATTTTATCTTAGTCTTCAACAATACTTGCTGGTGGCCAGTTCTCAAGACGCATGCCTAAAGATAAACCACGAGATGCGAGTACATCCTTAATTTCAGTAAGTGATTTCTTACCAAGATTAGGGGTTTTAAGTAACTCAACTTCAGTACGTTGTACTAAATCACCAATATAATGAACTGCTTCTGCTTTTAAGCAATTAGCAGACCGAACAGTTAATTCCAAGTCATCTACTGGTCGTAGAAGGATTGGATCAAATTCCGGTTTATCTTCTTTCACTTCAGGTTGACGTACATCGCGTAAATCAACGAAAGCTTCAAGTTGTTCAGCCAAAATAGTTGATGCGCGACGAATAGATTCTTCTGGGTCGATAGTACCATTGGTTTCCATATCGATAACCAGTTTATCTAAATCGGTACGTTGTTCCACACGAGCGGCATCAACAGAATACGCAATGCGCTCGACAGGACTATAACATGCATCGACTAATAAACGACCGATTGGTCGCTCTTCATCTTCTGACTTAACGCGAGCAGAAGCAGGGACATAACCACGTCCTCGTTGCACACGAATACGCATACTAATTGAAGCATTTGCATCAGTTAGATGACAAATTACTAAATCAGGATTAACAATTTCAACATCACCGTCATGAGTGATATCCGATGCAGTTACTGCACCAATACCTGATTTATTTAAGGTTAGCATTACATCATCTTTATTATGTACACGCACTGCTAATTTTTTCAAATTAAGCAGAATATCAAGTACATCTTCTTGAACGCCTTCTTTAGTACTGTACTCATGCAGAACACCGTCAATTTCAACTTCGGTCACTGCATATCCAGGCATTGATGATAATAAAATGCGGCGTAGTGCATTACCTAAAGTATGGCCAAAACCACGTTCAAGCGGCTCTAAAGTCACTTTGGCGTGAGTTTGACTGTATTGAACAACATCAACTAGGTGAGGTTTTAAAAACTCTGTTACAGAACCCTGCATTATGTCCTCTCTTAAGTGCTAAACTTTACTTAGAGTAAAGTTCGACGATCAAATGTTCGTTGATGTCAGCAGATAAATCTGAACGTTCTGGTAAGCGTTTGAATACGCCTTCCATTTTGCTAGCATCAACTTCTAACCATGTTGGTTTTTCACGTTGTTCAGCTAACTCTAAAGCGGCTTTAATACGTGCTTGTTTTTTAGATTTCTCACGAACACTAATCACATCTTCAGGTGAAACTTGATAAGATGCGATGTTAACAACGTGACCATTAACAAGAACAGCTTTATGACTAACTAATTGACGAGCTTCAGCACGAGTTGCACCGAATCCCATACGATAAACAACGTTATCTAAGCGACGCTCTAAAAGCGCAAGTAGGTTTTCACCAGTATTGCCTTTAATGCGTGCTGCATTTTTATAGTAATTACGGAATTGACGTTCTAAAATTCCATAAATACGTCTAACTTTTTGTTTTTCACGTAACTGAACACCATAATCTGATAAACGCGGTTTACGCGCACCATGTTGTCCAGGAGCTTGTTCTAACTTACATTTACTGTCAACCGCTCGGACGCCAGACTTAAGGAATAAATCTGTACCTTCACGACGACTTAATTTGAGCTTTGGTCCCAAATATCTTGCCATTTTTTTTCTCCAATAATCCTAAACATTCGATGTTTAATAAAAATTAAACACGACGTTTCTTTGGTGGACGACAACCGTTATGAGGAATCGGAGTAACATCAGTAATGTTAGTGATGCGATAACCCGCAGCATTTAATGCACGAATTGTTGACTCACGACCAGGACCAGGTCCTTTTACCATAACTTCCAGATTCTTAATTCCGTAGTCTTTTACGGCTTCTGCACAACGCTCTGCGGCTACTTGAGCTGCGAACGGAGTTGACTTACGAGAGCCACGGAAACCAGAACCACCAGCGGTTGCCCAACCCAACGCATTACCTTGACGATCGGTAATAGTTACGATTGTATTGTTAAATGATGCATGAATATGAGCTATACCATCAGAAACTTGCTTTTTAACACGTTTACGTGTACGAACAGGTGTCTTTGCCATTTATTATCACCTCAATTATTTCTTGATTGGCTTACGCGGTCCCTTACGGGTACGAGCGTTAGTCTTAGTGCGTTGACCACGGACTGGAAGTCCACGACGATGACGCATGCCACGATAACAACCAAGGTCTAATAAACGCTTGATACTCATAGTTACTTCACGACGTAAATCACCTTCTACAGTGAATTTAGCGACTTCTTCACGTAACTTTTCAATCTGATCTTCAGATAGTTCTCTGATCTTAACATGTTCAGGAATACCCGCTTGAGCACAAATTGTCTTAGCGCGAGTATTACCGATACCATAAATTGCTTGTAACGCAATTACTGTATGTTGTTGATCAGGAATGTTAATGCCTGCTATACGGGCCACTATGCACTCCTTTATTGTTAATGTTCAGCAAACCCACCATACTGAAAAGCCCGTTTTCAGGATACTCAAACAGCGGGTTTACAAATAAATTTAGGCTGGCTATTCTAGCCAGCTTTACTATACTTTGGCAAGTAAAATATGCAAAAGTTCAACTTTACAGCTAAATAAATTAACCTTGACGTTGTTTATGTTTACCTTCAACGCAAATAACACGAACAATGCCATTACGTTTGATGATTTTACAATTTCTGCATAATTTCTTGACTGAAGCACGAACTTTCATGTTTTTCTCCGTAACTTCTGGCTAACTTATCGGCCGTAGCCTTTAAGATTCGCTTTCTTTAACACTGACTCATAACGATTTGGCATCATTAAAGTCTGTACTTGTGCCATAAAATCCATGATTACAACAACCACAATTAATAAAGATGTTCCACCGAATTGGACAGGAACTTTCATCGCACTTGTCATAAACATTGGTACCAAACATACAAAAGTAATGTAGATAGCGCCAATTAGCGTTAAACGTGTCATTACTTTGTCAATATACTTAGATGTTTGTTCACCCGGACGGATACCTGGAATGAATGCACCTGATTTTTTTAATTGATCTGCTGTCTCTCTCGGATTGAAAACCAATGCCGTATAGAAGAAACAGAAGAAGATAATCGCTACCGCAAAAAAGATAATGTATAACGGTTGATCATGGGAAAAATATTGTCCAATAAGAACAAAAATATATCGCCATCCTTCACCATTTCCTTGGAACCAAGAAGCCATCATAGATGGTAACATTACAATTGTTGAAGCAAATATTGCAGGAATAACCCCTGCCATATTAATTTTTAATGGTAAATGTGTACTTTGTGCGGCATACACACGGCGACCTTGTTGACGTTGCGCATAGTTAACAACAATACGTCGTTGACCACGTTCGACAAAGACAACAAAATAAGTCACACCAACCACTAACGCTGCGACCACTAATAATAAAATCGGATGCAATGAACCAGAACGAGCTTGTTCAATTGTTTCATATATTGCATGAGGAAGACCTGCCACAATACCAGCAAAGATAATGATAGAAATACCATTACCTACACCTCGTTCTGTGATCTGCTCACCTAACCACATAAGAAACATAGTGCCAGTAACTAAGCTAACCGATGCAATAAAATAGAAAGAAAATCCTGGGTTGATCACCACGTGACCATAACCTGGAATATTCGGTAAACCAGTCGCAATACCAACTGCCTGTACAATCGCTAAAGCTAATGTTCCATAACGTGTATACTGACTAATTTTTTTACGACCTGATTCACCTTCTTTCTTCAATTCTGCTAGTTTAGGGCTAATTGCTGTTAATAACTGCACAATAATTGATGCAGAAATATAAGGCATTATCCCTAAAGCAAAGATTGAAGCACGGCTTAAAGCACCACCAGAGAACATATTGAACATACCCACAATACCATTAGTTGATGCTTGTGTCAGTAAGTCCGATAACGCTTTAGTATCAATACCAGGAACGGGAATGTAAGAACCAAGACGAAAAACAATAAGCGCTAAAAGCACAAATATTAAACGTCTTTTAAGCTCACCACTACCACCTCGTGTACTTTGAAAATCTAATCCTGGTTGCTTTGCCATCTTTCTAATTATTCCTCAATTTTTCCGCCAGCAGCTTCAATTGCAGCTTTAGCACCTTTAGTTACTCGAATTCCACGAACTGTTACTGGTTTAGTTACTTCACCAGATAACATGATTTTAGCGTATTCGATTTGTGAATTGATCACATTTGCAACTTTTAAGCTATTTAGGTCAACAATATCACCTTCGACTTTCATTAAATCTGAAAGACGAACTTGAGCTGTAACTAGAGCTTTACGTGAGGTAAAACCAAATTTTGGTAAACGACGATATAAAGGCATTTGACCACCTTCAAAGCCACGACGAACGCCGCCACCTGAACGAGATTTTTGACCTTTAACACCACGAGTACCAGTTTTACCTAGTCCAGAACCGATTCCTCGACCTAGACGTTTCGGTGCATGCTTTGAACCTTCAGCAGGAGATAAAGTATTTAAACGCATTACTATTACTCCTCAACTTTAACCATGTAATAAACTTGGTTTACCATACCGCGAATAGCAGGAGTGTCCTCACGCTCAACAGTATGACCAATACGACGTAATCCTAGACCTACTAACGTTGCTTTATGCTTCGGAAGGCGACCAATTGAACTACGAGTTTGTGTAATTTTAATTGTTTTTGCCATGGCTAATTACCCCAAAATTTCTTCGACGGTTTTACCACGCTTAGCAGCAACCATTTCAGGTGATTTCATATTTTCTAAGCCATCGATTGTTGCACGAACCACATTAATTGGGTTAGTAGAACCATATGCTTTAGCTAGAACGTTACGAACTCCGGCAACTTCTAATACTGCACGCATCGCACCACCAGCGATAATACCGGTACCTTCTGATGCTGGTTGCATATAAACACGAGAACCTGTGTGAGCACCTTTAACCGGATGCTGTAAAGTATCGTTATTTAAAGCAACATTGATCATATTGCGACGTGCTTTTTCCATTGCTTTTTGAATTGCTGCTGGCACTTCACGTGCTTTACCATATCCAAAACCTACGCGACCGTTACCGTCACCAACAACAGTTAGTGCAGAAAAACTAAAAATACGACCACCTTTTACGGTTTTAGAAACTCGGTTAACTGCGATTAATTTTTCCTGCAGTTCACCAGCTTGTTTTTCGATGTTTGACATCTTTAACTCCTACCTTAGAACTGTAGGCCAGCTTCGCGAGCAGCATCTGCTAGCGCCTGAACTCGACCATGATATTGGAAACCCGAACGATCAAAAGAAACTTCTTTGATATCTTTCGCTAATGCACGCTCTGCGATTGCTTTACCAACTGCTGCTGCTGCATCTTTGTTTCCAGTGTATTTTAAACTTTCACTGATAGCTTTTTCTAATGTAGAAGCGGCTGCCAGTACTTCTGATCCGTTTGGTGCGATAATCTGCGCATAAATATGACGCGGAGTACGGTGAACTACTAAGCGAGTTGCAAGTAGTTCATGCATCTTACGACGCGCTTTAGTTGCACGACGGATACGAGCTGATTTCTTATCCATAGTGTTACCTTACTTTTTCTTAGCTTCTTTAGTACGCACAACTTCATCTGCGTAACGAACACCTTTACCTTTATAAGGTTCAGGACGACGATAAGCACGGATATCTGCTGCTACTTGTCCGATTAACTGTTTATCAGCACTTTTTAGTACGATTTCAGTTTGAGAAGGACACTCAGCTGTTACACCTGCAGGTAATTGATGTTCAATTGGATGTGAATATCCAAGAGATAAACCAATTGCATTACCTTTAACTTGTGCACGATAACCGACACCAACTAGCTGAAGTTTTTTTGTAAAACCTTCAGTAACACCAACTACCATTGCATTAATCAATGCGCGAGCTGTACCTGCTTGAGCCCAAGCATCAGCAAAACCTTCACGAGGTGCAAATTTAATTTGACCTTCTTCTTGATTAATTACAACAGCTTTATTAATTGTACGAGATAACTCGCCATTTTTACCTTTAATCGTAATTACCTGACCATTGAGTTTTACCTCTACGCCAGCAGGAACAACGACAGGTGCTTTTGCAACACGAGACATTTTTTTCTCCCTTACGCTACGTAGCAGATAATTTCACCACCAAGACCAGCTTGGCGTGCTGCACGATCAGTCATAACACCTTTAGAAGTAGAAATAACTGCGATACCTAGTCCAGCCATTACTTTTGGCAATTCGTCTTTACGTTTATAAATACGTAAACCTGGACGGCTAACACGTTTAATACTTTCTACTACAGCTTTACCTTGGAAATATTTTAAAGTGATTTCCAATTCTGGCTTAGTGTCACCAACAACTTTAAAGTACCCAATATAACCTTCTTCTTTTAGCACATTGGCAATTGCCACTTTTAGCTTAGAGGAAGGCATGGTGACTGCAACTTTATTCGCAGCTTGACCGTTACGAATACGGGTCAACATATCTGCTATAGGATCTTGCATGCTCATCTATAACACTCCCCTGATTACCAACTTGCCTTTTTAAGACCTGGAATCTCACCACGCATGGCTGATTCACGGACCTTAATACGGCTTAAACCAAACTTACGAAGGACGCCATGAGGACGACCTGTTTGACGACAACGACGACGTTGACGTGATGGACTAGAATCACGAGGAAGCGTTTGCAATTTAAGCACTGCATTCCAACGATCTTCATCTGATGCATTAAGATCAGAGATAATCGCTTTTAATTCTTGACGCTTTGCAAAATATCTTTCTGCTAGCTTTACGCGTTTCTTATCGCGTTCAATCATTGATTGTTTAGCCATTATGCCCTACCTTACTTACGAAATGGGAAGTTAAAGGCAGATAATAAAGCTCGGCCTTCTTCATCAGATTGTGCAGTAGTGGTGATAGTAATATCTAAACCACGAACACGATCAACTTTATCATAATCGATTTCAGGGAAAACGATTTGTTCACGAACACCCATGCTATAGTTACCACGACCATCGAAAGATTTTGCGCTTAAACCACGAAAATCTCGAGTACGAGGAAGAGCAATATAAACTAGACGTTCAAAAAATTCCCACATACGTTCGCCACGTAAAGTGACTTTACAACCAATAGGATACCCTTGACGGATTTTAAAACCAGCAACTGATTTGCGTGCTTTTGTGACAAGTGGTTTTTGACCACTGATTGCTGCTAAATCTGCAACCGCATTATCTAATAATTTCTTATCAGTAATTGCTTCACCCACACCCATATTCAAGGTGATCTTTTCGATCCGAGGGACTTGCATGACAGATTTGTAGCCAAACTGTTCTTGCAGTTTATTTACTACCTGTGCTTTGTAGTAATCATGCAGTTTCGCCATCGTACACTCCAAATTACTTAATTGATTAATTCATTAGTAGACTTATAAAAACGGACTTTTTTACCGTCTTCAATACGAAAGCCTACGCGATCCGCTTTGCCTGTAGCCGGGTTAAAAATTGCGACGTTAGAAACATTAATTGCTGCTTCTTTCTCAACAATTCCACCTTCTTGATTTAATGCAGGTACAGGTTTTTGGTGTTTTTTCACCAAATTGATACCTTCAACAATCACTTTACCAGTAGACAAAACACTTCTTACTTTACCGCGTTTACCTTTATCTTTACCGGTTAACACGATAACTTCATCTTCTCGACGGATTTTCGCTGCCATTACCCGCTCCTTACAGTACTTCTGGTGCTAATGAAATGATCTTCATAAACTTCTCAGAACGAAGTTCACGAGTGACCGGTCCAAAAATACGCGTACCAATCGGTTGCTCACTGTTATTGTTTAAAATAACACAAGCATTGCGATCGAAACGAATGACAGATCCATCAGGACGACGAACACCTTTTCTAGTGCGCACGACAACAGCTTTAAGTACATCACCTTTTTTCACTTTACCACGTGGAATTGCTTCTTTAATGGTAACTTTGATGATATCACCTACCGCTGCATAACGACGGTGCGATCCACCGAGAACCTTGATACACATTACGCTACGTGCGCCAGAGTTATCGGCAACATCTAGCCTAGTCTGTTCTTGGATCATTTTAATGCTCCGTATAAATAAATTATTGTCTAATCTACCTTCATCCACCTCAACTACCATGGATAAGAATAGACAACCAAAAACCCACATATGTGAGGGCGCATAGTATAACACCACTCAAATAAAATGGATAGCATAAAATAAACGGCTGTTGGGCCGTTTATTATATTATGTACAGTTTTTAATCAATAAAGATTATTTAACTGCTTTTTCAACGATTCGAACAAGAGTCCAAGATTTGGTTTTTGATAATGGACGACACTCTTTAATTTCAACAGTATCACCAATACCACACTCGTTGTTTTCATCATGTACATGCAATTTAGTCGTACGTTTAATGAACTTACCATATAACGGATGCTTCACTTTACGTTCAATAGCTACAGTAATAGATTTATCCATTTTGTCGCTAATAACACGACCTTGCTGAGTACGAATTTTTACTTCAGTAGTCATATTACGCACCCGCCTTCTCAGTTAATAATGTTTTAACACGTGCAATATTACGACGCACTTGTTTTAACATATGAGTCTGTGTTAACTGACCCCCAGCTAATTGCATACGTAAGTTAAATTGCTCACGTAATAAATTAAGAAGTTCAGTATTTAACTCTTCAACGCTTTTTTCGCGTAGCTCTTTTGCTTTCATTTACATCACCGTCTTAATCACAAAGGTGGTTTTAATTGGCAGTTTTGCAGCTGCCAACGCAAATGCTTCACGAGCAACTTCTTCCGGTACTCCGTCCATTTCATAAAGGACTTTACCTGGTTGAATCTGTGCAACCCAGTATTCAACGTTACCCTTACCTTTACCCATACGCACTTCAAGTGGTTTTTCAGTAATTGGTTTATCAGGGAAAACTCGAATCCAGATTTTACCTTGACGCTTAACTGCACGAGTCATTGCACGACGTGCTGCTTCGATCTGGCGCGCAGTCAAACGACCACGACCCACAGCCTTAAGACCGAATGTACCGAAACTAACGTCAGTACTTACAGCAAGACCACGATTGCGGCCCTTGTGCACTTTACGGAATTTTGTACGCTTTGGTTGTAACATCAGCGACGCTCCTTATTGTTTTCGGCCTTTGCGCTGCTTTTTCGGTTGAGCAGCAGGTTGTTTTTCTGCTTGTTCAACGGCAGCCATACCACCAAGGATCTCACCTTTGAAGATCCACACTTTAACACCAATAATACCATAGGTAGTTAATGCTTCAGATGTACCATAGTCGATATCAGCACGTAGAGTATGTAGAGGTACACGACCTTCACGATACCATTCACTACGAGCGATTTCAGCGCCGCCTAAACGACCACTTACTTCAACTTTGATACCTTTAGCACCCGCTTTCATTGCGTTTTGTACCGCACGTTTCATAGCACGACGGAACATAACACGGCGTTCTAACTGAGAGGTAATACTGTCAGCAACTAATTTTGCATCAAGTTCAGGTTTACGAACTTCAGCAATATTAATTTGTACTGCAACATCACGTTTCTCTCTTTTGTCTTTGTATTTATTGACAATAGAAGCTACGGCATTACGTAATTTTTCAACGTCCTCGCCTTTTTTACCAATCACAATACCCGGACGAGCAGTATGGATAGTAATACGAACGTTAGTTTCTGCTGAACGGTCGATTACAATTTTAGAGATTGACGCTTGTGCTAATTCTTTGTTTAAGAATTCTCGCACTCTAAAATCACTTTCTAAATTATCAGCGAATGTCTTTGTACCCGAATACCATGTAGATGTCCAAGGCTTGACAATGCCTAATCGGATACCATTTGGATTTACTTTTTGACCCATTGCTATTCTCCAGCCTAGCGATCTGAGACGATCACGGTGATGTGACTCGTACGCTTCAAAATACGATCTGCACGACCTTTTGCACGAGGCATAATACGCTTCATGGTTGGGCCTTCGTCTACGAAAATTTTCGCAACTTTCAGATCATCAATATCAGCACCATCGTTATGCTCTGCATTAGCAATAGCAGACTCTAATACTTTTTTAACAAGTACAGCCGCTTTTTTATTGGTGTACGTTAAAATATCTAGTGCCTGAGACACTTTCTTACCGCGAACAAGATCTGCAACTAAGCGAACTTTTTGTGCAGAAGAACGAGCGTGGCGGTACTTTGCAATTGTTTCCATCTCTTTCTCCTACTTATTTCTTCTTAGCTTTCTTATCAGCCGCGTGGCCGCGATAAGTACGAGTCGGCGCGAATTCACCCAATTTATGACCAACCATTTCGTCGGAAACATAAACTGGAACGTGCTGACGACCATTATGGACAGCGATGGTCAAACCGATCATGTTAGGAAAGATCGTTGAACGACGGGACCAAGTACGAATTGGTTTCTTGTCCCCGCTTTCCACCGCTTTCTCTACCTTCTTCAGCAAGTGTAGGTCAATAAAAGGACCCTTCTTGAGAGAACGTGGCATAGCTAATCCTCTATATTAATTATTTCTTATTGCGACGGCGAACAATATACTTATCAGTACGTTTGTTGCTACGCGTTTTCAATCCTTTGGCTTTTTGACCCCATGGAGACACAGGATGTTTACCAAAGTTACGACCTTCACCACCACCATGTGGATGGTCTACCGGGTTCATTGCTGTACCACGAACAGTAGGACGAACACCACGCCAACGCGTTGCACCCGCTTTACCTAATACGCGAAGCATATGTTCTGAGTTACCAACTTCACCAATAGTGGCGCGGCAATCAGATAATACTTTACGCATTTCACCTGAACGTAGACGTAATGTTACATATGCACCATCACGCGCAACGATTTGAACATAACTACCAGCAGAGCGAGCAAGTTGTCCGCCTTTGCCTGGTTTCATTTCAATATTATGCACGGTAGAACCGACTGGGATGTTGCGCATTGGTAAACAGTTACCTGTTTTAATCGCTGCATCAACGCCAGATTGGATCTGATCACCTGCTTTTAAGCCTTTAGGCGCTAAAATATAACGACGTTCACCGTCTTTATATAAAACCAATGCAATATTTGCACTACGGTTTGGATCATATTCCAAACGTTCAACAACTGCTGGAATACCATCTTTATTACGCTTAAAGTCTACAATACGATAATGTTGTTTATGACCACCACCGATATGACGGGTAGTGATACGACCATTATTATTGCGACCACCAGTTTTGCTTTTTGAATCAAGCAACGGTGCATAAGGTTTACCTTTATGCAACTCTGGGTTAACCACTTTAACAACGTGGCGACGACCCGGAGATGTAGGTTTACACTTAACAACTGCCATTGTTCTTACTCCTCCGAATTACTCAGCGACGCCAGCAAGGTCTAAATTCTGACCTTCTGCTAAAGTAACGTAAGCTTTTTTCCAGTCGCTACGGCGACCAATTTGTTGACCACGACGTTTTACTTTGCCTTTAACAACAAGTGTATTTACGTCATCTACTTTAACTTCAAATAGTTGTTCAACTGCGGCTTTAATCTCTCTCTTAGTAGCATCTTTAGCAACTTTCAATACTAATGTATTTGTTTTTTCCATTGAAATAGATGCTTTTTCAGAAACATGTGGTGCTCGCAGGACTTTCAGCAGACGCTCTTCACGAATCATGCTAACATCTCCTCTACTTGTTTAACGGCATCAACAGTGATAACCACTTTGTCAAATGCAATCAAACTAACTGGATCAATACCTGCCACATCACGCACATCAACTTTATGTAAGTTACGTGCTGCTAAGAAAAGATTTTCATCAACTTCAGAACAGATAATAAGAACATCATTTAAGTTCATATCATTTAATTTCTGAGTTAATAATTTAGTCTTAGGTGCTTCAACAGTAAAGTTTTCAACTACAACTAAACGCTCTTGACGCACTAATTCAGAGAAAATACTCTTTAATGCACCACGATACATTTTACGGTTAACTTTTTGGCTATGATCTTGTGGTTTTGCTGCAAATGTTACACCACCACTACGCCAAATTGGGCTCTTAATAGAACCTGAACGAGCACGACCTGTGCCTTTTTGACGCCATGGTTTTTTGCCTGAACCAGCGATTTCTGCACGAGTTTTTTGTGCGCGTGAGCCTTGACGAGCAGCAGATGCATAAGCAACAACTACTTGATGAACTAACGCTTCATTAAACTCACGTCCGAAGGTAGTTTCGGAAACAGAAAGCGCTTGCGCGTCTTTTACTACTAATTCCATCTCTATCTCCTCGACGTTAAGCCTTGATTGCCGGTTTAACAATTACGTCACTATTGATTGCGCCAGGAACAGCACCTTTAATTAATAAAAGGTTACGCTCTGCATCAACACGTACAATATCTAAGTTTTGAACGGTTACACGTTCATTACCTAGGTGACCTGCCATTTTACGACCTTTGAACACTTTACCCGGAGTTTGGTTTTGACCAATAGAGCCATGACCACGGTGTGCCAAAGAGTTACCATGTGTTGCATCTTGAGTACGGAAATTCCAACGTTTAGTTACGCCAGCAAAACCTTTACCTTTAGATGTACCAGTAACATCAACTTTTTTAACGTCTGTGAAAATATCAACGTTAATACTTTGACCTACAGTAAATTCGCCTTCTTCAAAACGGAATTCCCATAGACCACGACCAGCTTCAACGCCAGCCTTAGCGAAATGACCTGCTTCAGGTTTGTTTACACGGCTTGCTTTTTTGCTGCCAGTAGTAACCTGAATGGCTTGATAACCGTCATTCTCAAGTGTTTTAACTTGTGTAATGCGGTTGCTTTGAACTTCAACTACGGTGACAGGAATAGAAACACCCTCTTCGGTGAAGATTCGTGTCATTCCTACTTTACGACCGATTAAACCAATCATTGTTTCGACCTCTCAATCATTCAGCCTAGGATTAACCTAAACTGATCTGCACATCAACACCGGCAGCAAGATCTAGGCGCATTAAAGCATCAACTGTTTTTTCAGTTGGCTCAACGATATCAACTAGACGTTTGTGAGTACGAATCTCATATTGATCACGCGCATCTTTATTTACGTGCGGAGAAATCAATACTGTGAAACGCTCTTTGCGTGTCGGTAATGGAATAGGACCACGAACTTGCGCACCTGTGCGCTTCGCAGTTTCTACAATTTCAGCAGTTGATTGATCAATCAAACGATGATCAAACGCTTTTAACCGGATACGGATTCTTTGGTTCGACATGAGACCAGAGCTCCACTATTTAAAAGTTATAACAAAAGACTACTCCTCTTGCCCTGTTTCGATTGACAGGAGAGTGTAATCCGTTCTTTTTCGTAATTCCCAAATCGGGAATATTGTTGATATAATTCAATATTTTTATATACGATTATATCGTCATACGCATTTGTTTATCGAAAATGCAACAAACAAAGTGCGTCAATTATACGTAAATAATCAACTAATGCAAGGAGTAATTCATCAAAACTTATCGATAATTAGATATCGTTAGCAAATAAACTGAGTTGTCAAAAACTAAACACCGGCAATTTTCTAAGGCGACACTTGCGATAGCGCATCGGACGAAGATTTACGAGATGAGGTTAGCAAGATGAGATTAGATAGTTCGATAGTTAATAAGAGCGTCAATAGAATAGTTACTCGCTAAATTTTGCTCTTTTAGTGATTTATCAATCTGCTTATTTTGACTTCATACCCGTAAAGTAGGTTATCTTTTTTGGATAATACCTGATATTCAATGTCAGCCATTAACTCTCAAATAAAAGTAAGGCAAGATAGAAAATACCAAAATCACATTATCGGCATAAAAACGATTGAATACACTTAATAAAGATAGCCGATATAGCGTGATAAAAGTCGCCATTATGGCGACGAATTAATGATCTTCTTTGGCGTGATTAAGACTATATCTTGGAATTTCTACTTCTAAATCTTCATCAGCAACTCGTGCCTGACAGCTCAGACGGCTATGTGGCTCAACGCCCCACGCTTTATCAAGCATATCATCTTCTTGTTCATCACTCTCTTGCAGTGAATCAAATCCTTTACGGACAATACAGTGACAAGTCGAGCAAGCACACGACATTTCACAAGCATGCTCAATTTCAATATCATTGCGTAAAGCAACTTCTAATATAGATTCGCCTTCCTCTGCTTCAACGGTTTTTCCCTCCGGGCAAAGATCGGCATTAGGTAAAAAAGTAATTTTTGGCATAATAATCTCGTTAGTTAAATATCATTAACATTGTGACCGGTTAATGCATGACGGATTGATCTGTCCATACGTTTAGCCGCAAAGTTTTGCGTAACACTATCAACAATTTTAATTTGCGCTTGAATGCGGTAACGATCGTCAGATTCACTGGCGAGTTGTAATTGATGTTTAGCGGCTAAAATTTGTTCCAGTTCCGCTGGGCTTAATAAATCAGCATCTTTATCTAAAGCGCTTTGTAGTGTTTCCAGCACTCTTGCTGCTTCAACTTTTTGTTCAGCAAGCATTCTAGCTTGTTTATCTTCTTGGGCATGACTAATTGAATCTTGAATCATGTTAGCAATTTCATTATCGGTTAAACCGTAAGAAGGCTTGACTTGAATGGCTGCTTCAACCCCGGTTGATTTTTCCATGGCGCTGACGCTTAATAAACCGTCAGCATCAACTTGAAACGTCACACGTATATGCGCGCCCCCAGCTGGCATTGGCGGAATCCCACGTAGCGTAAACTGCGCTAGCGAACGGCAATCGGCAACCGTTTCCCGTTCTCCTTGTAGCACATGAATCATCATCGCCGTTTGCCCATCTTTAAAAGTGGTAAACTCTTGTGCACGTGCGCAAGGTATCGTGCTATTACGAGGAATGATTTTTTCAACCAATTGCCCCATGGTTTCGATCCCTAAAGACAGTGGAATGACATCAAGCAATAACATATCAGAATCTGGCTTATTGCCAACTAAGATATCAGCTTGAATGGCAGCACCGATTGCCACCACCTGATCTGGATCGATTGAGGTTAATGGTTCAGTCCTAAAATAGTTAGCAACGAGTTGACGGACTAATGGCACACGAGTTGACCCACCAACCATCACCACTTCTGACACCTCATCGGCATCGATATTGGCATCTTTCAACGCTCGTCGACAAACGGCTAAAGTTCGCTTAACTAATGGCTCAATGAGTTGTTCAAACTGCGTTCGGGTAATGGTTAATGTTTGATTATTAATCTGACATTCCACACTCTCTTGCTGGCTTAAGGCTATCTTAGCTTCGACAGCTTGATTAAGAATTTGTTGGTTTAAGCGATGATCATCAGCAGAATCTATACCTAACTGCGTTTTGATGTAATTCGCCACTAACCGATCAAAATCATCCCCGCCGAGGGCAGAATCGCCACCGGTAGCCAGTACTTCAAAAACCCCTTTATGTAGTCGAAGAATAGAGATATCAAACGTGCCGCCACCTAAATCATAAACCGCAATTACGCCTTCTTTGCCCGAATCCAAACCATAAGCAATGGCAGCGGCAGTTGGCTCATTTAACAGACGAAGAACATGCAACCCGGCTAATTTAGCCGCATCTTTGGTTGCTTGTCGTTGGGCATCATCAAAGTAGGCTGGAACGGTAATGACCGCACCGTCTATTTCACCTTGTAAGCTCTGCTTAGCTCGCTCAGCCAGCGCAACTAAAATTTCTGCTGATACTTGAATTGGATTGACTTTAATATTGGGTAAATTTAATAAAGGCACGCCATTTTCAGTAAATGAAAAGGAATAGGGAAAATGCGAGACATCAATATCAGCTTCGCTTCGCCCCATTAGCCGTTTTACTGAACTGACGGTATTTTGCGGATCACTGGTCGCACTAGTTTTGGCATTTTTACCGACAGTAATAATCATATTATCATCATGATCAAGGCCATAATGAACAACCGAAGGAAGTAATGCCTCACCCTCTAGATCGGGCAGTACTTCTGATTTGCCACTACGCACTGTTGCCACTAATGAATTTGTTGTACCAAGATCGATGCCGACCGCAAGGCGGCGCTGATGAGGTTCTGGGGTTTGTCCCGGTTCACTGATCTGTAATAAAACCATTTAATCTATCTCTAATTGATGTGTGACTTATCTTAAATTATAAAGGAAATTGTTTTTCTTGTAACTTTTCGATGTGTTCAATCAATCTAGCTAGATAACGGATTTTATAGATTTGATTCAGTGCTAATTGCCAATCTTGCTTTGCTATATGTTGCAATAGTTGCTGGTAGACCGCTCGCTTTCGCTCTGATATTTGCGCATCAAAATCATCCAAAAGGGCAAAGTTCGCCTGCTGTTCGATCTCATCAAGCTGTTCACGCAAGGTGAATTGTTCCATTAAAAAGTCAGCATCATGAATAATATTTTGCTCTATTTCCACATCGAATCCTTGTAAAGACAACAGATATTGCGCCGCTTTAATTGGATCTTTAAGGGTTTGATAAGCATCATTAATCATTGCCGACTTTTGAATAATTGCCACTTTTTCGCTATCAGTTGCATTAGCAAAATTATCCGGATGATACTGTCTTTGTAGCTGCTGATAGTGCGCAGTTAAATGCGCCATATCGACAGGTAAACTTATCGGCAATTGAAACAGCTCAAAATAGTTATCCACAATCATCGCTCCAATTAAACATTAAAGCTTTCGCCACAACCACATTCGTTATGCGCATTAGGATTATTAAATTTAAAGCCTTCGTTTAAGCCTTCTTTGACAAAATCAAGTTCGGTGCCGTCAATGTAAACTAAACTTTTTTTATCGACGATGACTTTTACATCTTTGTCTTCAAAAACGCTATCATCATCGTTAATTGTATCGGCAAACTCTAAAACATAAGCCATACCCGAACAACCCGATGTTTTAATGCCAAGTCTGAGCCCAACGCCTTTTCCGCGATTAGCTAAAAACGCTTGAACTCGATTGGCTGCGCGAGTAGTTAATGTAATTGCCATTAACGTTGTCCTTTTTTAGTTTTATAGTCATCAATTGCTGCTTTAATTGCATCTTCGGCTAAAATTGAACAGTGAATTTTAACCGGCGGCAATGCCAGCTCTTTGGCAATATCGGTATTTTTAATCGCTTGTGCTTCATCGAGCGATTTACCTTTGATCCATTCGGTCACTAAAGAGCTCGAAGCAATCGCACTACCACAACCATAGGTTTTAAATTTAGCATCTTCAATAATGCCTTCATCGTTAACTTTGATTTGTAATCGCATTACATCACCACATGCTGGCGCACCGACCATACCACTACCAACATTAGGATCATTTTGATCGAATGAACCCACATTACGAGGGTTTTCATAATGATCAACGACTTTTTCGCTATATGCCATAATTTACTCCTAATTTTAATGGGCTGACCATTTGATTGTCGTTAAATCAACACCATCTTTAAACATTTCCCAAAGTGGGGAAAGATCCCTTAACTTATCGATAGAGTCTTTAATCAATTTAATGACATAATCAACTTCTTCTTCTGTACTAAATCGTCCTAATGAAAAACGAATCGAGCTATGGGCAAGCTCATCATTAAGTCCTAATGCACGCAGTACATAAGAAGGCTCTAAGCTTGCCGATGTACAGGCAGAGCCTGAGGACACTGCTAAATCTTTTAATGCCATCATTAATGATTCGCCCTCAATATAAGCAAAGCTAACGTTTAAGATATTTGGTGCGCTGTGCTCTAAAGAGCCATTTAAGTACACTTCTTCAATATCTTTTAAACCATTCCATAACCGATTTTTTAGGGCTAATAATCGTGGCATTTCAGTTGCCATTTCCTCTTTGGCAATACGGTAGGCTTCGCCCATGCCAACAATTTGATGTACAGGTAATGTACCCGAACGCATACCACGCTCATGCCCACCACCGTGCATTTGTGCTTCAATGCGTACCCGTGGTTTACGTCGTACATAAAGCCCACCGATGCCTTTTGGTCCATAGATTTTATGACCGGAAAATGACATTAAATCGACTTTTAATTTCGATACATCAATCGGTAATTTACCCACAGCTTGAGTGGCATCAACATGAAAAACAATGCCTCTTTCACGGCACATTTCACCGATTTTTTCGATATCTTGTATCACGCCGGTTTCATTATTGACATGCATAATCGAGACAACGGTCGTATCGCTACGCATCGCCTGTGCAAGCTTATTAAGATCAAGTATGCCGTCAGATTCCGGGGCTAAATAAGTCACTTCATACCCTTCTCGCTCAAGTTGACGGCAAGTATCAAGTACGGCTTTATGTTCAGTTTTACAAGTTATGATGTGTTTACCTTTGGCTTTATTAAAATGCGCTGCGCCTTTGATAGCCAGATTATCAGCCTCAGTTGCCCCAGAAGTAAAAACAATTTCCCGTGAATCAGCGCCAATAAGATCGGCAATTTGGTTACGGGCAATATCAACCGCTTCTTCGGCTTGCCAACCAAATTTATGTGAACGAGATGCCGGATTACCAAAAATACCATCTAAGGTTAAATATTGCATCATTTTGTCAGCAACTCTAGGATCAACAGGCGTTGTTGCTGCGTAATCCATATAAATAGGTAATTTCATTAACTGCTCCCAAAAAACAAATTCTGTATATCTGTATAATAGTTCTTAACTAATTGTGACGTGTTGGATATGACTTTGTCGATTCGCTACTGCTTTAACTTCTTTATTGTTGACTAATTCACTTAGCGTGATACTGGTTAAAAACTCTTCAATGCGCTCGCTTAAGTCATTCCATAAAGAGTGGGTTAAACATCTTACACCGCCTTGACACCCATCTTGACCATGACATTTTGTTGCATGAACGGTTTCATTTACGGCTTTGACAATTGAGCTTATGGCGATTTGATCCATACTACGGCTGAGAACGTAACCGCCACCCGGACCACGAACACTGGTTACTAAGCCATTTTTACGTAAACGAGAAAATAGTTGTTCAAGATAAGATAGTGATATTTCCTGACGTTCTGAAATATCAGCGAGTGATACAGGGCCTGATTGTGAATGCAATGCCACATCTAACATTGCGGTTACCGCATATCGCCCTTTTGATGTCAATTTCATTAATCATTCCCCTGTGTGTAATGTGAATATTTTATATTTCCTTTAATTTTAGTCAAGTATTTAGTTGACTATTTTAGTGGGAATTAATCTATCGCTTCTTTCATCGACGATTGATAACAAAATATGCTAATCTAGCACTCCAATTTGATGCAGGGGTTAGAAAATGAGTTTTGTATTTCGATGTTTCTTGATTGTTAGTTTATTAGTGACAAATAATGTATGGGCAAATAATACTCAAATTACGTTAAGAGAAAGCTTCAAAAAATGGCAAAATACCTATCAAACACTGAGTTATGATGAACAATTCAAACTGCTCAATACACTAACAGACTATCCATTATACCCTTATGCAGCCGCACAGTTTTTTCAACTTAATCGCAAAACGGTTAGCCCTGATTTAGTCAGTAATTTTGTCCGTCAATATCCAAACTTTCCATTAACATCTTCGCTCACTCAAACATATCTAACCGAATTAACCAATCGAAAAGATTGGTCAGCGATTATCTCGTTTCCCAAAGATGATTCAACTTCGTCCTTTTGCCGAAATCAATATGCATTATTACAACTAAACAATAAACAAGGCGTCCTCGATTCGGTCGAATCATTATGGAAGACAGGCAAAGAGCTTCCTTCCGCCTGCGATCCGCTACTTGATGCCTGGTCTAAAAGTGGAAAACGCACCGCAAATATGATCTTATTACGTGTCGAACTTGCGTTTGAAGCAAACAACCTTAAGTTGGCACGTTATTTAGCCAACCAATTAGATGCAAATTATCAAACCACGAAAACGCATTTATTAGCCCTATTAGAAAATCCTCGAAAAATAGAAGACTTTTCTAAAAATATTGGCGCCAGTCCGTTTACTAAAAAAATTGTTATGGCAACTTTTCCACGGTTAGCTAAAGCCGATATGAATGTAGCGGCGACTTTATTGCCACAATTAATTGAAAAGCAAAAACTGTCTCAAACCGAGCAAAACCTGCTACGAAAAAGTCTGGCTAATAGTTATTTCAGTGATCTTGCAACCGATGAACAAATAAAATGGCGAGATGATTATATTGCCCAAAGTCATGATACTACCTTAGTTGAAAAACGCATTCGTAAGGCAATCGATGACAACAACTATAAAGATTTAGCCTATTGGTTAACACAACTTACGCCTGAAGATCAATTAAAAGAGGACTGGCAATATTGGCAAGCGCGTGTGCTATTAGATAAGAAAGAGACCAAACAAGCCCATGAAATTTTAGAAAAATTGAAGACTAATCGTGGTTTTTACGGCATGATAAGTGCTCAAACGCTCAAAAAACCTTATATTGTTAATAATCAATCGAAAACCCCGTCATCTGCTCAAATCAATACACTTAACAGCAAATACGACAATCAACTTGCGGTAAAAAGAATAAAAGAGTTAAGATTATTAGGTATGATGTCCGAGTCGGTTGCCGAATGGCGTGCGGTCTTAAAAAATGAGACTCAAGCGAAAGCCTATTTAGATCTAGCCATATATGCTCATCAGAAAGGTTGGGGCGATTTAAGTATTTTAGCCACAATTTCCGGTAAACTATGGGATAATTGGACTGAACGCTTACCGATAATGTACTTAGGGCTGTATAAAGATGCCTTAAAAGATAAAACCATTCCGTTATCTTATGCTTTAGCGATCACTCGTCAGGAAAGCGCTTTTAACACAGCAATTCAATCGCCTGCCGGGGCGAGTGGTTTAATGCAGTTGATGCCAGCCACTGCTAAGGAGACTGCGGCAAAAGTTAGTTCAGTGACTTATTACTCGCAATCTCAATTATTTGAACCACAAACCAACGTTTTATTAGGTAGTTACTTTTTAAATAAAGTATATGAGCAAAATGACAGAAATCGCATTTTAGCTTCTGCTGCTTACAATGCAGGACCTAGTCGGGTTAAAAAATGGTTAAGTAAAAGTGGCGGAAAACTCGATGCAGTCGCCTTTATCGATAGTATACCTTTTACCGAAACCCGGAATTATGTCAAAAATATATTAGTTTATGATTATATTTACCAAACAATTTTAGGTCAGAAAAAGAGTAAAATCTTAACGGAAAATGAATTTAGTAAACACTATTAATGGTGAACACAATGAAAACTAAAGAATGGAAACAGACAGTTGAAATATTACACCAAGCATTTAATGACGGTTACTCACTTGATATATTGAAATTATTAATGACTGCTGATGAGCGTGATGCGCTCATCACACGCGTTAAAATAGTTCGTTCGCTACTTGACGGCTCAATTAATCAGCGTCAATTAAAAGAACAATTAAAAATCGGCATTGCAACAGTGACCCGAGGCTCAAATAGCCTGAAAGAGGCAACACCAGAGTTTAAAACCTGGCTTGAGAATATTTTATTAAAATCAGACAGTTAAAAGCACCCGGTCACGGTTGCTCTACAGCAAAATTGGCGTTATAAATTTTGTTGGATATTTACTTCGTTCTCGGTCACAACAGGCACACAATAATCACACTCCATGCTTTTAATATCCTTTAGTGAGTGAACACTATCATCATGATGATTATGGTGAATTTCGATTATACAACTTGAACTACGTAAGCGAACTTTTAAAGCAGGCATTGCCGCTAAATGAACTTGTGAAATAAAATCACTAAAGTTTTCCGGCGCCCCGATATATTTAAAGCACAGATACAAACCACCTTCGCTAACAATTTGTTCGATATGCTCAAGATTATTATTATGTTCTAAAGCAATGGTATAAAGTAGCTCTTGCTCATTAGCATTATCTTTGCTTTTTAAAATACGACTAAAAGCATAAATTTTATCCGGTAAATTCTCTTTTTTATGAGAATAACGAGATAAATAATTATGGAAGAACTGCGCTCGTAACTTGTTCTCTTCATCTAATAATTGACTCAAATTACAGTTATTTTTGTAGCTAATTCCCCAAAATGTCTGCTTAGGCATATTAACAAATTTCGGTTCGGGTAGGGTTAATTGATCTTTGTTTAACTCAATTGCCGGCGTTAAACCAATTGGATCCCAATATTCACCGCGTCGATAACTTGCCGGTGTTTCGTTAAATTGCTTTTTAAAAGAACGGGTAAAGGTTTGTTGTGAATCAAAGCGATACTGCATTGCAATATCTAAAATAGGCTTACTGGTCATACGTAAAGAGAGCGCAGCGTAAGTAAGCCGACGGTGACGTATGTAAGTACCAAGCACTTGACCTGTTACCTCTTTGAACATACGTTGTAAATGCCATTTTGAATAACCTGATTTTTGCGCAACGTGATCAATTGATAACGGTTGCTCCAGATTTTTTTCAATCCAAACGATAAGATCTGAAATAATACTAACTTGATTCATATAACCCCATCATAAAATGAATTGACACACATCACCCGATTATGACTTAATCCCAGCAATAAGCAAGGTTTAAATCAAAATTTTTTTAACAATAAGAATGACTTCCGGCTTGATGTTCAGTAATATCTTTTACCCCAGCCAATTCGGGAAATTGAGCTAATAGCTGTTTTTCAATCCCTTCTTTTAAGGTGTAATCAACCATAGAACAACCGTTACAACCACCGCCAAATTGTAATATGGCATAATTATCTTCGGTTAACTCAACTAAACTTACATGCCCACCATGACTAGCTAGCTGAGGATTAACTTGTGCTTGAATCACATAATTCACCCGTTCAATTAACGGGGCGTCATCTGCCACTTTTTTCATTTTCGAATTAGGGGCTTTTAAGGTGAGTTGAGCGCCGAGTTCATCGGTCACATAATCAATGACGGTCTCTTCTAAAAAAGGGGCACTGAGCTCATCAATATAAACCGAAAAACCCGTTTGCTTTTCTTCAATATCGTTATCTTCAATCGTATCAGCTGGACAATATGATACACCACACTCCGCAGAAGGCGTGCCAGGATTGATAACAAATACACGAATTTGCGTCCCTTCCGGTTGATTGGCAAGCAATTTTTTAAAGTGCTGTTGTGCTGATTCAGAAATAGTGATAATTGACATAACCCCTCACTTTGGTGCAATTGTACGTTCGACTATCGTATGCACCATTTATCATAATAGTTGACTAACTTTCTTGGTTATTATAGGGCTTGTTTTCGATTTTACAAGATCGTACGACACAAACACAACACTTGAATTTTAGCTGCACCACTGTTTTTTAATTGTTGGCTAATAGCGTTAATCGTATTGCCTGTTGTAACAATATCATCAATAAGTAAAATCGATTTATTACTCACACTAGACCGGCAAGTAAAAAGCGTTTGTACATTATTTTGTCGTTGCTTAAGCGATAAATCTTTTTGATCGTGAGCAAACTGATAACGTGATAACAGAGCTGGATCAAAATAACAACTTAACCATTTTGCTATGGGTTTAGCCAATAATTGCGCTTGATTAAATCCACGATACCAGTACCGAATATGATGCAGTGGCACACAGGTAACGATGTCCGGTTTAGCCAAACCACTATTTAATCGTCTTTGATACCATGCTAACAGCATCAATCTTGCTAACGCCTGATTTAATTCAATTTGATGATAAAACTTTAAACGATGTATCAATTTTTTTAACGGATCGATATATTCCGTTACCGCAATTAGCTCATCCCAATAAGGTGTATTATCCCGACAACGATAGCATATGGCCGTCGGTAGTGAATGGGGTAAAGCGCATTGGGGGCAGACTTTATTTAATTTAGGTAAATTTTTTAAACATTGACTACAAATACCATGCAAAGGCAAAAATAAAGGCATATTACACAAGACACAACGCATACAAACCACCTGTCATTGTCTGTCAAAAACTTTCAGAAAACATATACGTTTTAGTATAAAAATATCTGTTTATTGTGATTTTCTAAAATCGCCTTATTGGCTAAAGCCAAAACGTTTTACCTCAACCTTAAAATGCTTGTCAAAAACTTTCAGAAAATATATATGTTTCAGTATAAAAATGTCTGGTTATTATGAATTTCTAAAATCGCCTTATTGGCTAAAGCCAAAACGTTTTACCGCAGCTTGAAAATACTTGTCAAAAACTTTCAGAAAATATATATGTTTCAGTATAAATATATCTGGTTATTATGATTTTCTAAAATCGCTTTATTGGCTAGAGCCAAAACGTTTTCCCTCTGCCTAAAAATGCTTGTCAAAAACTTTCAGAAAATATATACGTTTTAGTATAAACCTATCTGGTTATTATGATTTTCTAAAATTGCCTTATTGGCTAAAGCCAAAACGTTTTACCGCAGCTTGAAAATACTTGTCAAAAACTTTCAGAAAATATATACGTTTTAGTAAAAACGAGCAAACAGCGTTTTTATATCGAAAACTAAAAACAGTTTCATCATAACGTTAAAAAATAATTTAGAGATTTCAATAAATAAAACTGGAAGATGCTATACAAAATTTTTTCTAATTTTTCTAATTTGTTATTTCAAATAATCTAATATTCGGTATAATCAGCCGACAATATTGGATTAAGGAATTAACATATGAATAAAATCAAAGTGTTATTAATATCATTGCTAATAACTTTTTTTTCTGCCTTTAGTTATGCGGATACCAAAGTTTTACTACAAACCAGCATGGGTGACATTGAAATAGAATTAGATAGCGAACATGCGCCAATTACCACTAAAAACTTTCTTGATTATGTCAACAGTGGTTTTTATGAAAATTTAACTTTTCATCGAGTCATTCCTCATTTTATGATTCAAGGCGGGGGTGCAGATGATCAATTAAAATTCAAAAATGGTAATGCACCGATAAAAAATGAAGCTGAAAACGGTTTGAAAAACGATCGTGGTACTATTGCAATGGCAAGAACTAATGCCGTTGATAGCGCAACCAGCCAATTTTTTATTAATGTTGAAAACAATGACTTTTTAAACTATCAATCGCCGGAAAAATATGGTTATGCTGTATTTGGCAAGGTCACTAAAGGCATGGATGTAGTTGATAAAATTGTTAACACCCCGACCAAACGCGTTGGTCCACATCAAAATGTCCCTGTTGATCCAATTTATATTAAAAAAGCAATTGTGATAACAGAATAGAGCTTCTTAAATTTATCTTTATTAAAAGAACTGCCTTAATATATAAGACAGTTCTTTAAACAGGTTTCAAGTTTGCCTGACTTATGAATAATGTTTATTTGATTCCTTTGTGAAGAATATCGCAACTTTTTTTAAGTTTTTGCTCACAAGCTAGTTCAAAATACTTTTTAGCTAACTCGCTATTTTTTTCAATACCATCACCTTTATAATACATAATGCCTAAATTATACATTGCTTCAGTGTTACCATTATCTATTGATTTTTTATACCAAAATAGTGCTTTTTCTTTATCGACTTCGATACCGTCACCTTGGTCATACATACGTGCTAAAGTATCTTGTGCATTACCAAGCTCTTTTTTCATTGCTTTACTGAGCCAATATACCGTTTTATCTTTATTAACTTCGAGACCGTCACCTTTGTCATACAGTTCTGCTAAACGATATTGCGCTTGAGCAATTTCATATTCCGGTCCAGTGATTTTTCTATGTCCCCTTTTTATTAGCTCTGCTATGACATCGTCACTTTCATTATTCAAAACTGCTAAATAATATTGGGCGTCAACAAATCCTTTTTTTGCTGCTTTTGTGTACCAATATACTGCTTTCTCTTTATTGACTTCAACACCGTCACCTTTGTCATATCTCTCTGCTAACTTTAATTGCGCCGAACCCTCATCTTGTTCCGCTGCTTTTGTATACCAATATAGCGCTTTTTCTTTATTTCCTTCATGATCATACATCCAGGCTAAACCATAGTGCTGCGCATAAACAAACCCTTGTTCAGCCGCTTTAGTGTACCAATAGAGCGCTTTTTCTCTATTTTTATCGAAATTGAACGACCGCCCTAATTCATATTGCGCAATAGCAAATCCTTGCTCTGCTGCTTTAGTGCGCCATTTTTCACGTTCAAACCTTCTGGATAAATCATATTGCGCTTGAACAGATCCGGCTTCCGCTGCTTGAATAAGCCAATAGAGCGCTTTATCTTTATCGACTTCGACTCCCTCACCTTCTTCATACATGCGTGATAAACCATATTGCGCAACAGAAACCCCTTGTTCCGCTGCCTGAGTAAGCCAATTTAGTGCTTTTTCAGTATTTTCTTCGACGCCGTCGCCGTTGTAATACATAAATGCTAAATTAAACTGAGCATCTTTATCTCCCTGCTCAGCCTCAGTGTTACAAGCAATAAAAGCTTTATCAAAAGCTTTTTGTTCGAAATAGGTCGCGCAATTATTAGCGTAAGCTGTCGTCGATAATAATGCAGTTAATACAACAAATAGTACTTTTTTCATTAGTTTTCCTTAAATTCCTAAAAATAATAATAATTTTTTTATTTTGCCTGCTGGCAAGAAAAGAACAAAAATACGTTTACTATCTATTACTTGTTAACAATGTACTTTTAAACCGCTTATCGATATCGGGTTATGGAGTTGATAAAATGACTAACACGCCAACCAAATATCTTGAGCCGTATTAAAATGTCATTGTTAAGCTAATTTATATCAAAAAAGTGATTGTGTTAACAGAATAAATCACATTTTGAGGCTGTATAAAAAAAGAACTGACTTAATATGTAAGACAGTCCTTTTAACAGATTTCTGATTTGCGTGACTTATGAATAATGTCTATTTGGTTCCTTTAAGAAGGATATCGCAACTTTCTTTAAATTTTCGGTCACAAGCTAGTTCAAAATACTTTTTAGCTAACTTGCTATTTTTTTCAATACCATCGCCTTCATAATATATAACGCCTAATTTATGCATTGCTTCAGTGTAACCACTATCTGCTGCTTTTTTATACCAAAATAGTGCTTTTTCTTTATCGACTTTGACACCATCACCTTTGTCATACATAACCCCTAAACTATGTTGTGCGTCACCAAGACCTTGTTCAGCGGCTTTAGTATACCAATAGAACGCTTTTTCTTTATTGACGTCGACTCCCTCACCAGAGTCATACATAAACCCTAAATTATATTGCGCCTCACGCCCCCCTTGTTCTGCGGCTTTAGTATACCAATAGAGTGCTTTTTCTTTACTTTCTTCAACACCCTCACCTTCATTATACATTACCCCTAAATTATTTTGCGCTGTACTAAATCCTTGTTCAGCGGCTTTAGTATACCAATAGAACGCTTTTTCTTTATTGACGTCGACTCCCTCACCAGAGTCATACAGAAATCCTAAGTAAAATTGAGCCTCCTTATCTCCTTGCTCAGCGGCTTTAGTATACCAATATAACGATTTTCCTTTATCGGCTTCGACAATTTCACCTTCGGCATATATAACTGCTAAGTACAACTGAGCATCCCTATCTCCCCGCTCAGCCTCAATTAAAGCTTTATCAAAATCGTTTTGTTCGAAATAGGTAGTGCAATTATTAGCGTAAGCCGTCGTCGATAATAATGCTGTTAATACAACAAATAGTACTTTTTTCATTAGTTTTCCTTAAATTCCTAAAAATAATAATAATTTTTTTATTTTGCCTGCTGGCAAGAAAAGAACAAAAATACGTTTACTATCTATTACTTGTTAACAATGTACTTTTAAATGGCTTATTGGTATCGGGTTATCGGGGTTGATAAAATGACTAACACGCCAACCAAATATCTTGAGCCGTATTAAAATGTCATTGTTAAGCAAATTTATATCAAAAAAGTGATTGTGTTAACACAATAAATGACATTTTTAGGCTGTATAAAAAAAGAACTATCTTAATATGTAAAACAGTCCTTTTAACAGATTTCTGATTTGCCTGACTTATGAATAATGTCTATTTGATTCCTTTGTGAAGAATATCGCAACTTTCTTTAAGTTTTTGCTCACAAGCTAGTTCAAAATACTTTTTAGCTAACTTGTTATTTTTTTCAATACCATCACCTTCATAATATATAACGCCTAACTGATGTATTGCTTGAGTGTTACCATTATCTGCTGCTTTTTTATACCAAAATAGTGCTTTGTTTTTATCGACTTTTATACCGTCACCTTTGTCATACATACGTGCTAACTCATATTGCGCAACAGTATGCTCTTCTTGCGCAACTTCATTGTACCAATATACCGCTTTTTCTTTATTAACTTCGGCACCGTCACCTTTGTCATACATATATGCTAACTGATATTGTGCTTGAACAAGCCCTTGTTCTGCTGATTTTGTGTACCAATATAGCGCTTTTTCTTTATTGACTTTGACGCCTTCACCTTTGTCATACATACGTGCTAAATGGAATTGCGCCGTAATATCCCCTTGCTCTGTTAAACGGGTGATCGATAATAGCTTTTGTTTTTTAAAATGATCTGAATACTCTTCCTCATTACTAAACCCATTTTTTGCTGCTCTAAGGTACCAATATATTGCTTTTTCTTCATTGGCTTCAATTCCGTCACCTTTGTCATACATAAGTGCTAAACAATATTGTGCACCACCATCCCCTTGTTCCGCAGCTTTTGTGTACCAATAGCGTGCTTTTTCTTTATTGACTTCAACACCATCACCTTCGTCATACATACCCCCTAATTTATATTGCGCCCAAACATTCCCTTGTTCCGCTGCTTTTGTGTACCAATAAAACGCTGTTTCTTTATTAACTTCGACATCGCTACCTATTTCATACATAAAAGCTAAATCTTGTTGTGCTTGAACAAATCCTGCTTCCGCTGCTTTTGTATACCAATAGAGCGCTTTTTCTTTATTGGCTTCGATATCATCTCCTGCTCTATACATAAAAGCTAAATCATATTGCACACTAGTAAGCCCTGCTTCCGCTGCTTTAGTATACCAATAGCGCGCTTTTTCTTTATTGACTTTGACACCGTCTCCTTCTCCATACATACATGCTAAAAAATATTGCGCATCACTATCGCCTTGTTCTGCTAAACGGGTGACCAATGATAGCTTTTGTTCTATAAAATGATCTGAATACCCTTCTTCACTACTATATCCCTGTTTTGCTGCTCTAAGGTACCAATATATCGCTTTTTCTTCATTGGCTTCGATTCCGTCTCCTTTGTCATACATAAGTGCTAAAGAATATTGTGCACCACCACCCCCTTGTTCGGCAGCTTTTGTGTACCAATAGAGCGCTTTTTGTTTATTGACTTCGACACCGTCTCCTTCGTCATACATACGTGCTAAATCATATTGTACCGTATCATTCCCTTCTTCCGCTGTTTTAATGAGCAAATTGAGCGCCGTAACATTTCCTTTTTTCGCTGCTTGAGTGTACCAATAGTGCGCTTTTTCTTTATTGGTTTCGACACCATCACCTTTGTCATACATACGTGCTAAATGATATTGCGCATAATCAAGCCCTTTTTCCGCTGCTTTGGTGTACCAATAGAGCGCTTTTTCTTTATTGGCTTCAACGCCGTGACCTGCGTCATACATAAATCCTAAATGATATTGTGCCTCACTAAACCCATGTTCAGCCGCTTGACTATACCAATATATCGCTTTTCCTTTATCAACTTCGATGCCGTCACCTTGCTCATACATAAGTCCTAAATCATATTTCGCCCGACTAAACCCTTGTTCAGCTGCTTGAGTATACCAATATAACGCTTTTTCTTTATCAACTTCGATGCCGTCACCTTGGCCATACATAAATCCTAACTTATATTGTGCCTCACTAACCCCCTGTTGAGCCGATTGACTATACCAATATAACGCTTTTTCTTTATTGACTTCGACACCGTCTCCTTTGTAATACATATTGGCTATGTTATATTGCGATATAACATCCCCTTGTTTTGCAGCTTTTGTGTACCAATAGAGTGCTTTTTCTTTATCGACTTCAATGCCCTTCCCACTATCATACATATGTGCTAAATCATATTGCGCTGTACGAAATCCGCCTTTCGCTGCTTTAATTAACCAATCTAGCGCTTTTTCTTTATTGCTTTTGATACCGTACCCTTCATCATAAATAACCCCAAGTTCTTTTTGCAGCTCATAAGTCCCGGAATATAATATTTGAGTGTACCAATAAAGCGCTTTTTCCTTATTGATTTCGGCACCATCCGCTTCGTCATATATACGTGCTAAATCATATTGCGCATCACCAAGTCCTGCTTCCGCTGCTTGAATCAACCAATCTAATGCTTGTTCTTTATTGACTTCGACACCGTCTCCTGCTTCATATATACGTGCTAAATGATATTGCGCAACACGAACTCCTTTTTTCGCTGCTTGAGTATACCAATCTAGCGCTTTTTCTTTATTGACTTCGACACCGTCACCTTTGTCATACATACGTGCTAAATTATATTGCGCTTCACCAAGCCCTTGATCCATTGCTTTAGTGAACCAATATACCGCTTTTTCTTTATTGGCTTTGACACCGTCTTCTTTGTAATAAATAAGCCCTAAATAATTTTTCGCCTCATCAGACCCTTGTTCAGCTGCTTGTGTAAACCAATATATCGCTTTTTCTTTATTGACCTCGACACCCTCGCCTTTATCATACTTACGTGCTAAATCATATTGCGCCTCAACAAGTCCTTGTTTTGCTGCTTGAGTGTACCAATAGAGCGCTTTTTCTTTATCGACGTCAACACAGTACCCATCGTCATACATCACTGCTAAATAATATTGCGTATGACTATGTCCGTGTTCCGCTGCTTGTGATAACCAATAGAGCGATTTTTCTGGATAGATTCCGACAGGATCGCCTTGGTCATACATAAGCGCTAAGTTAATCATAGCGTCGGTATCTCCCTGCTCAGCCTCTTGTTTACAAGCAACAAAAGCTTTATCAAAATTATCTAGATCAAAATAAATAGCGCAATTATTAGCGTAAGCTGTCGTCGATAATAATGCTGTTAATACAACAAATAGTACTTTTTTCATTAGTTTTCCTTAAGTTCCTTAAATATAATAATTTTTTTATTTTGTCTGCTGGCAAGAAAAGAACAAAAATACGTTTACTATCTATTACTTGTTAACAATGTACTTTTAAATCGCTTATCGGTATCGGGTTATAGGGTTGATAAAAGGGTTAACACACCACCCTAACTTATTGGGTCGCATCAAAGTGTCACTGTTGAGCCAATTTATAACAAAAAAGTAATTGTGTTAACAGAATAAATGACATTTTGAGGCGGTATAAAAAAAGAACTGCCTTAATATAAGACAGTTCTTTTAGCATAAATTGACTCTTCTATATTGATTAATGATGTTTACTTCATGGAATTATAATTTTTACAACCTTCTTTTAAACCAAGCGAACAAGCTTGTTTAAAATATTTTTTGGCTAACGCTATATCTTTTTTAACACCCTCACCTTGCTGATACAGTACTCCTAAATTATTTTGCGCCTCACGCCCCCCTTGTTCAGCGGCTTTAGTATACCAATAGAGCGCTTTTTCTTTATTGACGTCGACTCCATCACCTTCGTCATACATAAGCCCTAAATTATATTGCGCCTCACGCCCCCCTTGTTCTGCGGCTTTAGTATACCAATAGAACGCTTTTTCTTTATTGACGTCGACTCCATCACCTTCGTCATACATAAGCCCTAAATTATATTGCGCATCACCAACACCTTGTTCTGCGGCTTTAGTATACCAATAGAGCGCTTTTTCTTTACTTTCTTCAACACCCTCACCTTCATCATAAATAACCGCTAAATTATATTGTGCGTCACCAACACCTTGTTCTGCGGCTTTAGTATACCAATAGAGCGCTTTTTCTTTACTTTCTTTAACACCCTCACCTTCGTCATACATAAGTGCTAAGTTATATTGAGCATCTTTATCTCCCTGCTCTGCCTCAGTGTTACAAGCAACTAAAGCTTTATCTAAAGCTGCTTGTTTTAAATAAGTAATGCAATTATTAGCGTAAGCTGTTGTCGATAATAATGCAGTTAATACAACAAATAGTATTTTTTTCATAAGTTTTCCTTAAACCCCTAGAAAATAAAAATAATTTTTTAAGTTTGCCTACTGACAAGAAAAGTTCAAAAATAGGCTTACTCTCTATTACTCGTTAACAATGTACTTTTAAATGGCTTATCGGTATTGGGTTATGGCATTGATAAATGGTTAACACGCCAACCAAATTTATTGAGCCGTGTCAAAATATCACTGTTATGCCAATTTATATCAAAAAAATGATTGTGTTAACAGAATAAATGATTGTGTTAACAGAATAAATGACATTTTTAGGCTGTATAAAAAAAGAACTGCCTTAATATATAAGACAGCTCTTTAAGTATAAATTGACTCTTCTATATTGCTTAATGATATTTACTTCATGGAATTATAACTATCACAACTTTTTTTTAAACCGAGTGAACAAGCTTGTTTAAAATATTTTTTGGCTAACGCTATATTTTTTTTAACGCCCTCACCTTGCTGATACATTACTCCTAAATTGTTTTGCGCCCAACCAACGCCTTGTTCAGCAGCTTTAGTATACCAATATACGGCTTTTTCTTTGTTAACTTCGACACCAAAACCTTCGTCATACATAACCCCCAAATTATATTGAGCATCATCAACACCTTGTTCCGCAGCTTTAGTTAACCAGTATAGCGCTTTTTCTCTGTTTTCTTCGACGCCGTCACCTTGGGCATACATAATCCCTAGATAATATTGTGCGTCATCAACATCTTGTTCTGCAGCTTTAGTAAACCAATTTAGCGCTTTTTCTTTATTGACTTTGACACCGTCACCTTCGTAATACATCAATCCTAAATTATATTGCGCATCATCAATGCCTTGTTCTGCG
Organism: Gilliamella sp. ESL0405; assembly: GCF_019469205.1. Taxonomy (NCBI): domain Bacteria; kingdom Pseudomonadati; phylum Pseudomonadota; class Gammaproteobacteria; order Orbales; family Orbaceae; genus Gilliamella; species Gilliamella sp. ESL0405. Next base: position 173,931 of record NZ_CP048265.1, on the reverse strand, counting down.
GCTTTAGTATACCAATAGAGCGCTTTTTCTTTATTAACTTTGATACCATCACCATCGTCATACATAACGCCTAAATTAAATTGTGCGTCACCAACCCCTTGTTCTGCAGCTTTAGTATACCAATATAGCGCTTTTTCTTTATCAACTTTGACACCTTCACCATCGGCATACATAATCCCAATACTAAATTGCGCATCACCATCCCCTTGTTCAGCGGCTTTAGTAAACCAATATAGCGCTTTTTCTTTATTGACTTTGACGCCCTCACCTTCGTCATACAGAAGTGCTAAGTTATACTGACCATTTATATGGCCTTGTTCAGCGGCTTTAGTATACCAATAGAACGCTTTTTCTTTATTGACTTTGACGCCTACACCTTCGTCATACATGAGCCCTAAATTATATTGCGCCCTACTAAATCCTTGTTCAGCTGCTTTTTTATACCAATAGAATGCTTTTTCTTTATCGGCTTTGACTCCCTTTCCTTGGTTATACATATTCCCTAAATTATATTGCGCTTTATCATACCCTTGTTCAGCAGCTTGGCTATACCAATGGAATGCTTTTTCTTTATCAACTTCGACACCTTCACCTTCGTCATACATAACGCCTAAATTAAATTGTGCGTCAACAACCCCTTGTTCTGCGGCTTGAGTATACCAATATAACGCTTTTTCTTTATCGACTTCGACACCTTGACCTTCGTCATACATAACGCCTAAATTAAATTGTGCGTCACCAACCCCTTGTTCTGCGGCTTTAGTATACCAATAGAGCGCTTTTTCTTTATCGACTTTGACACCTTCACCTTCAGCATACATAATCCCTAAATAATGTTGCGCTTGAGCAAACCCTTGTTCAGCGGCTTGACTATACCAATAGAATGCTTTTTCTCTATCTTCCTTGACGCCCTCTCCATGGTCATACATAAGCCCTAAATTATATTGCGACTTATCTAACCCTTGTTCAGCGGCTTGACTATACCAATAGAATGCTTTTTCTTTATCGACTTTGACGCCCTCACCTTCGTCATACATAACCCCTAAATTATGTTGCGCCTCACTGAACCCTCGTTCAGCGGCTTGAGTATACCAATATAGCGCTTTTTCTGTATTGGCTTTGACCACATCACCTTGGTCATACATAAGCCCTAGGTTATATTGTGCTTTAGTAAACCCTTGTTCAGCCGCTTTTTTATACCAATATAGCGCTTTTTCTTTATCGACTTCGACGCCGTCTCCTTCTTTATATATAATCGCTAAATTATATTGCGCTTTGTCTAACCCTTGTTCAGCAGCTTGGCTATACCAATAGAATGCTTTTTCTTTATCGACTTCGATGCCGTCACCTTGCTCATACATAAGTCCCAAATTATATTGCGCCTTACTAAGCCCTTGTTCAGCTGCTTTTTTATACCAATATACTGCTTTTTCTTTATCGACTTCGACACCGCCACCTTCGTTATATAAAATCCCTAAATTATATTGTGCCTTATTAAACCCTTGTTCAGCCGATTTTTTATACCAATATAGCGCTTTTTCTTTATCGACTTCGACAACTTCACCTAGATCATACCAAACCCCTAATTCAAATTGCGCTTTACTAAACCCTTGTTCAGCTGCTTTTTTATACCAATAGAGCGCTTGTTCGTTATTTTCTTCAACGCCGAGACCTCGATAATACATCGTTCCTAAATTATACTGAGCTTGTCTATCTCCCTGCTCAGCCTCAGTGTTACAAGCAAATAACGCTTGTTCAAAATCTTTTTGTTCAAAAAAAGTAGCACAATGATTAGCGTAAGCCGTCGTCGATAATAATGCTGTTAATACAACAAATAGTGTTTTCTTCATGATTCTTCCTTAACCCACTGAAATATAATAATTTACTTATTTTTTTGCTAGCAAACGAGTAAAATGCAAAAGACATTAATAAAAGCCTTTTGCAAATCAACAATGCTTCGATAAGCAGTTAATAATCTCCTAAGATAAGCTAACTTGAGAATAAATTGACTTGTAATATCAATCATTTATTTTAAAGTACTTAATAGGTTAGCAATGGTTCTTACACCAATACCCGTTGCTCCCGTTGCCCACAATGCGCTAGCGCTTTTACGGAATGTTGCTGAACAGTCGATGTGCAGCCAGTTTTGTTTATAATTTTTAATAAAATATGACAAAAATGCCGCTGCTGTGCTGGCACCAGCCGTATTAGGTAATCCGGAATTGGCTATATCGGCAAATGAGGAAGGGAACTGGGAGCGATGAAACTCCGCTAATGGTAAACGCCAAAAGGCTTCATGCTCGATTTCACTACTCACCAATAGCGCATTAGCTAATTTATCATCAAACGAGAGTAACGATTGATAGTCATTACCGACAGCAATTTTTGCAGCGCCGGTTAATGTTGCACAATCAATAATATAACGAGGTTTATCTTTGTCAGCACTGATTAATCCGTCAGCTAAAACTAAACGACCTTCAGCATCGGTGTTATCAATTTCAACTGTTTTACCGTTGCGATAACGGATAATATCACCAAGTTTAAAGGCGTTACCACTGACTAAGTTATCTGCACAACATAAGTAAAGTTTAATACGATGATTGACACCTCGTGCAATAGCGAGTGCTAAAGCGCTGGTAACCAGAGCTGCACCACCCATATCGGCACGCATCGACTCCATAAAGCTACTCGGTTTTAGGCTGTAGCCCCCCGAATCAAAGGTGATACCTTTACCAACTAAACAAGCAACGATAGGCGCTTTTGGATTTTGGCTCGGGTTATAGTCAAGTTCAAGTAGTGCCGCCGGCCTATCCGATCCTTTCCCCACAGTATAAATACCCATATAATCATGCGTTTTTAATGCTTCGCCTGTGATAATATTGTATTTTATATCAGATGAATAAGTGCTAATTAATTTGGCGCTTTGGGTGGCTAATTCAAGAGGACTTAATGTTTCAGCGGGTTGGTTAACAATATCACGACACCAATCAATAATGGCTAGGCGGTGTTTGAGTTCTTGTTTATCTTCAGTACTAAGTTTTGGCCAACTCACTTTATTATTATTTTTAGCATTACGATAACCTAACCAAAAATGCCAGCAAGATTCTAAATCCCAGCCACTTCCACTGAGTTTAATCGAGTTAATGCCTTGATTATCAAGTTTACGCCCTGCCCGTTGAATTGCACCTAAGCGATGTTCAGTTTTATAGTGAATAGTAATAGACTCTTGGCAATAGCTCAGTAGCGCATCTTTACCCCACTGTGGTTGCGCAACTTGATCAGAAAGTAAAATAGATAATGTAGACATAATAAGCACCTCGATAAGTAATAAAGCAAAAACAATGGCTTAATTCTAATCAGAAACATGTTAATATAGCAAGCGAAGTTAAGCATAAATAAGGAACAGCAATGACATCGGTTATACCTATTAAAAATGGCATCAATTTTCGTGATTTAGGCGGCATTAAAACCAAAGATGGGCGGCAAGTTCGCTCTGGCATGTTATATCGGGCTGGGGAATGTTCTCGCCTCACAGAGGATGAAAAAAAATTCTTGTCTGACGAATTAAAGTTACATTATGTTTTAGATTATCGTGATCAACATGAAATCGATCGCCACCCTGATAATTTATGGGCTGATAGTCATTATATTAATGTACCGGCCAATCCATTAAATAACGAAATTACCGCAAGTTTAACCAGTGATCTAAAAAACGATATCACGGTGTTAAAAAAATATTCCCCTCATGAGTTTATGCTTAAACTTTATCAGCTTTTACCGTTTAATAATCTTGCTTATCAGACACTTATTTCAACACTATTTAAAGCCAATGGTAGACCGTTAGTCCAACATTGTGCAGTTGGCAAAGACAGAACAGGCATCGGTGTGGCATTAGTTTTATTTGCTTTAGGCGTTAGTGAAGAGGTGGTTATGCAAGATTACTTACTCACTGAACAGTGCTTACAAACGTTTCGAGAACAGACGCTTAACCAACAAAAAAGCCAATTAACACCGGAAGAGTTTGAAAAGCAAAAAGCGATCTTTGCTACCAAAAAAGAGTATTTAAGCGCTGCAATTACGGCTATTAAAGAGCGTTATAACACTATCGATAACTGGTTAGCGCAAGAGTATGATCTCGACCAAAAAAACAGAGAAATATTGCAAAATATCTATCTTGTTTAAAGCTTAACAGCCTGTTTACTCATTTGACTAAGATGATTTGTTAGAATTTATCCGGTAAGTCATCAAGTTAATTACGTGTTTAACACAAAATGAGTAATCGGCTTATCGCAATTGACCGCAAGATGAATATCATCCACCTGCTGATATTGATAATAAAAGTGACCGCCAAAAGGTGCACTAATCATCTTGTTAGCCAGATCAATTTTTACCGATTTCATTTGCCACACCCCTTTGGCATAGAGCTTTAAGGCCGACTCTTTTAACGTCCAAAGTTGCCAAAAAGCGGATAGTTCATCTTGTTGTGTGCGCATCCATTGACATTCGGTATCAGCAAAAAAATTTTTTGCTACCTTCTGATAATTTTTTCGTGGACGTGCCACTTCGATATCTAACCCAACTTTACCGGTTAATGAAATCGCCACAGCCACGCTGTCTTGACTGTGGCTAATATTAAAATCCGGCAGATTAGAATCTAAAAAACAGGGGCGAGCATTATCGCCAATTATCATTGTTGGCAAAGTTGCGATCTGACAATATTGATTGAGCAAACTGGCTAGTATGGAACGACAGGCTAAAAACTGTTTTTTACGTCGCTCATTCATTTTATTAGCATCATTAATAATTTGCTCAGATAACAACGAATAGTTAATTGCCACGCTATTGAGATTGGCAAGTTGGACAATTAGCATGATTGAAAAGCCAGTATTGATAAAAATTATTTTTTACTATTTTAACAGCATGCTATGCTAATTGTTATTAAAATTTATCAGATAGCAAGGATACGTCATGTCATTACAAACCAAATTAGTCAATGCTGGTCGCAAAAAACGCTATACTCAAGGTGCAGTAAATCCGGTTATCCAACGAGCCTCATCGTTAGTATTTGACTCTATTGCAGCCAAAAAAGAAGCGACCGAAAATCGCACTAATGGCGCACTCTTTTATGGACGTCGAGGCACATTAACCCATTTCTCGCTGCAAGATGCCTTGACTGAAATTGAAGGTGGTGCAGGATGTTACCTTTACCCGTGTGGTGCAGCAGCCATTGCCAATGCGATTTTGGCTTTTGTAAAAACCGGCGACCATATTTTGGTATCTGAAGCCAGTTACGAACCGACTCAAGAGTTTTGTAATCATATTTTAAAAGATTTAGGTGTTGAAACCGATTACTTTTCACCTTTAGTTGGCCGTTATATCACAAACCACATCAAACCAAATACTAAAGTGGTGTTTTTAGAGTCGCCAAGCTCAATTACGATGGAAATCCATGATGTGCCCGCTATTGTGAAAGCAATCAGGAACATTAATCCGCAAATAGTCATTATAATGGATAATACCTGGGCTGCTGGCGTGCTATTTAAAGCGTTAGATCATGATATTGATATCTCAATTCAAGCAGGCACTAAATATTTAATTGGTCACTCCGATGCGATGCTCGGCACTGCTGTTGCTAATGAGCGATGCTGGGATAGATTGCGAGAACGCTCTTATTTAATGGGTCAAATGTGTGATGCAGATACCGCTTATATGGCAGCACGAGGTTTACGCACTTTAGCAGTCAGACTTAAACAACATCATGAAAGTGGCTTAAAAGTAGCAAAATGGCTGGCGGCTCATCCTAAAGTCGCGACCGTTAATCACCCTGCCTTAGCAAGTTGCAAAGGACATGAGTTTTTTGCCCGTGACTTTACCGGTGCAAGTGGTTTATTTTCATTTGTGCTAAACGACCATTTAAATGATGTACAGCTTTCCGACTTTTTAGATAATTTAACCCATTTTTCAATGGCTTATTCATGGGGTGGGTTTGAGTCATTAATTTTAGCCAATCAACCCGAAGAGCTAGCCAAAATCCGACCGGTTTCTGGAGTCAGCTTTGACGGAACGCTCATTCGGTTACATATCGGGCTTGAAGATCCCGATGATTTAATTGCTGATCTATCCGCTGGTTTAGACCGAATTAAGTTAAATAAAAATAAAGCAAATGCCCTACAAAGCTTAATATGATCAAAATTTAGTATGATTAAAAGCTTAGTGTGATTAAATAACAATGAAAAATCAAAGCCAAACGATGATTGATCAAAGCATTGAACAGGCGATTTTAGATCATATCAAAAATCGTCAATCGCTACTGGTTGCTTACAGTGGTGGCGTGGATTCAACGGTGCTATTACATGCGCTTACCCAATTGAAACAACAGCAACGACCAGACTTACAACTCAGCGCAATTTATATTCATCATGGCTTAAGTCAAAATGCCGATAGCTGGGCAAGGCATTGCCAACAGCAGTGCCAAATATGGCAAGTACCGCTCATTATTGAAAAAGTTCGGCTCGATCCTATGGCGGGTAATATTGAACAGCAAGCTCGAAATGCTCGTTATCAAGCAATTTATCGTCACCTAAAAAGCGATCAGATGCTATGCACAGCCCAGCATCTTGATGACCAATGCGAAACTTTTTTGTTAGCGCTAAAACGGGGCAGCGGGCCAGCCGGTTTATCGGCAATGCCGGTTGAAAGCAACAGGCATCTTAGACCATTATTGACGATCTCACGCCAACAAATCGAAGCGTACGCCAACTGGCATCAATTAACTTGGATAGAAGATGAAAGCAATCAAGATGACCATTATGACCGTAACTTTCTACGATTAAAGGTGTTACCACTTATCAATCAGCGCTGGCCACAGTTTTCCCAAATGGTTGCCCGAAGTGCTTCACTTTGCCAACAACAAGAAGCGTTAATTAACGAGCTGTTAGATAACGATTTTCACCAACTATTGACAACGCAAGGTCAGCTACGTTTGTCGCCGTTAATCAATTATTCAGAATATAAACGCAATGCGATTTTGCGCATGTGGTTTCGACAACAAGGCGTGATGATGCCGAGTCAAAAACAGCTGGCATTAATTTGGCAAACGGTCGTTGAAGCAAAGGAAGATGCTAATCCAAAATTTGTTTTGCATAACAAACAAATTCGCCGTTATCAAAATCAACTTTATCTGTTGCCACTGTATGATGATACTGAACACTTAGTCATCAATTGGGATCTCACTTCGCCTTTAGTGTTACCGGATAATATCGGTCAGTTACAATCTCATTACCAGCACGATTTAAATTGTCGCCTACCTCAAGCCGACGAGGCAGTTACCGTACGTTTTCATGCGCAAGGTCGATTGCAAATAGTTAATCGGCAAGGGTCAAGAGCGATCAAAAAAATATGGCAAGAACACCAGATCCCACCATGGATGCGCACACGTACTCCTTTGATTTACTATAACGAACAACTTATTTGTGCCGTTGGCGTGTTTGTCACTGAGCAAGGCAAAGGATCGCAAATTAATTTTAGTGTGACCGAATAAATAAAATGCTTTTAAGCAACTCAAGCAGAAACTTGAGCAGAAACGTAATCAATAAGGGGCATAATTGCCCCTTAACTTATAACTAACCATTCGCTTACTTAGTTTCTGCCCTTGCCTTCCAGCGTTTAAGTAATAAAGCATTGGTGACAACACTGACACTACTTAATGCCATAGCAGCGCCGGCTATCATTGGATTTAAAAAGCCCAATGCGGCTAATGGAATACCAATTAAGTTATAAAAAAACGCCCAAAATAGGTTTTGTTTGATCTTATTATAAGTTCGGCGGGAAATATCAATCGCATCAGCAATAAGATACAAATTACCACGCATTAAGGTAATACTTGCTGCATGCATTGCCACATCTGTCCCCGTCCCCATTGCTATACCAATATCAGCAGCTGCCAAAGCGGGAGCATCATTAATACCGTCGCCAACCATTGCTACTCGATTATTGGTATTAGTATGACTCTCTTTTTGTAATTGATAGATATAATTAGCTTTGTCCTGTGGTAACACTTCTGCAATAACTTTATCTAGGCCTAACTGCTGCCCTACCGAATTTGCAGCTTGTTGATTATCACCGGTTAGCATAACGGTATTAACATGTAATTGATGTAGTGCATCAATAGCATTTTTGGCTTCGGGTTTTATCACATCAGCAAAACCAAATAAAGCCAGTATCGCTACACCATTTTCAGATTGTTGCTTAGCTAAAAATGAGATGGTATAACCTTTCGCAGTAAGCTCACTGATTTTATCATCCATATCAACAAAATAGGCATTTAATGACTTCATCCAGCGTAAACTACCTAAATAATATTCGGTATTATCAATGGTTGCCATGACCCCCGATCCGGTGACAGAGGTAATATTTTGGGCATAATCGTACTGTTTTGCTTTAGACAAGATAGCTTTAGCTAATGGGTGCTCACTGCCCGCTTGCATAGATGCCGCAAGCGATAAGATTTGATCGGGCGTCTCAGTGCCAATTACATCCATTTCGACCAGTTCAGGTTTACCTAGGGTTAATGTGCCGGTTTTATCGAATGCGACGGTATTAATATTGTGCAATGTTTCTAAGGCTTCAGCATCTTTAATTAAAATGCCTTGTCGAGCAGCCACGCCTGTTCCAACCATGATCGCTGTTGGCGTGGCTAAACCTAAAGCACACGGGCAAGCAATAACTAATACGGCAACAGCATGCAGTAATGCTTGTTGCCAATCATGATACATCACGCCCCATGCCAGTAAGGTAATTAAAGCGATAATCAAAATTACCGGCACAAAGATTGCACTAATACGATCAACAATGCGTTGAATTGGCGCTTTTTTAGCTTGCGCAGATTCAACCATTTGAATAATTTTTGCCAGGGTCGAGTCGGCTTCAACCGCTGTGGTTTTGACTAACAATAACCCTTCACCATTAATGGTACCGCCGGTAACCGTACTATTTACGGTTTTATTCACCGGTAAACTTTCCCCGGTCAACATCGATTCATCACAGCTCGAAGCACCTTCAATAACAATACCGTCGACCGCAATACGCTCACCGGGTTTGATAATAACTATATCATCCACCTTCACTTGATTGATCGGTAAACTTACTTGTTGATCGCCTCGTTTAACTAACGCTAGTTCAGGCCTTAAGGCGGAAAGTGCTTCGATCGCTTGGGTGGTTTGGTGTTTTGCTCTTGACTCGAGCCATTTACCAAACAAAATCAGGGTAATAATTACAACTGATGATTCAAAATAGAGATGATCATAATCGCCATTAATCAGTTGATATAGTGACAAACCATAAGCCGCACTGGTACCCATTGCCACTAATAAATCCATATTACCCGTTAACGCTTTTAGTGCCTTAAAAGCACTACGATAGAATTTAGCCCCCAGACCAAATTGAACAATCGAAGCCAGCACAAGTTGTAACCATGCTGGCATCATCAAATGAATATTAAATGGCTCAAGTAGCATCGGCACAACAAATGGAATAGCCAAAATAACCGATAACACAATCGGCCAAAGTGACGCTTGTTTCTCTTCATCTTTGGCGTGTGTTTGTTGATCGGTAATTTCCACCGCATGATAACCGGCTTTATCCACCGCCGACATTAGCGTTTCTAATTTAACATTGGCATTGGCAGTCACGTTTGCTTTTTCGGTGGCAAGATTGACACTGGCATCGATTACACCATCAATTTTTTTTAATGCTTTTTCAACTCGGCTGACGCATGATGCGCAACTCATATCTTCAACAAAAAATTGATATTCAACTGTTTTCATTTGACGCATCCTTCAATAATTAGTGTTGTTTTGATTTATTATATTCACTAAGAAACCGTTTTATTTGACGCTATCGTTATAATATAAATAATCTATCTAAAACCAAATATATCTTATTTATCCAAAAGATCTTATTTTTACAGGTTGTATTGATAGCCATTTTAATACTAATTGTATTATTAACAAGAATGCACTTTTTTGATATATACTATCCAAAAAGATACTGTTAAGACATTAACGTGAACAATCCTATAGCTAAAATCGATGAACGCGAACCACATTCGCAACCAACTATCTGTTGCCCGGTCGAAACAACCTTAAATATGATTGGTGGAAAATATAAAGCTTTGATTTTATGGCAACTGATGACAAACAAAACATTAAGGTTTTCGCAGCTGCGTAAACAAATCCCTTGCGCCACGCCAAAAATGCTAACTGCGCAATTACGTGAACTTGAATCGCATCAGCTAATTAATCGAAAAGTTTTCCCGGTTGTGCCACCGAAAGTCGAATATTCCTTAACCGCATTTGGTGAAAGTATTCAACCGGTACTGCAAGCTATGTATAAATGGGGTAGTCACTGCTTAAACAATCAAGGATTGAATGTTAATTGCTCAATGGAGCCAATGCCAGCCAAACAAAAAAGATAAATAATTGATTGGTACTATGTAGGCATTTCTTATTATAGCTAAAGCAAAATACACAGCCGCAACCAAAAAGAACAGAGCATTATCACTCTGTTCTAATAAGCATTAGCCTCGTAAGTTTTCCGGCCAATCGTTTTGGGTAGAAACCAGCAAATCTTTCACAACACGTGGATTACCGGCAACAATATTGCCCGATACCATGTAGTTATTTCCGCCGGCAAAATCGGTAATAACGCCACCAGCTTCACGTAAAATTAACTCGCCTGCGGCAATATCCCATGGTTTTAAACCGATTTCAAAAAAGCCATCTAAACGACCCGCTGCCACATAAGCCAAATCTAGTGCCGCTGACCCACTACGACGAAAATCACCACATTTGGTAAATAATTTTTGTAGTACTGCAAAATAGCTATCGCTGTATTGCTTTGCTTTAAATGGAAAAGCTGTTGCCAGTACGCTTCCTTCTAAATCTTTAGCATTACTAACACGAATTCGGTAGCCATTAAGCTGCGCACCTTTACCACGTGCCGCAGTAAATAGCTCGTTACTCATTGGATTATAGACAACCGCCACTTCGGTTTTACCTTTCACTCGAGCAGCAATAGACACCGCAAAATGGGGAATATTTTTAATAAAATTGGTGGTACCATCAATTGGATCGATTACCCACTGCGTATCGGCATCATTACCTTTAGCAAGGCCGCTTTCTTCAGCAATAATAGTATGATCTGGATAAGCTTTTTTAATTGTTTCAATAATCAAAGCTTCAGCCGCTCGATCTGCATTAGTTGCAAAATCATTAGCACCTTTAGTGTTAATTTCGATTGAACTCGGGTTTTCATAAGCCTTAATGGCAACATTACCTGCTTTACGCGCAGCACGAATAGCAATATTAAGCATCGGATGCATAATTTTCTTCCAATTGATGATGTTAAAGAACGGGGTAAAAATAAGTATGGTCTTTGCCATACACAAAATTATGTCTAGTATAAAGCTTTTGCCCTATCTTTGCCAGTCTATGTTGAGATTGATATTTAATTTACCTTAGCTTAACCCATTGAGTACATTTATACCGAACCGATAACTTATCTATTTTTACCCAAAAACACTTATCGTTTTTAAATAGACTATTTATTAGTCATATGTTAATATTCCAAAAAAGGATTTTTATTAAATTTTGATTTTATATGGATTTTTTATTTAAACATAGCTGTATTGCGGCTGTAACAATCGTATTAACATCACCCATAGCATTAGCTCAATTGCCTGCTACGCAACAGTTGGGTGATATACAACTGATTCATCAACAAGAGCGCCAAAAGGCTTTAGAAGAATCATTAAATACCACTGCTCCCGATATTCATTTGCTTCCGCCGACAACCAGTGTCAATGTGTTAAATTTTCCGCAAGAGTCTTTGTGTTTCAATATTGATCAGGTTCAATTGCTTGAGCGTGATAAATTACCCTGGTTTGTTCCTTTAAACAAGCTTGCCCAACAAGCAGAGCATCGCTGTTTAGGCGCTAAAGGGGTGAACATTTTAATGAGCGCCATTCAAGATCGCTTAGTCAGCTATGGCTATATTACAACAAGAGTGGTTGTGCCGGAGCAGGATTTAACCCAAGGGGTGTTAAAATTACTCCTGGTTGAAGGTAAAGTGAGACATATACGCTACACCGATGACAGTGATAAATATGCGCAACTTTACACCGCGATGCCGGCAAGAGAAGGGAAAATCTTAAATTTACGTGATATTGAGCAAGGGCTTGAAAATCTTCAGCGCATACCAACAGTCAGCACGCAAATGCAATTAGTCCCGGGTGATAAGCCGGGTGAAAGCGATATTATGATTAGTCGCAAGCAGACAAAAATGTGGCGATTAGGGTTATCGATTGATGACTCGGGCACCAAAGCTACCGGTCGTGATCAGGGCGGTGCCACTTTATATCTGGACAACCTGTTATCATTGAGTGATTCGTTTTATGGATCAATAGGACATGATTTAAACGGAAAAGGCGAATACGGCTCCCGTAACTTTTTATTGTCCTATTCGGTACCTTTCGGCTATTGGACGCTCAATACATCATTATCCGGTAATAAATATCATCAAACTGTAGCCGGGCAAAATGTCAATTATCAGTACAGTGGGCGCAGCCGTAATGCCAATATCCAACTTAGCCGCGTTATTCACCGTAATGAGTCACAAAAAACAACCTTAAGCTATGGCCTTTCACTGCGCCAATCGCATAACTATATCAATAATACGGAGCTTGAAGTTCAACAGCGCAAAACCACACATTGGCAATTGGGTTTACAGCATCGACACTATATTAAAGATATCACGTTAGATGCGGGTATAACTTACCAAAAAGGCGTACGTTGGTTTAATGCTAAAAAAGCACCGGAAGAAAAAAGCCCGGAAAATAGCGGCAGTCCCCTGTCAGAGATCTTTTTAGTTAACTTTTCAGCCAATGTCCCATTTAGTTTGGCTGAGCAACCGTTTCGCTATCGATTAGATTATCAGGGGCAATATACCCGAGGCGGGGATTTAACCTCACCTGAACAGTTTTCAATCGGCGGACGTTGGAGTGTACGCGGTTTTGATGGCGAGCTTACCTTGAAAGCCGATCGAGGCTGGTATTTACGTAATGAGTTTGCCTGGCAAGCACCGCTTAATCACGAGCCTTATCTGGGTATTGATACCGGTGAAGTATCCGGTACCAAAAGTGAGTACCTGCTTGGCCGACATTTAACCGGTGGCGTAGTTGGTGTGCGGGGCAATAATTATGGATTCTATTATGACGTCTTTGCCGGTAAGCCAATTCGCAAACCGAAAGGATTTAAAACCAATCCATTGACGTTAGGTTTTAATATCAATTGGAATTATTAACTGAGTATTGCGTGAATTACACATCGTATACCCGACCAGTTATACATGGAAATAAGTAATAAACAGAATGGAATGAAGGAATTAAAAAATGAATAAGCACCTATATCGAGTCATTTTTAATAAAAAACGCGGTATCCAAATGGTTGTCGCCGATATTGCTAAAACGCCTAATGGTCATGAAAAAGCCAATAAAGAAGATAAACAATCATTATTCAAATCCTGTTTATTTGCATTGCAACCGATAAGCTTATTCGTATCTATCTCGTTAGGCTTTGTATCTATCATCTCACCAGCCTATGGTAATAATATTGTTGTTGATAATCAGGCAAATAAAAATCAGCAACCGCAAGTGATCTCGGCGGCAAATGGTGTCACCCAAATTAATATACAAACGCCGAATAATAAAGGTCTTTCACACAATAAATACACCCAATTTGATGTCTCACAGCAAGGGGTAATTTTAAACAACAGCAGCAAAATCAATCAAACCCAGATTGGCGGTTATGTTCAAGGTAATGAAAACTTAAAAACAACCGGTCCGGCTAAAATTATCTTAAATGAAGTCAATTCACGTAATCCAAGCCAACTAAATGGCGTGATTGAAGTTGCCGGCCAAAAAGCGCAAGTGATTATCGCTAACCCTTCGGGTATTACCTGTCATGGCTGTGGCTTTATTAACGCTAATCGAGGCACCTTAACCACCGGTACCCCGACTATCGATAATGGTGAATTAACCGGTTACCGGGTTGAACAAGGACATATTAATGTCACCGGTAAAGGGCTCGATGGCTCAACGCAAAGCTATACCGATTTAATTGCCCGCTCAGTATCGATTAATGCTGCGGTATGGGCAAATGAAGCCAATGTTATCACCGGTAAAAATCAAGTCAGCCGTGATACCAAAAACGTTACTGCGTTAGACGGTACTCATACCGAAGATAAACCCGAAGTATCGATCGATGTTTCACAATTTGGCGGCATGTATGCCGGTCAAATCAACATGATTGGTACCGAAAAAGGCGTTGGGGTACACAATGCCGGCGAACTTGGCGCAAGCTCAGATAATATCGTGATTCGTGCAGACGGAAAAATTATTAATACCGGTACATTACAAGCGCAGAAAGATATCACCTTAAACAGTCAGCAAGATATCACTAATCGCCGTCAGATCTACAGTAAACAAAATATTAAATTAAATAGTCAAAATGCGATCACCAATGAAGGGGCAATCATCGCTCAACATGATATTACCTTAAATGCCCAAAAAATCGACAGCACTGAGGCAAGTCGAGTTGCCGCCGGCATTAATGAGCAAGGAAAACTGATCCATAATAAAGGTAATATTTCCGGCACCGCAAATGACATCAATTTCAACGGTAAAAACAGTGCCGGCCAGACACTATCGCTCAATGCCAAGAACAATCTGAATCTGAATAACAGTCAAACTTATGCCAATAAGCTGCATTTGACCGGTGAAGAGAATATTTCTCTCAATTCGGCAAAAATTCAGACAGAGCAACAATTACAGTTATCAAATAACCAACAAATCGATATTGATAACGCCACAGTGCAAGCTAAACAAGGGATTGAAATACAAACCAATAAGCTCACTGCCGACCATAGCCAACTGTTAGCGCAAGAGTCTATCACCTTAAAAGCAGATCAAATAAAAGCGCAAGCAGCAGACCTTAACACTAATAGTACCATTGATATCCAGGCCAATGATGTGCAGATGCAATCGGGTAACTTAAGTGCTAAAGGGGAAATTTCACTATCGGCAAATAACGCCATTATGGATAATTTACAGGCCGTTACTGAGCAATCATTAGCAATTACCGCACAAACGTTATCCACGCAAGAAGCCAATATACAAGCCGGGCAAGATATCTATGTTGAAGCCAATACCATCGAAAACGCTTCAAGCTTTATCCGATCGAATGGGCCGATTAATTACTACTTTAATCGCTTAAATAATCAAGGCGCCACCTTAGTCAGCGGCCGGGAAATCAGCCTGACCGGTGATAACCTGTTTAATGAAAAGGGTAAATTGCAAGGTACCGGCAACATTCACATTTCAGCTTATCAATTATTTAACAACCAATTTGGTACAATTTTATCAGATAAATCCATCATGGTTTATTCTGAAAAAATCAACAATGATAACGCTAAATTGGTCGCCAATAATGGCTTATTACTCTCTACCCGGCAGTTATCGACCAACAACAGTTATTTGTATGGGAATACTAACATAACATTAGATGCGGAAAAGCAATTGAGTGCCAAAGGCGCAACTCTTTATTCCGAAGGCATCATTGCATTAGACAGTGAGCAAATTGATTTAACCGATGCTTCTGTCAGTGCTAAGGACGATATTAACGTTAGCGGTCAGCAACAGAACTTAACCAAAAGTGAGTTTTTATCCAACGGTCAAATCAATTTGGACGCCACGACCATTGAAGCTGACGATGCGGTTATCAGAGCGGCCAAAGATCTATCCATTAAAGCTTTAAAGCTGGCATCATTCAACCGTGGTCAATTGTACGCTAACCAACAACTGAATCTGACAGCGGCACAAGCCAACACCCATCATTCAACGCTTTATGCCATAAATGGCATGACGATCAACACGACCGAACTCAATAACCAGGACGGCAAATGGATCAGTGGCGGTCATGTTGCAATATTCGCCAAATACTTTAATAACCAATACACCAATATTCAGGCTGAAAAAGACCTGACTATTGACAGTGAGCAGTTAGATAACCGTGAAGCAACCTTAATATCTTTCAAAAATCTGGCCATAAATACCCAGGATCTCGACAACACAAAAGCGCGAATTCAGGCAAGTAAAATTAGTATTAATGCCAATAACATCATCAACAGCGCTGCTCGATTTTTGGGTGTGCAATCTATTACCCTAAAATCCAACCAGTTAGATAATCAAAAAGCGCAATTATCCAGTCATGGCATCATTAATCTAACCAGCGATGTTATGGATAATCGATCGAGTGTGATTCAGGCTAAACAAGGCATTGAGATTAAAAGCAAGCAACTTAGCAGTGACCTTGCGCAGTATGTTTCTGAAGGTGATTTCACTATCAACAGTGAAAACGCCTCACTCAATCAAGCCTCGCTTGGCAGTAAAGGCAATATGCAAATTAATACACAGCACGTTTTAGCGTTACAAAATGCCCAACTGGTTGCTGAAAAAAATATGCAAATTCGCGCTGAGCAAATCAATACCACGGAAAGTGAAATTGGCGCACAAGGCAATATCGATGTTGACGCCTCAACGCTGATTAATAACCAGGCTAAATGGCAGGCGAAGCAGAATATCAACATTAACGCTAACCAATTTGATAACTCAGGGGCTCAACTTGTTTCAGATCAATCCATAACTATTCACAGCCAGCAACTGAATAATGATCAAGCGGCGTTGAGTGCTAAAGACAATATGACGATCGAGGCACAAACCGTCGAGAATGCCGAGGCTAAATTATTTAGCGGTCAATCAATTACCGTTGATTCAACTAAACTCAATAATCAAGACGCCGTGTTTAAAGCCGATAATGCAATAACGATCAATAATCAGGCGTTTAACAACGCTAATGCGACTTTAGTGGCAAATGCGGCCATAAAAATAGCCACCAAAGCACTGAATAATGCTAATGCAACATTACAATCGCAAACAGAAATTGCGGTCAAAGCCGATCAATTTGACAATCAGTCCGCCTTACTGCTTTCCGGTAAAAACGGTACCAATATTGAAAGCCAAACACTCAATAACCAACAAGCAAAAATATTAACGCAAGGCGATTTGACCATTAAGGCTGACGACATTGCCAACCAAAATGCCAAATTAGTGGCGGATAAAGCGATATCGATTCAAACCAATCAAATCAATAACCAACAAGCTGATTTACAAGCCAAAGGTAATATCGACATAAATGCTGAAACGCTTGATAATGAGTCGGCCAATGTGGTGTCGGAAAACACTATTACTTTCGATGTGGCAAATGGTATCAACAACCGTTTTGCTGAGCTGACCGCTAGTGGCGCCATTAAACTCGCTTCATTAAATGGTCATATTGAAAATCAACATGCCAAATTATTGTCTAATAACGGTATTTCATTACAGGCAATCAATATTGATAACCAATCCGCCTCGTTTAAAACCAATGGTCTTGTTGATATTAAGGCACAGCAAATTAATAACCGCCAATCTCACTATGTGGCAGAAAATATCCTGCTCGAAAGCAACGCTTTAAACAATCAGTTAGCCAGTTTAACCGCCAATAATAAAATTATTATTGATGCTAAGGACTTTGATAACGATCAAGGTTATTTACTCTCTGACAACTTATTGCTCAAAACAAAATCATTTCGTGGTAATGGTACGATTAAAACGAAAAATGATTTATCGCTTGAGTTAGAAGACAGTTTTGTTAATGACAGTGAAATTACCGCGAATGGTCACTTATCGATTAGCAGTGAACATGACATCATCAATAAAAACAAAATTACAGCCGGCAAACAAGTCAGCTTAAAAAGCCAACAACTTATCAATGAACAACAAGCAGAAATTAGTGCCGATTATCTGGCATTAAATCATCAAAATGCCACCAACTATGGCCTAATTAATGGCACAACCGCAATTATTGACAGTAACACATTAAATAACTTACAAACCGGTCGAATCTATGCCGATAATTTAGCCATTAACGCCATAACGCTGAATAATCGGGCACAAAATGGTACTGCGCCGGTCATTGCTGCCCGACAAAATTTTCATTTAGGGGTCAATACGCTCAATAACTATGCGCATGCTCAGTTATTGAGTCTGGGTGATTTTATTATTGGCGGCGAACTTGATGAACATTACAATGTAAAAGGTCAAGCCGAACTGATTGAAAACCATTCAGCAACCATTGAATCACACGGCAATTTATTGATTAATGCGAAGGTCATTAATAATATTAATGACCATATTGTCACTGAAATGCGCCAAAGTGACGAGCCTCCGGAACATGAACTTTATTTTCAAACGGCAGAGGGGGACGGCCAAACCAAATATTTACCTGAGGACGTACTTTTTCGCATATGGAATATTGATCTGTATTTTGAAGGTATTAAAGGTCTAGAAGGGTTTTATTGTGATAAAAAGGGGGGTCGATGCTACTATCGTTGGAACGACATTCCCGATTATATAAAACATAACCGTGAATCGATACTACAAAGGTTTAGTGCGAAATCTAAAGGCGTACACGCAATCGTAAACTCTTGGGAATATGATATATATAAACAGAAATATCATACGGTTTTGCTCGAAACAGATCCAAGTAAAATCACCGCCACCGGTAATATTACGATACAAGGACAAACGTTAAATAATCACGACAGTAAAATTATTGCCGGTAAAAATGTCAATATTAATGTCGATCAGTTAAACAATATCTCGCAAGAGGCTGTCACAAAATATGTTTATTCCGGGAAGTATTATCACCGTACTCATAAGCACAAAGATGACTATAGATGTTATGAGCGAGATTTTACAAAAGCCGATGAAGTCGTTATTGATAATGCATTAAATACGAATATTTTAGATCATCAAATATTTGAGCAGGCTCAATTAAACGATACCGCTCGTCAACCAACAACGGTTGAAAATACCCATCAACATGTTGATATTAATCAGCCTGTTCAAGATTCAGCTAAGCAACACGAAAAACAGATTGATAACCCGCATTTTGGGCACGATAATACCACGGCGGTTAACGCGACAATCGATAAACAGGAGGTTATCACCTCTGCAAATACCCCTGTCGATAATAATATTGATGACCATTTAAATCAGCAAAGCCAACAGGCGGATCATGCCGATTTAGCCACCGCCGATAAGGATATCACCCCGCCTAAAACTATCAGCATTTATGAGCCTAATTTAACCCTGCCGGATAACAGTTTATGGATCGTCAATAAAGATACCGATAAAAATTATATTATTGAAACCGACCCTAACTTTACTCAGCGTAAGAAATGGTTAAGTTCAGACTATATGTTAAGTCGCTTAAAAGCCGATCCGGACTCGGTGCTTAAGCGCTTAGGTGACGGTTATTATGAGCAACAACTGATTAAGGAACAAATCGTTGGTTTGACCGGTCATCGCTATTTGCAAGGCTATGAAAATGATTTAGCGCAGTATCAAGCCTTAATGGATGCCGGTATTAGCTTTGCTAATCAATACGGTATTGCGCCGGGGGTGGAGCTGTCTGCTGAGCAGATGAAAGCGTTAACCACTGATATGGTTTTGTTGGTGAAAAAGCAGGTGGTCATTAATAATCAAGCAATCGATGTTTTAGTGCCGCAGGTTTACATTGTTAACCGCACTGAGCTCAGCCATGACGGTGCGTTAATTGCCGGTGATAATGTCTTTATTAAAGGTCAGGCGCTTAATAGCAGTGGATTAATTAATGCGAAAAAAGATATTCAGTTATCCGGCAATAATGTCACCAATAGTGGCACGGTATTCGGTGAGCGGGTGGCAATCGATGCAAAAAATGATATTACCAATTACGGGAAGTTAGTCGGTGATAAGCTGGTTTATTTATCTGCCGATAATGATATCAATCTTCTGTCCAGTACCCGCACGCAAATCCGTGGTAATAATGTCACCACCAATATCGACCAGGCCAGTATCATTCAGGTGAATAATGGCAATATTGTTATCGATGCCGGGCATGATATTCATGCTAAAGCCGGCTGGATTATTAATAATGCGGAGACAGGCAATACGTCGTTGCACGCCGGTCATGATATTCGCTTTACTGCCGCTGAGATTGAAGAGAAGTTAGATTTAGGGGGCGGCAAACATTATCGTAAAAGCCATGAACACAATGTCGTTGGCAGTGAAATCAGTGCCGCCAATAATGTGACGTTAAGTGCCGGGCATGATATTGATGCCAAAACGGTCGATATTGCTGCCGGTAAGCAATTAGGGCTTTATGCCGATAATGATATCGCTATCGGGACGTCGTCTGAGCGATTTGAGTTAGATGAGTTCCATAAGAGTTCAAGCAAAGGCTTTTTAAATAAAACGACCACCACCACGCAGACGCAAATCGATAATACCACCGAAAAAGGCAGTCAGCTCTATGGCGATAGTGTCACTATTGCCGCCGGGAATAATTTAAGTGTCACCGGTAGTCAGGTGGTCGGTACTCACGATGTCAATCTGAAGGCGGGCAATAATATTGATATTGATGCCGCCGAGGAGTCTTATTACCGTAAACAAGAGACAAAGACGAAAAAATCCGGGCTGATGAGTAGCGGCGGTATCGGGGTGACCATTGGTCATGAGAAAGAAAATCTGAAACAGACCGATAGCGAGCAAGCCTATTTAGGCAGTACCGTCGGCAGCACTGAGGGTAATGTGAGCATTCAGGCCGGTAAGGATATTACCGTCAAAGGCAGTGATATTATTGCCAAGCAGGATGTGAACTTAACCGGTGAGAATGTGGCTATCGAGGCACTTGATGCCAAAACCACCTATAACGAGCAGTACACTTATGAGAAATCCGGACTGACCATTGCGTTAACCGGTACGGCAGCAGATATGTATGAAGCGGCCAAAGCGGTTGAGCGGGCGAAAGAGAAAGGCAATGATAAGTTATTAGCCCTGCAATCGATTAAATCTGCGCTGACCGCACTTGAAGCGATTGAAGATTTGCAGCTGCAAAATCAGCAAGGTCAAAAACAGGCATCAATCGGTGTCAGTGTGATGGTGGGCACGCAGCGCACTGAGCGGGAGGTCAATCAGGAGCAACATAATGTTATCAGTAGCGGGGTCTCTGCCGGGCAGAATATTCATATCACCGCAACCGGTGATGCAAATGAGCAAGGCGGGGATATCACCTTAAAAGGCAGTGAGGTGAAAGCCGGCAATGATATTAATCTGACCGCTAACCGGGATGTGAATGTGATTGGTGCGGTCAATACGCAGCACAGTGACCGGGATGAGAAAAGCTACGGCGGTGGCGTGGGCATTCAGCTTCAGTTTGGTGGCGATGAAAGTGGTCTGCGGTTTAAAGCCAACGGTAACTTTAGTCGGGAGCGGGAAAACGCTGACGGCAGTGCCTGGACCGAGAGTGTGATTGATGCTAAAAATCAACTCAATATCAAAACCGGTCATGATGTGAATGTGGTCGGTGGTCAGTTAAAAGGGGATACGGTGAAGATGAATGTGGGCAATAATCTTAACATTCAGTCACTGCAAGATACCGATAATTATGATTATGAAAAAATCAGTGCTTCAGTCAGCGGCACCGCCGGTTATGGTGGGGTGAGTGCGAACGGCTCGTTATCGGCCACGGAAATGGAAAGTAAATGGGCGAGTGTGACTGACCAGTCGGGTATCTTTGCCGGTAAAGGCGGCTATGATATTACGGTCGGCAATAACACGGACTTAAAAGGCGCGGTGATTGCCTCGAAAGCGGAAGATACCAGTAAAAACAAACTTGATACCGGCACTATCAGCTTCAGTGATATTAAAAATAAAGCTGACTTTAAAGTGACCCATGTTGCCATTAGTGGTGGCACGGCCGGTCCCGGTGCGCCAACGGCATTTAAAGACAGTGACAGTGACTCAAGCACCACCAAATCAGCGGTGGAAAAAGGCGAGTTAATCATCCGCAATCAGGACCAGCAAAAACAGGATATTAACGGCTTAAGCCGGGATACGGACAGTGCCAATAATCCGCTCAAACAGATTTTTGATAAGCAAAAAGAGCTGGATAAAATTGAGACGGTTGAGCTGATTAAAGATATTGCCCAACAGGCTAAAAGTGTGGTGAAGAAATATGACCGCATTGAGGCACAAAAAGAGGTGGATAAAAACAAGGATGCGTTAATCCGGGCGGAAGCAGAAAAGCAATATAAACATTTAAGTGATGAGGAAAAAGCGAAATACGCCTCATTTGAACAATATTATAGCGCAAATGAAGACTCCATTTATTACGCGCTGGTTGATACTCAGCTAAAAGCCAATAAAGATAAAAATCTGGGCACAATGGGCGGTAATGTCAGTAAAGGGATTGATACCGCTATGGCGATTGTAACCGGGGTGATCACCGGTGATATTGCCGGTAGTCTGGCGGGTGCCAGTGCGCCGTGGATTGCCGAGCAAATCAAACTGCATACCGGTCATCAAGATGAAAAAGGTAACTGGGTGACCGATGATATCGCCGGCAACTTAATTGCCCATGCGATACTTGGCGCCGTTGTTGCTGAGCTGCAAGGTGGCCCGTCGATTGCCGGTGGGGCCGGAGCGGTTGTCGGTGAGCTGGCGGCAAAACTGATTCGTGAGCAACTCTACGGTAAAGACGTTAAAGACTTAACCGAAGCCGAAAAACAAAACATCAGCGCCCTCGCCCAGCTGGCAGCCGGCCTGGCGATTGCCGCCGGTGGCGGTGATACCGGCGCTGCCGGTGCGGCAATTGCTGCCGGGAAGAATGCGGTTGAGAATAACTTGTTGAGTAATGAACGGGGCGTCGAAAAACTTGATAAAGAAAGTAAAGAACTCTATGAAAAAATTAAAGGTATTGTAGGTTATGATGAGGTGGATAAATTACAACTACAATATATAGGATGTAATGATAGCGAATGTAAAAATGATGCTTATAATACTTATATCCTAAAAGAACAAGAAGCTGGTCAAAAACTGGTTGATTTGTATAGATCTGGTGAATTAACTAAAGCAGATTATGAACAATTTGTAACATGGTATACTAATTCAATGCTTGCTGGCGTTGAGCAAGGTAAGGTTGATAATAAGTATGGTCATGCATTTATTGATTGGGATGTTTATGATGCATCATCAATGTTTTGGACACCAAGTGGATTAATTGGTAATCCATATCTTGACGAAATAAGAACTAGAATTTTACTAGATGAATGGCGCGCTAATGGCCTATCTGATACAGAAATTCAGGAAAAATTCCTTAAAGATAATGTATTAGGTGCGTTCGGCTCAGGTCCTGATATAAGTAATATTGCCTATCAAATTCGCAATAATGAATTAAGTCTTGATGATGGATTGATGTTAGCTTCGGCTGCTGCTTTTGGTAAGTTTACTGATGCAGCAAGTAAAGGGAAAAGTATTGAACAAACATTAAAGCCTGTAAAAAGTTGGGAACAAGCGAGGAACAATGCTTTAAATATTGTTGGTGATTTAGGTGTCGACTCAAAACCAGTTATAGGAAGACTTGAAATTAGTGCGGGTTATGGAAAAACAATTGGTCGACAATCAAACGACGGAAAAATAGGTTGGCGAGTTGACTTTGATCCTGAAAAAGGTACTCATATTAATATATGGGATTATTCTCAAGGTAAAGGTCCAGGTAAAGCTATCAAGCAAGTAATTCCATTTGATGGTAACGAAAAAACATTTGAAACAATATTAAAACAGCTAAATAGGTAAATTGTAATGACCTTATTTGACGAATGTAAAGATGCGCTAAAAGATGATTTTACGATTATTGATGATAATCTATTGAAAGATGTTATGGCTATTTTTGAGCAATATCCTTTAGTTAAAGGTAATATGGTTTGGTCTAAAATTAGTCATAAAGATTATGATAATGTTGAGTCTATCTTGAATGAAAATATATTGAATGATAAAGAAATTTTTATCATTGCCGATGATAAAAATATTCCAGTTTTTAAAACAAATTTTTATCTCTTTGCAGAGAATATTTATGATGTTATAGCATTATCAACGAAATTATTTATTTTTAACAATGAATTTATTTTAGAACCTTTATTTCCTACATATACTCTTCGTTTAGGGATAAAAAATAACTAATTCAGTTCTGCGATCCCCATCGCAGAACTGAACTAATCATTTATCAACAATGCGATCTACTTCGCAAGTTGAACAATTAGCTTACCTTTTTTAGCCGTAATGGTGACAGGTTGCCCGCTAGCGAGCCCAGATTGTTCTAACCAATTGCCTTTAAGATGCAGCGCAGGGTGGTTTGCTGTAGTGGGTGTAAGCTTCTTTGGCTTTGGGGTCGCGGCGGATGCTGATATAGCCAACACTATAATAAGGCGTTATGACGCTTCTCGCAGACGGGAAAGGGACCTACTGCCAACAAACCATTAGACAAAACAGAGTTAGAGCTACAACACGGAAAAGGAAATGTTGAACAAGGTGGTGGAAATTATAAAGAGACTAAGGATAAAATACTTGATAATCAAGCTGCCAATCAGAAAGCCAACGAAAGTAGTAATTTTGGTGAACATGTAGCGAAAGAACAACAAATTAATGCTGGTAAGGGGATGTCGAGTGCAACAGGACAGACTGCTAATAATTTAAACATCAATGAATTAGTTAACTCCGCCAATAAGCCAGTAAACGCTCAAGGATTATCTGAGGCGGCTAGAGCTTGGGAAAAACATGCAGGTAGACAAGGCGGAACATTTGATCCATTGAAAGGTAATGTTACTCAAAAGAATGCGGCAGCTAGTGAATTTGTTAAGGGAGTATTAGAAAACCCTAATACGATTAGAACAGAATTATCTCGTGGTGGCGTTGAATATAGATTACCTAACGGACAAGGAATCCGCTATAACGCTGATGGTTCTTTTTCTGGTTTTTTAGATCCAAAAAAGAAATAACTGATAAGGGAATGACTAATTATGAGTACTGATTTTGAAATTGATTTTTTTAGTGATAATAAGTATAAAGAAATAACTATTGAAATATCCTACAAAGGACAAATACTTTGCCAATTAAATAAAGACAAAGGTATTTCTAATATAGAAATAGAGTTTTTCTTTGACTCCAGAATACTAGCAGAACAGGTAACACCAAAATTTCCACTTGATGAATTTATTAATATTTTAAATGAAGCAAAACAGGATCTTGTTACCGCATAAATAAAAGCCCCGCTCTGGTTAAGCGGGGAGCTTTTATTACTTTTTAGATCTGCATCGCAAGTTCAATAATCAACTTGCCCAGTTCAATCTTAATAATAACAGGGCAACCCAAAATAAAAGCTTATCTACTCCAGCCACCCCACCTTAACCGTTAGTGAGGTTTGGAGTAGCTTTTGCACCTTGTGCTATCTTTAGCATAATAGATAATTTTTAAATACGGCTAAGTGTATTTTTTTATCTTTCCCCAACAAAATCCCTAAAAATAAAGACAATACCTCCCTTCCCCTTTATTTATTACAAGATTTCATATTAAACGATACCGCTCGTCAACCAACAACGGTTGAAAATACCCATCAACATGTTGATATTAATCAGCCTGTTCAAGATTCAGCTAAGCAACACGAAAAACAGATTGATAACCCGCATTTTGGGCACGATAATACAACGGCGGTTAACGCGACAATCGATAAACAGGAGGTTATCACCTCTGCAAATACCCCTGTCGATAATAATATTGATGACCATTTAAATCAGCAAAGCCAACAGGCAGATCATGCCGATTTAGCCACCGCCGATAAGGATATCACCCCGCCTAAAACTATCAGCATTTATGAGCCTAATTTAACCCTGCCGGATAACAGTTTATGGATCGTCAATAAAGATACCGATAAAAATTATATTATTGAAACCGACCCTAACTTTACTCAGCGTAAGAAATGGTTAAGTTCAGACTATATGTTAAGTCGCTTAAAAGCCGATCCGGACTCGGTGCTTAAGCGCTTAGGTGACGGTTATTATGAGCAACAACTGATTAAGGAACAAATCGTTGGTTTGACCGGTCATCGCTATTTGCAAGGCTATGAAAATGATTTAGCGCAGTATCAAGCCTTAATGGATGCCGGTATTAGCTTTGCTAATCAATACGGTATTGCGCCGGGGGTGGAGCTGTCTGCTGAGCAGATGAAAGCGTTAACCACTGATATGGTCTTGTTGGTGAAAAAGCAGGTGGTCATTAATCATCAAGCTATCGATGTTTTAGTTCCGCAGGTTTACATTGTTAACCGCACTGAGCTCAGCCATGACGGTGCGTTAATTGCCGGTGATAATGTCTTTATTAAAGGTCAGGCGCTCAATAGCAGTGGATTAATTAATGCGAAAAAAGATATTCAGTTATCCGGCAATAATGTCACCAATAGTGGCACGGTATTCGGTGAGCGGGTGGCAATCGATGCGAAAAATGATATTACCAATTACGGGAAGTTAGTCGGTGATAAGCTGGTCTATTTATCTGCCGATAATGATATCAATCTTCTGTCCAGTACCCGCACGCAAATCCGTGGTAATAATGTCACCACCAATATCGACCAGGCCAGTATCATTCAGGTGAATAATGGCAATATTGTTATCGATGCCGGGCATGATATTCATGCTAAAGCCGGCTGGATTATTAATAATGCTGAGACAGGTAATACGTCGTTGCACGCCGGTCATGATATTCGCTTTACTGCCGCTGAGATTGAAGAGAAGTTAGATTTAGGTGGCGGCAAACATTATCGTAAAAGCCATGAACACAATGTCGTTGGCAGTGAAATCAGTGCCGCCAATAATGTGACGTTAAGTGCCGGACATGATATTGATGCCAAAACGGTCGATATTGCTGCCGGTAAGCAATTAGGGCTTTATGCCGATAATGATATCGCTATCGGGACGTCGTCTGAGCGATTTGAGTTAGATGAGTTCCATAAGAGTTCAAGCAAAGGCTTTTTAAATAAAACGACCACCACCACGCAGACGCAAATCGATAATACCACCGAAAAAGGCAGTCAGCTCTATGGCGATAGTGTCACCATTGCCGCCGGGAATAATTTAAGTGTCACCGGTAGTCAGGTGGTCGGTACCCATGATGTCAATCTGAAGGCGGGCAATAATATTGATATTGATGCCGCCGAGGAGTCTTATTACCGTAAACAAGAGACGAAGACGAAAAAATCCGGGCTGATGAGTAGCGGCGGTATCGGGGTGACAATTGGTCATGAGAAAGAAAATCTGAAACAGACCGATAGCGAGCAAGCCTATTTAGGCAGTACCGTCGGCAGCACTGAGGGTAATGTGAGCATTCAGGCCGGTAAGGATATTACCGTCAAAGGCAGTGATATTATTGCTAAGCAGGATGTGAACTTAACCGGTGAGAATGTGGCTATCGAGGCACTTGATGCCAAAACCACCTATAACGAGCAGTACACTTATGAGAAATCCGGACTGACCATTGCGTTAACCGGTACGGCAGCAGATATGTATGAAGCGGCCAAAGCGGTTGAGCGGGCGAAAGAGAAAGGCAATGATAAGTTATTAGCCCTGCAATCGATTAAATCTGCGCTGACCGCACTTGAAGCGATTGAAGATTTGCAGCTGCAAAATCAGCAAGGTCAAAAACAGGCATCAATCGGTGTCAGTGTGATGGTGGGCACGCAGCGCACTGAGCGGGAGGTCAATCAGGAGCAACATAATGTTATCAGTAGCGGGGTCTCTGCCGGGCAGAATATTCATATCACCGCAACCGGTGATGCAAATGAGCAAGGCGGGGATATCACCTTAAAAGGCAGTGAGGTGAAAGCCGGCAATGATATTAATCTGACCGCTAACCGGGATGTGAATGTGATTGGTGCGGTCAATACGCAGCACAGTGACCGGGATGAGAAAAGCTACGGCGGTGGCGTGGGCATTCAGCTTCAGTTTGGTGGCGATGAAAGTGGTCTGCGGTTTAAAGCCAACGGTAACTTTAGTCGGGAGCGGGAAAACGCTGACGGCAGTGCCTGGACCGAGAGTGTGATTGATGCTAAAAATCAACTCAATATCAAAACCGGTCATGATGTGAATGTGGTCGGTGGTCAGTTAAAAGGTGATACGGTGAAGATGAATGTGGGCAATAATCTTAACATTCAGTCACTGCAAGATACCGATAATTATGATTATGAAAAAATCAGTGCTTCAGTCAGCGGCACCGCCGGTTATGGTGGGGTGAGTGCGAACGGCTCGTTATCGGCCACGGAAATGGAAAGTAAATGGGCAAGTGTGACTGACCAGTCGGGTATCTTTGCCGGTCAAGGCGGCTATGATATTACGGTCGGCAATAACACGGACTTAAAAGGCGCCGTGATTGCCTCGAAAGCGGAAGATACCAGTAAAAACAAACTTGATACCGGCACTATCAGCTTCAGTGATATTAAAAATAAAGCTGACTTTAAAGTGACCCATGTTGCCATTAGTGGTGGCACCGCCGGTCCCGGTGCGCCAACGGCATTTAAAGACAGTGACAGTGACTCAAGCACCACCAAATCAGCGGTGGAAAAAGGCGAGTTAATCATCCGCAATCAGGACCAGCAAAAACAGGATATCAACGGCTTAAGCCGGGATACGGACAGTGCCAATAATCCGCTCAAACAGATTTTTGATAAGCAAAAAGAGCTGGATAAAATTGAAACTGTTGAGCTGATTAAAGATATTGCCCAACAGGCTAAAAGTGTGGTGAAGAAATATGACCGCATTGAGGCACAAAAAGAGGTGGATAAAAATAAGGATGCGTTAACCCGGGCGGAAGCGGAAAAGCGATATAAATATTTAAGTGATGAGGAAAAAGCGAAATACGCCTCATTTGAACAATATTATAGCGCGAATCAAGACTCCATTTATTACGCGCTGGTTGATACTCAGCTAAAAGCCAATAAAGATAAAAATCTGGGCACAATGGGCGGTAATGTCAGTAAAGGGATTGATACTGCTATGGCGATAGTGACCGGGGTGATTACCGGTGATATTACCGGTAGTCTGGCGGGTGCCAGTGCGCCGTGGATTGCCGAGCAAATCAAACTGCATACCGGTCATGCTGATGAAAAAGGTAACTGGGTGACCGATGATATCGCCGGTAACTTAATTGCCCATGCGATACTCGGCGCCGTTGTTGCTGAGCTGCAAGGTGGCCCATCGATTGCCGGTGGGGTCGGTGCGGTTGCCGGTGAGCTGGCGGCGAAACTGATTAGTGAGCAACTCTACGGTAAAGATGTTAAAGACTTAACCGAAGCTGAAAAACAAAACATCAGCGCCCTCGCCCAGCTGGCTGCCGGCCTGGCGATTGCCGCCGGTGGCGGTGATACCGGCGCTGCCGGTGCGGCGATGGCTGCCGGGAAGAATGCGGTTGAGAATAATTATTTAAATTCGTCAGATCATCAGACTAAAGAAAGTCTAAAATATAAAGAAAAAAATGGAACAATAACTGATTCTGAAAAACTAAAATTATTAGAGCTTCAAATAAAAGATGAAAGCACGACAAATGCTTTGTTAGAAGCCTGTGTTGATGCTAATAGTCAGGCATGTGCAACAGAACGCCAAAATGCTTATGATGCATTGAAGACCTACCAACAATATACTTATTTATATCCTGTGGAAACTCAAATAGGTTATCAGGAAATAAACCATTTATTAAAATCAACATCAAAAGAAGCAAATGAATTGCGCAGTATCTATGATGGCGTGGTGTTATCTTTTCAGCGTTGGGGTTACAACCAAGAAGATGCACAAAAAATGGCTGGCTATTATATGGGTAGCATGATGACAGTTCATGGTGTAGTTGGAGCTGGGATTACTCTGCCTAGAATACAAAAAGTATTCGGTAACACCAAGCAGTTGATCGGAAAAACTGCAACCAATGCCGGAAAGGGAAATACTACCAACAAACCATTAGACAAAACAGAGTTAGAGCTACAACACGGAAAAGGAAATGTTGAACAAGGTGGTGGAAATTATAAAGAGACTAAGGATAAAATACTTGATAATCAAGCTGCCAATCAGAAAGCAAACGAAAGTAGTAAATTTGGTGAGCATGTAGCGAAAGAGCAACAAATTAATGCTGGTAAGGGGGCAAATAGTACATCATCCAATCCAATTATTAACCCAGCAACAAATAAAGTGATTATTGAACACATCATTGTACCATCAGGTAAAGCACCAAAAACCTCTACGCCAAACTCAATTTATGAGGTATCGAGAGCAGATGGTTCTAGGAGTGTTACTTATTATGATGAAAGAGGTAATATGTTCTCAAGAGAAGATTATGGGCAACAAAAAACACATGGGAAACTTGGATATGACGAAAATGGAAAAGTTCCACCGCATGAACATAAGCAAACTTATAAATCTCATAACGGCAAAATATATAAAGATAAAAGCTATTACAGACAAATTGATGAAAATGGTAAGCCCGTTGGTCCTTGGATTTTAGATAAAAAATAGGAGATATTATGTCAAATGATGTATATGGTTATATATTGCCAGATATAAATATAGATTATAAATTAAAATTAGATGATTACATAAAAGTATGTTCAATTAATATTCGAAAAATTGAAAAAAGAGAATTATTTAATTACCCCATAAATTTAATACCAAACATGGAGGCTTTTATATTTGATATAAGTGATGGTCCTAATTCTATTAATGCTACTTATTTAATAGATTATGACCAATATGCACCAGATACAGATATTGGCTTTCCTGCAGATCCGAAAGAACGTCTAGATATACTTATTAATACATTGATTGATATGATCAAAATTACTAATGCATCTAAAATGGTTGTATCCATGACTGAATGCAACCAAATAGAAACGATTAAAAAAATAAGTTTTTCTGAAATGAGGGAAGTCATCCATGCTGATTTTGAAGCATACCAGGCACCGCCTGACACACTTTATGAAATTATATGTTAACAAATTCCTTTTTTAATAAATCAGGCTCTATAATTAACTTGCCCTGTTCAATCTTAATGATAACAGGGCAACCGACATAAAACCCTAGCAGCTAAAGCCCCCTACCCTTATCGATGCTGGACATGATATTAATGCCAAAACGGTCGATATTGCTGCCGGTAAGCAATTAGGGCTTTATGCAGATAATGATATCGCTATCGGGACGTCGTCTGAGCGATTTGAGTTAGATGAGTTCCATAAGAGTTCAAGCAAAGGCTTTTTAAATAAAACGACCACCACCACGCAGACGCAAATCGATAATACCACCGAAAAAGGCAGTCAGCTCTATGGCGATAGTGTCACCATTGCCGCCGGGAATAATTTAAGTGTCACCGGTAGTCAGGTGGTCGGTACTCACGATGTCAATCTGAAGGCGGGCAATAATATTGATATTGATGCCGCCGAGGAGTCTTATTACCGTAAACAAGAGACGAAGACGAAAAAATCCGGGCTGATGAGTAGTGGCGGTATCGGGGTGACCATTGGTCATGAGAAAGAAAATCTGAAACAGACCGATAGAGAGCAAGCCTATTTAGGCAGTACCGTCGGCAGCACTGAGGGTAATGTGAGCATTCAGGCCGGTAAGGATATTACCGTCAAAGGCAGTGATATTATTGCTAAGCAGGATGTGAACTTAACCGGTGAGAATGTGGCTATCGAGGCACTTGATGCCAAAACCACCTATAACGAGCAGTACACTTATGAGAAATCCGGACTGACCATTGCGTTAACCGGTACGGCAGCAGATATGTATGAAGCGGCCAAAGCGGTTGAGCGGGCGAAAGAGAAAGGCAATGATAAGTTATTAGCCCTGCAATCGATTAAATCTGCGCTGACCGCACTTGAAGCGATTGAAGATTTGCAGCTGCAAAATCAGCAAGGTCAAAAACAGGCGTCAATCGGTGTCAGTGTGATGGTGGGCACGCAGCGCACTGAGCGGGAGGTCAATCAGGAGCAACATAATGTTATCAGTAGCGGGGTCTCTGCCGGGCAGAATATTCATATCACCGCAACCGGTGATGCAAATGAGCAAGGCGGGAATATCACCTTAAAAGGCAGTGAGGTGAAAGCCGGCAATGATATTAATCTGACCGCTAACCGGGATGTGAATGTGATTGGTGCGGTCAATACGCAGCACAGTGACCGGGATGAGAAAAGCTACGGCGGTGGCGTGGGCATTCAGCTTCAGTTTGGTGGTGATGAAAGTGGTCTGCGGTTTAAAGCCAACGGTAACTTTAGTCGGGAGCGGGAAAATGCTGACGGCAGTGCCTGGACCGAGAGTGTGATTGATGCCAGGAATCAACTCAATATCAAAACCGGTCATGATGTGAATGTGGTCGGTGGTCAGTTAAAAGGTGATACGGTGAAGATGAATGTGGGCAATAATCTTAACATTCAGTCACTGCAAGATACCGATAATTATGATTATGAAAAAATCAGTGCTTCAGTCAGCGGCACCGCCGGTTATGGTGGGGTGAGTGCGAACGGCTCGTTATCGGCCACTGAAATGGAAAGTAAATGGGCAAGTGTGACTGACCAGTCGGGTATCTTTGCCGGTCAAGGCGGCTATGATATCACGGTCGGCAATAACACGGACTTAAAAGGCGCGGTGATTGCCTCGAAAGCGGAAGATACAAATAAAAACAAACTTGATACCGGCACTATCAGCTTCAGTGATATTAAAAATAAAGCTGACTTTAAAGTGACCCATGTTGCCATTAGTGGTGGCACGGCCGGTCCCGGTGCGCCAACGGCATTTAAAGACAGTGACAGTGACTCAAGTACCACCAAATCAGCGGTGGAAAAAGGCGAGTTAATCATCCGCAATCAGGACCAGCAAAAACAGGATATTAACGGCTTAAGCCGGGATACGGACAGTGCCAATAATCCGCTCAAACAGATTTTTGATAAGCAAAAAGAGCTGGATAAAATTGAGACGGTTGAGCTGATTAAAGATATTGCCCAACAGGCTAAAAGTGTGGTGAAGAAATATGACCGCATTGAGGCACAAAAAGAGGTGGATAAAAATAAGGATGCGTTAACCCGGGCGGAAGCGGAAAAGCGATATAAATATTTAAGTGATGAGGAAAAAGCAAAATACGCCTCATTTGAACAATATTATAGCGCGAATGAAGACTCCATTTATTACGCGCTGGTTGATGCTCATCTGGAAGCCAATAAAGATAAAAATCTTGGCGCAATGGGCGGTAATGTCAGTAAAGGGATTGATACCGCTATGGCGATTGTGACCGGGGTGATCACCGGTGATATTACCGGTAGTCTGGCGGGTGCCAGTGCGCCGTGGATTGCCGAGCAAATCAAACTGCATACCGGTCATGCTGATGAAAAAGGTAACTGGGTGACCGATGATATCGCCGGTAACTTAATTGCCCATGCGATACTCGGCGCCGTTGTCGCTGAGCTGCAAGGTGGCCCATCGATTGCCGGTGGGGTCGGTGCGGTTGCCGGTGAGCTGGCGGCGAAACTGATTCGTGAACAACTCTACGGTAAAGATGTTAAAGACTTAACCGAAGCTGAAAAACAAAACATCAGCGCCCTCGCCCAGCTGGCAGCCGGCCTGGCGATTGCCGCCGGTGGCGGTGATACCGGCGCTGCCGGTGCGGCAATGGCTGCCGGGAAGAATGCGGTTGAGAATAATCATATTGGTCAAGCCATTGTAAAGGCCGCAGAGGCTTCATGTAACGGCGATAAAGCTTGTGAAGATAAGGTTATCTGGGAAGGAATAAACAGTTATAACGAAACGATAATAGAGTACGGCGAACCGCAAGTGATTGTGATAGGCGGACTGATAGCCGCACCTATCGCAATTGATATAGCCGGTCCTGCTATTGCTTCTTGTACTGCCAATCCTGTATTGTGTGCCAATAATGTAGGAACTTGGTTAATCGAAACTGTTGGATTTGAAGGTTACCCGGCGGCAGGGTTAGGAATGACTGCTGGCTCATTAGTTAATTCATTAAGTAAGTCTGAACTGAATGAACTTGCTGCTATAATGGAATTATATAAAAATAATCGTATTGAAAATCCATCTGTCGTATTAAATGAAATAAAAACGACTCTTAGTGAAAACGCGAATTATAAAATTGTTTATGATAGAGCTAATAACACTATCATAAAACAAATTAAAGTTGGAAACGGGATGGGTGGTAATTCGGTTGCCAATGAATTAACAGGGATCACACAAAAACAGTTAGATAAAAAGTTTAAACATGCTGCTGATTTTGGGATAACAACAACAAAGAAAAACGCTGAAACACTTAGTCAATATGAAACAGCAATTAAAAGCCATATGGGAGATGAAGCAACCAAACCTCTAGGTACTTATGGCTTTGTAACAGACTCAAAAGTATTTTTTAATTCAAATACAAATAATGTAGTTGTTCTTGATAAATCTGGTAATTTTGTTACCGGATTTAAGATTACTCCAGGAACACCTCAATATGAAAACTATATGAAAAATGGAGTATTACGATGAGCCTCACGATATTAGAATTTACTAGATCATTAGTTAATGGAAGGATAACTCCTCAAGTTTTTGTTGAAGCTTATATTGAACTTTATCAAATAGAACGAGATAACAATATCTTGATTAATGATGAAGATAGTATAAGTGAATGTTTATCATCCATATTTTGTTTAGCTGATCTTTATAATCCTGATTCTGACAGAGAAGAATATGAATTAGATGAATCACAACTTATTGAACAAATTGAGCAAGAACTAAAAAAGCTAAGATAGTTAAAAACCACACGTTGGCATGGGATCTTAACTTAACTGACTTGTTAACAACTCTACGGTAAAGATGCTAGCAAGTTAACCGAAGCCGAAAAACAAAACATCAACGCCCTCGCCCAGCTGGCAGCCGGCCTGGCAATTGCCGCCGGTGGCGGTGATACCGGCGCTGCCGGTGCGGCAATGGCTGCCGGGAAGAATGCGGTTGAGAATAATTTTATGGCCTTGCAAGTAATGGATGAATTTGACCGTGATTATCGAGATGGTTTGTTACTATTTAAAGGTGATGAAAAAGCAGCAACAGATTATGCGAATGAAATGATTCGAGATAGAGCAATTGCAAGCGGTTTTGCAACAGGTATAATTGTAGGAGGTGCTGTTCTTCCTAATACTGCAATAATTGGTGGTTCACTGAGTGGCGCCATTAATGCAGGAATGCAATATACATTAAATCCAGATGGAAGTATTAATTGGACTGATGTAGGAATTGCATCAGGAGTTGGTGCTGTTACTGGTGGTGCAGGGACAGGGTTTTGGGGGACAGTTGGTTGGAATGCCGCAGGCGGTGCAACATCAAATTATTTAAAGGATGAAGATCCGTTAATTGGTGCTGCTGCTAGTGCAATAGGATCTGGTTTTGGTTATCTTGGCGGCAAGATGTTACAAGGTCCATTAGAGAAATTATTTAATCCAGTATCAAAACAATATGAGTGGATTCCTATTGGAATTTGGACTATTACTAAACCCGCTTCTCAAAGTTCTATTCCGGCTATTTCCGGGGGAGTCGTAGACTCTGCTACAGGAGAATTAATTGACAATAAGATTAATGATCTGATGAAGAGTAAATGAGATGAAGAAAAATAGAAAATATTTAGCATTACTGTTTCTATGTATAGCGATGCCTTTAATCTTGTTTTTTAGTATTTTAATTATAAGTTTAATATTTTCATTTTTGTTTTATTTTAAAACAAATGAATTTGTAATTGATACTAAAGATATATATATAGCTTGTAAACTAGCTCCTTTTGGTATCCCTGTAGGAATCGCTATGTGGTATTTGGAGTGTCGTCGTTTAGGGATTAAGATCTTTGGTAAATAATTTAGTTCCCAGCTCAAAAAGCTGGGATTTGTTTGTTTTTAGAATCTACCTCGCAAGTTCTACTATCAACTAGCCCTGCTCAATTTTAATAATAACAGGGCAATCTGACATAAAATTTTATCTGCTCCAGCCCCGCTATCCTAATAGTTACTGTGGTTTGAGGCTATCAGCAAATAAACCAACTGTTAGCATCAACATCAAAAGAAGCAAATGAATTGCGCAGTATCTATGATGGCGTGGTGTTATCTTTTCAGCGTTGGGGTTACAACGAAGAAGATGCACAAAAAATGGCTGGCTATTATATGGGTAGCATGATGACAGTTCATGGTGTAGTTGGAGCTGGGATTACTCTGCCTAGAATACAAAAAGTATTCGGTAACACCAAGCAGTTGATCGGAAAAACTGCAACCAATGCCGGAAAGGGAACCGCTGTCAACAAACCATTAGACAAAACAGAGTTAGAGCTACAACACGGAAAAGGAAATGTTGAACAAGGTGGTGGAAATTATAAAGAGACTAAGGATAAAATACTTGATAATCAGGCTACCAATCAGAAAGCAAACGAAAGTAGTAATTTTGGTGAACATGTAGCGAAAGAGCAACAAATTAATGCTGGTAAGGGAACGAATGCAAAAATATCGCCTGAAAATCAGAAGTATGTCGATATTCTATCACCTGAAGCTAAGCAGCATATACTATATGGGGATGGACCAACA
Organism: Gilliamella sp. ESL0405; assembly: GCF_019469205.1. Lineage (NCBI taxonomy): Bacteria > Pseudomonadati > Pseudomonadota > Gammaproteobacteria > Orbales > Orbaceae > Gilliamella > Gilliamella sp. ESL0405. Next base: position 137,269 of record NZ_CP048265.1, on the reverse strand, counting down.
AGTGGCGGACACATGTACCCAGGAAATCCTGGTAAAACCACATTTCCTAAGGATTGGTCTGCAGACAAAATTGTCCATGAAATAGGGGATATTGCGACATCGCCTAATACACAATGGTATGCACAGAGTGGAACTGGTGGTCTTTATACAAAAGCAGGAAATCCTGCAAGATGGGCTGCATACGAAATTAGAGATGGGGTACGTATTAGAGTTATTTATGAACCAGCAAATGGAAAAATAATAACTGCGTTTCCGGACAAGGCGCCAGTTCCTTCTCATTATAAACCAATTAAGTAAAAAGTTATAAAGGTTAAATAATTATGTTAGTTAACAATTGTATAAAAGAATTTGGTAATTCTTTAAAAGATAGGATAGATCCTGAGTTAATAGATTATGCTTTGGATTATATTAATCATTCCGAAAATGTTTTGGCTTTTGAAACATTGTGTGATCATATTGCAGATTTTGATGTGAAAATTAGTGAAGACGAATATAACAAAGTACTTCATATTGTTGATTTACTCGGTTTGGATTTAGATAATAGATTTTTATATATAAACCCCAATAAATAATTTCTTATTTCCCGCCTTAACAAGCTGGGGGATCTTTTATTATTTATTTTTAAACTTGCAAATCAAGTTCAACCACCAACTTGCCCTGTTCAATCTTAATGATAACAGGGCAGCCCACATAAAAGCCTATCTGCTCCAGCCACCTGCCTTTAATGGTCAGTTGTGATCTGGGGTTGGGCTTTGTGCCTTGCGGCACGTAGCCAATGGTATAAAACCGCTCAGTGAGTTGTGGTGCAGGTGCTTTGTCTGTGGTTGATTTTAGCGTTGAATGCACCTCACTCATAATAATTATCTCGTATAATTGTTGGGGTAAGTAGTGGTAGCAAGTTGTCGCCTGTTACTGCTACGTTACTTTTTTACCCGTCCTACCTAGCCTGTAATTTAATCTGCTTCTTGATTAAAAAGTCTTCTAAAAATATCTTACTCACGGCTTTAACTTCTTCCTATAACCTATTAAAAATTATTCAGTTATCCGGCAATAATGTCACCAATAGTGGCACGGTATTTGGTGAGCGGGTGGCAATCGATGCAAAAAATGATATTACCAATTACGGGAAGTTAGTCGGTGATAAGCTGGTTTATTTATCTGCCGATAATGATATCAATCTTCTGTCCAGTACCCGCACGCAAATCCGTGGCAATAATGTCACCACCAATATCGACCAGGCCAGTATCATTCAGGTGAATAATGGCAATATTGTTATCGATGCCGGGCATGATATTCATGCTAAAGCCGGCTGGATTATTAATAATGCCGATACAGGTAATACGTCGTTGCACGCCGGTCATGATATTCGCTTTACTGCCGCTGAGATTGAAGAGAAGTTAGATTTAGGTGGTGGCAAACATTATCGTAAAAGCCATGAACACAATGTCGTTGGCAGTGAAATCAGTGCCGCCAATAATGTGACGTTAAGTGCCGGACATGATATTGATGCCAAAACGGTCGATATTTCTGCCGGAAAGCAATTAGGGCTTTATAATGTTTGATAGAAGAGGGAATAGAATTGGAACTTATGATAAAGATTTAAATAGAATTAAGGATTAACTATATGTTTAACATTGAAATAAATAATTCTCCAAAAGAGGTTTTTGGTGAGCAGGTTTATCCATCAAAAATTGTTATTAATGATTTCTATGAGTGGATAAATATTCCAGTTGTTTATTGGGATATAGAACAATATAAAGATAGTTGGAAAAAATCAATTAAATATGGGTTGGAAACAAAAGAGCATGCAGCGTTAATTGTTTCGATGTATGATCCTGATAATTTGAATTTTATATCTACCTGGACTCTTTATTTTGTTAATGAATTAGTTTATATCCAAAATAAATTGATATTTGTTAATGAATATAATAATTTTGATGTAAATAACATAAATGATTTTATCAGTAATAGAGAAATTTATAACGAAGATGGAGTGAGAATATCCGAATGGCAATGTACTGTAGAAGATATTATTGAGTTTTATCATTCTTTGTAGCCTAAATATTATATTAGTTCTGCGATTTTGTCGCAGAACTGGATTAATTATTTACCAACTATGCGATTTGCTTCGCAAGCTCAACAATCAACTTACCTATTAAAGCTGAAGTAGTTAGACCAAAAACGAATAGAGATAAATACATTTTATGACTATTGAAGATAAAAATAAGATTGATATGATAACGATGACAAAGGAAGGTATACATCCTCAAAAAGTGATATTGATTATAAAAGATCATTTCAATTGGGAAGCTGATATAAATGAACATCTATTCAAATTACAAGAAAAACTAAATCTTTATATCAGTGTTATTGAAAGTAAAAATATATTTTAAGTACCAAATACCTGACGAATGTATATGTTTTTTGGAGAAAGTTAACGAAGTTATAATATCAATTAATACTACAATAGAGTATGGAATAGGTTGATTCTAAAAGTTACCCAGAATTTAGGTTGTTTATTATAACAAGCTATACACTATACCAATTATTTATGCTCCTTTTTGATCTAATATTTTATAGTCAATTTTTGAATTACACTTCCAATTTACACGTTCAAAATTTATTGATAAACAATATCGACTAGGATTTTATTTAAAAATATTGAAATTTAATTTTAGAGAATCAAATAATGAATAACTTATTTGCTCCTTCTAAACTCAAACATAATGGGCTAAATTAAATAAGATTTAGTCAAATATTAAAAAAATATTAGGAACAGCATTAGTCAACCAAACACCGTTATCTGCCAAATAAAATTTAAAACCTTGTTGAGACATCTGTAAGGCTTTTACTTTTAATACTACTGGTTTTCCATGCCTTTCGCCTACTTTCTTAGCAGTCTTCTCATCGCCAGATAAATGGACATAATGGCGACTGCCAGCAATTAATCCCTGTTTTTTAATGGAATCAATAAATCGAGTGGCTGTGCCGTGATATAAAAATTCTGGGGGAATTTGTTCTACATGGCTTATTTTTACTTGCTCAGTTGAATGCCCTTGCGCTGCACGTATTTTTAGACCGTCATCCGAAATCGTAAAACGTTTTTTATCACTTGTTTTAACAACTTGCTCTATCAACTCTCTAGTAAGAGATTCATTATGTTGATTAGCTTGCATGATGAGTCTGTCAATATTAACCCAACCATCAGAATCTAATGTAATTCCAATAGCTTCTGGTTGATGTCTCAAAATATAACTTAAGAATTTACTTATTTTATCTAGTTGTTTACTCATCTTTATTTCCTTACTAATCCACGCTCTAACTCTGAGTTAGGATAATTTTTTTATCTATTTTTAGATCCATATAACAAGTTCAATAATAAATTAGTTTTGCTTAACTTTAATGATGATAGGCCGTTTGGCATAAAAACGTATCTGTTTCAACCGCTAGCCCTTAATAGTGAGTTCTGAGCTGGGACTATTATGCCCGACATCAAACATGTAACCCACGATATAAAAGTGCTTGTCAGGTTTGGTGCCCGTTCTTTAACTGGTGGTTAATTTTAGCACAACGTATACCTTAGTCATAATAATTACCTTGTTTAGTTGTTACGAGTAGTAGGTTAGCACTGGCGTCACAGCCTGCCCCAGAACGTCAACGTGTTTTGAAGATAGCGACAAACGGTTTTGCATCACAATAAAGCCGATCACCAAAAGCGCTATATTAGCTATCATTTAAGAAATTCGTTAAATAGATAAATAATTACAAATCTGGACAATTACTTTATTCAATACAATAATAAAGATGCATCAAACAATAACTTATTGTTTATACCAATAAAAAATTATTTGATGAAATATAAATAAGTAAAAGGAAATATAAAATTATGGAAAAGATTAAATATGTTATTTTAAGTTGTTGCTTGCTTTTATTATTTGGATGTTCTGGCAACAGAGAACCATTGCCTAGAACACAGATTGTGGAAACAGAAGTAATAACTTTAAATAATGGTGCGAATATTAAGGTGTTAACGGAAAATGCCATTAATGGAGAAGTAGTTAAAGATACGAATAGTTATTTAAATATTGTTACCCGAAGTAATACAGCACAAGTTGTTGGATTGAAAGTAGTTCAATTTGCCGCAGGCTTTTTTACTAGTCTTGGTGGCAACGTGAATACTTTTTCAAAGGAAGAATTAAAAGGTAGCTACGTAAATTCAGTACCAAATAAAACCATGGAGCTTTTAAAACCTCAGTTATATACAATTTTAAAAAAAATAAAAGCCAACAAACAAAAAGAACACACTATCACCATTCAACCTTATAAATTTAAACTGATTTATGATGGTTTGACGGATAATAAATACAATTTTATTTATCAAACATCGATTAAAGCGGAAGGATTTTACTTTGCTTGTTCTCACAACAGTTTATCGGTAGAGGATAAAACCAAAACTTTTGACGAATGGGAAAGTAATAACTATCAGTTAGTTCAAGATATCACTTCACAATTAATCAATAATTGTATGACTCAATTAAATTCGACTGAAAATATAACACAACTTGAAAATGCGCTGAAATAAGTATTAATTATCAGCAACATAGTACGCTAAACATAAAATAGATTGAATTTAGTTGATTATTGATATAATTCTTTTTAAATATAAAAACCAGAAATTAAATAATAAATGTCTGGTTTTTTACTTTGCAAAATCGTAAATTATCCTATGTTAACTATCACCGTTTTGATTCAATTTAATTATCAATAGTAATCACTTACTTTATTAAAAATTATATTTATTACATACAGTTATATAAAAAACAGGGTTGTATGTTTTTTTTAGCCTAGAAATTTGCTTTCTATTCGCATTAAATCAGGAATTATTGCATAATACATGGCGTATTAAATACCGAACTTAAGTTAGGAATAATTATGGAACTTCTTTGTCCTGCTGGATCTTTACCATCGTTAAAAGTGGCGATTGATAATGGCGCTGATGCTGTCTATATTGGTTTGAAAGATGATACCAATGCCCGTCACTTTGCTGGTTTAAATTTTAATGAGAAGCGATTAATTGAAGCTGCGGATTATGTACATAAACGTGGTAAAAAATTGCATATTGCGATTAATACTTTTGCGCATCCTGAAAATTTTCAGCGGTGGCAACATGCGGTTGATACCGCTGCAAACATTGGCGCTGATGCTTTAATCATTGCCGATCTTGCAATGCTTGATTATGCAGCTGAAAAATATCCCAATTTAGAGCGCCATGTTTCGGTGCAAGCCTCTTCGACCAATGAAGAGTCAATTAAGTTTTATTATAATAATTTTCACGTACATCGAATTGTGTTGCCTCGTGTATTGTCAATGCATCAGGTAAAACAGCTTTCTCAAGTGTCGCCTGTTCCATTAGAAGTTTTTGCTTTTGGCAGTTTATGTATTATGGCAGAAGGCCGTTGTTACTTGTCTTCTTATTTAACTGGCGAATCTCCTAACACTGTTGGTGCGTGCTCACCAGCAAAGTTTGTGCGCTGGGAAGAGACCGAAAAGGGTCTTGAGTCAAGACTAAACAATGTTTTGATCGACTGTCATAAAAAAGGTGAAAATGCTGGCTATCCAACCTTATGTAAAGGTCGCTACTTTGTTGGTCAAGAGCTTTATCATCCGATTGAAGAGCCAACCAGTTTAAATACGATTGAACTTTTACCGGAATTATTTGCTGCTAATATTGCCTCGGTGAAAATCGAAGGTCGTCAACGTAGCCCGGCTTATGTTGAACAAGTGACCAAAGTATGGCGACAAGCTATTGACCGCTATAAAGCTAATCCACAATCCTATCAGGCAGAAAAAAATTGGATGGATACACTTGGTTCTGTTTCAGAAGGAACGCAAACCACATTAGGTGCTTATCACCGTAAATGGCAATAATGTAGAATTAACTTGCCAATTAGTCATTCACAATAAAGATGATTGAAATAGATTCATATTTTAATTAATGACAATGTAAATAAAATCGCTGTAGCGATTTTTAGTTAAATCAATCTAATATAAATATAGTGAGCAAAACGATGAAATACGCATTAGGACCAGTGCTGTACTATTGGCCTAAAATCGAAACTGAAGCTTTTTACCATGCTGCCACTAATAGTGAAGCAGACATTATTTATATGGGTGAAACGGTATGTACCAAGCGCCGTGAAATGAAGGTGCCCAATTGGTTAGACTTAGCAAAAGAGATTGCCAAATCTGGCAAGCAAGTCGTCCTTTCCACTTTAGCATTACTTGAAGCGCCATCAGAACTTAATGATTTAAGGCAGCTGGTAAACAATGGTGATTTTTTAGTTGAAGCTAATGACTTAGCAGCAATTAACATTGCCCATGATAATCATTTACCTTTTGTGGCAGGTCCGGCTATTAACTGTTATAACGCTTTAACCTTAAAGTTATTACAAAAACAGGGTATGGTACGTTGGTGTATGCCTGTTGAACTTTCTCGCGATTGGTTAAACAATGTACTTAATCAATTTGATAGCTTGAATATAGCTCGAAATTTTGAAGTTGAAGTCTTTAGTTATGGCTACTTACCGTTAGCTTATTCTGCTCGCTGTTTTACCGCTCGTTCCGAAGATAGACCAAAAGATAAATGTGAAACCTGCTGTATTAAATACCCAACCGGCCGTGAAGTATTTTCACAAGAACAGCAAAAAGTATTTGTGTTAAACGGCATTCAAACGCAAAGTGGTTATTGTTATAATTTAGGCAATAATCTTAAAGAGATGAAAGGATTGGTTGATATTGTCCGCATCTCGCCATTAGGTGTTGAAACCTTAGATGTGGTCAAACAGTTTAAAGCCAATGAAGACGGATTAAATCCTTTGCACATTGAACATAAACGAGACTGTAATGGTTACTGGAATGGAATTGCAGGACTTGAACTTGCGCAATAAATATTTTGATGCCGAGCAATTTCGGGCCGATTTCCCCGCGCTCAATAATCAAAGTGTCTACCTTGATTCGGCAGCCACTGCGCTTAAGCCACAAGCGATGATTGATGCGACAGTACAATATTATGCGCACAACACCGCAACGGCTGAACGCAGTTTGCACCATAATGCGCTGCAGGTGACACAAACCATTCACACAACAAGAGAAAATGTTGCTAATCTGATTCATGCCAAACATAGCCATGAAATTATTTGGACGCGTGGCACAACTGAATCAATTAACTTAATTGCTCAAAGTTATGCTCGCCCCCTATTACAACCTGGCGATGAAATTATCGTTAGCGAATTAGAGCATCATAGCAATTTATTACCTTGGTTAATCGTTGCTAAGCAGACTGGAGCAAAAGTCATTCAATGGTCAGCGGATATTGATGAGCTTTCTTCACTCATCTCATCACGCACAAAAATCGTTGCGGTGACGCAAATGTCTAACGTAACGGGATTTTGTCCAGATTTAGCGCAAATTAGTCAACTTGTTCACCAAAATAATGCGATATTAGTGGTTGACGGGGCGCAAGGTATTGTTCATCAGCCAATCAATGTTGACAAGCTCAATATCGATTTTTATGCCTTTTCAGCACACAAGCTATATGCCCCAACTGGGCTAGGGGTGTTATATGGCAAAGCGACGTTACTGGAACAAATGAGCGTTTGGCAAGGTGGCGGGAAGATGTTGAAGACAACCACATTTTCTGAATTTCAAGTTGCACAACTGCCCTACAAATTTGAAGCCGGAACGCAAAATATCGCCGGGATTGTTGGCCTAAATGCCTCACTTAGCTGGTTAAATAAATGGGATGAAGTTCAGGCAGATAACTACTTAATTCAATTATCCAATTACGCAAGATCGCAATTAAAACAGTTTGATGATATTCAATTTTATAGCGTCGAAGGTAGCGCTATTATCAGTTTTAATTTTAAGCATATTCATCATAATGATATTGCAATCTTATTAGGCGATCAAAATATTGCCATACGTACTGGGGAGCTTTGCGCTCAACCGTTGATGAATAAACTTGGTTGTCACGGTGTGATTCGTATATCGCTTATGCCTTATAATAACCAACAAGATATTGATAAATTGATAACTGCCCTTAATAATGCCATTGAGATATTTGCATAAATTTATGCGAAAACATCTATCTAAACTGAACTAGCATGGCAAATTTTTATCACCCTAAACAGGTCTATAATATGGTTTCACAACAATCTTTAACTGAACTATTTTCTCAGCAACATAACTGGCAAGATCGCTATCGACAACTGATACTTTTAGCTAAGCAATTGCCTGATTTTCCTCCAGATCAAAAAACCGAGGAAAATCAAGTGAACGGTTGTGAAAACCGAGTATGGTTAACTTATCAAAAACAAGCTGACGGCACATTTATCTTTCAAGGTGATAGTGAAGGAAGGATTGTTAAAGGATTACTTGCTATTTTGATCTTGATAGCCAATAACAAAAATGCCACGCAAATTCATGCTATCGACTTTCCGGCATTATTTAAAGAACTGAAAATTGCTCAAGAACTTAGCCAATCACGACAGCAAGGTCTGGCAAAACTTATCGAACGGATCGAATCAATAAAATAAGATAAAAAAAGGGGGAAATCCCCCTTTCTTTTATAATTTTAACTGATTAGTTATCTGGGTAAGTGTAAAGCGTAATCACCTTTTTAACACCGGCTACTTTACTGGCAACTTCAGCAGCAAGTCTGCCTTGTTCTGGTGTTAAGATACCAATTAAGAAAACTTCACCATTTTCCGTCACCACTTTTATCTTACGTGATTTAACTTGTGAATTTAGCATTAACTGAGATTTTACTTTAGTGGTGATCCATGTGTCATTAGTTACTGTGCCAGCACCCACTGGCGTTCCGATACGAATTTGATTGTAAACTGTTTTTACACCTTCAACTTCATTTGCTAAGCTTTCAGCTTTCTCAATTTGTTCTTGATTTGCTTGCCCGGTTAACAAAATATTACCATCATAAGTGCTAGTTGAAATACGTGAGCCAATAAACATAGGTCCGTTATCTCTTAATTTACTGGTAATTCGTGAATTAAGCGTTGTATCATCAACTTGGGTTCCAGCAGTACGAGGATCGGTTGCAATTGTCGCTGTAGCGCCGGCACCAACGCCAATCAATGCCGCAACACAGCCTTGTAGCATCAATACGCCTGACATTAATAGTACCATTAAGGCGAATTTTTTCATTATAACTCCTTTCTTTTGTGGCTAAATAATGTATAGATGATTACAAAAAAATCGTATTTCATTATGCCTTGCACAAACCAATTTGCAAAACAATTTTGTTGCTTCTTGTAATAATTCCGCTATGCATTTTAATCACATTAAATTTCAAGACAATATGCCCTTTCAATTTATACATGATTCTGTTATCTTTCTACAACGCTATAAACAATATCTGTTATCAACTGAGTAGAAAATGGTTTCTCAAGATTTTATTGATTGGTTATACGCTTTATCGGCACCTATGGTTATGTTAAATAAAAAAAATGGTGCTATCTTTACGTCCCCTTATGTTTTCCCTGATGATACATTTATCGATTTAAGTGAGAATTGGGAGATCAATTCTCGGGAAACTTTTCTAAAACAAATATTTGACCTGGTTGATGACGGGCCAGCACAATTCATTTCACAACTCTATTTTAAATATTCACGATTTTCTGAAATTGAATGGCTTAACTATTGTGAAGAACAAACAGACATTCAGAAAATAATACTAAAATATGTGGAACAAACATTTCCAGCTTGTGGTGTTGCCGGTATTCGTAGTTGGGATTATGTAAGAGCCGCATATCTTATACGAATCGGCACAACCAATAAATATGTAACCGAACAAGAAGCTTTATGGATTTTAAATAGGATCAGTCTTCGAGCTCGATGTTTTTATGAATCATGGCAGCATTATCATATTGGCTGGTTTATTGGTCATCGATACAGGCAAACGTGGGGAATTGAGGACTTAGAGCAGTTGCATTGTCAATTAACCAGAACATCACAACGCCATGTAATGGCAGAACTATACACAGACAAAACATTGCCTTACAACTTATTACCTTGGTTTATTAATATTGAAGAATTAGAGAAACCAACATCATTAATGGAGTATGATTGGTCATGAATGATAACATATGGCAACTACTGGGCATTGAGAAAACGACTGATATTGCAACTATTCGTCAAGCATATCGTGCAAAATTACCCAATCATCATCCCGAAACCGATCCTGATGGATTTAAAGCGTTACGAGCCGCTTATGAAAATGCAATAGAATATGCCAAATCGCCTGAAAAATTTGCTGCTGAGTTAGAATCGGACAGCTCAGCACAAGACATTTCCCAGCCACTGACAGAAGAGCAGCTTAAAGAGAATGAAATTTGTACTGCTTATCAAATGCTTTTAAATGATCCAAAACGTCGCTTTAATGTCGATGAATGGCAATTATTTATCAGTTCATTTTATGACTATCCTATGGCAATTATTGATTCGGTAAAATGGCGTTTGTTAGAAATAAGCACTCAAGCAAAGAATATATCGCAATCATGCGCCAAATTACTCGCCGAAAGTTTACGTTGGCGACAACAGCTGATGATCGAAAAACCCGAACAATATGAAAAGTATGAGAGTTTTCTTGAATATATTGATAGTGGCGATACTTTCAATTACGCATCCTTACCAACCACAAATATCGTACTACAAGATGCCACCATTGATTATATTTCTCACTGTCATTGGTTATATTGGTGGCGTTCACAAGATGAACTTGAGTCTTTTTTAATGCAAGATACAGTCATCTGTTTACCTGATGATAAAGACTTAATGATGCAATTTGCCAATTTTTACCGTGTGGCAAATATACCAAATCAATCTATTTTAGACTATACTTTACAACGTATCGCCCAAAACGATGATGATAAGCGTAATATTATCGAATGGCGGTTTTTAGCGGCAATTCAATATACCTTACTTACCGATAAACAAAATGCGCTACAAGCTTGGATTGATCTTTATAATACAGGTCATTATCAACAAAAAGCAGCCAGTTGGATAGCGGGTTGGTGTTTATATTTTGCGCAAGAGTATTTCCCACTATTATGTATCGCACTTAATGACTGTTATTGCCTAGCACCGACATCAACAGACAATAACTTTTACAATATAGTTCCTCAATGGTCTACGATAACAGTATCACGATTAGCCCAAATCGATCCTAGCGATTATTCACCAGAAATTGCTAGCTTTATAAATTGGGCGCTAGAAATAAATTGGAATTATCGCCAAATCCTGCCTTTGTTGTTACTGGACAATGGTACCAATCGTTTATATCGCTTATACCGACATGCCATTATGTTATGCCACGGTAATCAAACCTTATTACAGCAAATTCTTGAAGAACAAAGCGATGATATATTTGAACAATTCATTTTACAAAATCTACAACGTCAGGCTAAGCAACATTTAGTATGGCTAACCGAACTTGAACCGATAAAAGCATTTAAAGATTGGTTGTATAATAGTGATGAAGATCTTCCAATGCCAATCAGATTTGATATTGAAAGCGATAATGATGACGCGATATATGTGCGTTTATGGTTAGATAGGTTTGATTTAATTCCTAAGCACGCCAAAGTACATCTTTACAGATATATGAAATATTTTAATATGGAAATGTTTGACTGGCAGGTCTATTTTGACAATGAACAATATTACCAATTTCCATTTCCACCTAACGCCTTGATCGATAAAGAGGCCTATTGGCAATGGTATCGTAGCTGTATGCTCGTTCTCGCTATTACTAATAACCCTTTAGAAACAGCCAAGTTAATTAAAAAAGAGAACAGTGATTTTATTTTAACCGATGATGATCCATTTCTTCCATTGGTCAATATCTTTAAGTATGGTAATTGGCAAAATGAATCAGAACTGTATAACTTGATAATTAATAACAATGAGATCACTAATTGTGTTTTGAGTAATTATCCTAACTCAATTGAAAACATCATTACCAATCCATACGACACTGATTTTACCCAAATTCCACAACATTTAACCGGATTTTGGCAAACAAAATTAGCGAATGAAAATCCTATCTATTTGATGCTGCTATACAAAATTGTTTTAAATAAAACAGCACAACAGTCTCAATTAGAGCACACATTACAAACGATTGCCGGCGACAACCTAAATCTTCAAAAAATTGCACACACTTTAATAAATGAAAAGCGCTTAACACTTTTGGCCGTAGGCAGTAAAAGTAAAGCTGCAAAGCAAGCTATCTTCATTGCTAAGCTGGCAAAACATTTATCCAATCCTTATGGCATCTGTGTTCAAAAGCAAATTAATGCTTTGGATCAATTACGAACAGACGCGAGTAATAATTTAGTACTACGACTTTGCGCTGCATTGCTGTTAGCTGAAAATCAAGAAAATCAAGAAAAACTCAATGCACAATCACTACCTAAAAATGGGTATTTTCAGTTTTGGCGTTGGAATGGTCGCACAAATAATAAAGGCTTTTTTATACAGACCGTATGGATGACAATTTTTTTATTTCTCATTGAAACAAGGATACCTGCCTTCCTGAAAAATCTTGATCTACAAAATTTTGATTATCTCTTTCGAGGAATGTTATTTTGCCTAATATTCATTAATCTTATTTTTGCCATAAAAAGGCGTGTCAATGATACCGATACGGGGAAAGGGTTCAATATTTTTCGACTTTGGCAGCCAAGTATTGAACAAACAAATCGATACGGGCCACCAATAAATGAGAAAGAAAACTAACAAAAACCCCTTTTATAAAAAAATAAAAGGGGATGTATTATAATCAATAGATTAATAATTCATTAAGTTATCTATCGAGGCTAGTTAAAGATGATTCAATTTCACAACGAATTGTTTCAATTTCCTCAGTATTTTGCCGATCTAATACGGTTAAAAAAGTTTCGATATACGAGCCAATCAAGCTGCGTTCATCACCTAATGATTGTGCCCATGCACGATCTAATCTAGCCAATAATGTACGATTTGGCATTTGATCTCGTGGATGAACTTTAAGCGATTTCAATCGTTCATGGCTTTCTTGTTTTTGTTTTTCTGTTAATCCTATCGGGCTATGATCGATGACTTTACCATGCTGTTGGCCGGTGGCATGTATTATCACATCGACTTCTAATAAACCATTTAAATCATAGCTAAATCGAACATCGATTCCTTGCAGCTCTTCGGTCGGCGTTAAAGGCACCTCAAACTGATCAATTAATACGTTGTTTTTAACAAGTGGGTGTTCGCCTTGATATACTGCAACAGAGATATATTTTTGCTGCGGATGTGTAGTATAAAAGGTTTTAACTTTTGAGGTCGGTACAATCGTATTACGTTCAATAATTGGGGAAAATAAACCACGAACATTATCGGAAGAACTTTCAATACCTAATGTGTAAGGGCAAACGTCGGTCAAGATAACTTCTTCCACATCTGCATTACGTAAACGACAAGCCGCTTGAACAGCCGCACCTTGTGCCACAATAGTGGTCGGATTAATATGACGATAAGGGAGTTTGCCAAATAACTTTGTCACTAACTCACGAACCACACCTAATTGCGATGAACCGCCAACTAACACAATATGTTCAAGCTGATTGGGCTTTAAACGGGCATCACTTAATGCTTGTTCAATCGGTGCTCGCAAACGGTTTAGCAAGGGTAACCAAATCATTCTAGCTCGACTTTCGTTAAGTGAAAATTGCCATTGTTTATCCTGCCAAAACCAAGTTAAATTATGCATTTTTTCGCCATTTAACTTACATTTTAACTGTTCAGCTAAATCTAATAATCGGGCATAGTCATCTGTTGCGATATCTTGTGGTTTAATATTCCACTCACTTAAGCAAGCTTTTACCAGTTCATGAGTAAAATCTTCCCCCCCAAGGTAATTATCACCTGCTGAAGCATGGACTTCGATAATTGGCAGGGAATACTCAAGTACTGTGACATCAAATGTACCACCACCCAAATCAAATACTAACGTATTTCCCGATTGCTCCTCGTGCAAGCCATATGCCATAGCTGCTGCGGTGGGTTCATTAATTAAACGTACAGCATTTAACCCGGCAAGCTCTGCGGCAAAACGGGTTTGCTTACGTTGCTCATCATTAAAATAAGCTGGTACAGAAATGACAACATCACAAATCTCCTGCCCTAAAAACGCTTGTGCATCAGCTTTTAACGATTTTAGTACCATTGCCGATAGTTCTGTTGGGGTAAATTTTTTATTGCCTAATTCAAAAACTTTACTCGACCCTAAATACCGTTTAAATGCAGCTGCTGTGCAATTGGGATGAGTGGTTAAGCGAGACAATGCTGCACGCCCAACTAAAATAGAATCATCATTATCAACACTGACAACTGAGGGGGTAACCAACTCGCCTATTGAGTTGGGAATTAAAGTTGGCTGACCGTCCTGCCAAACACAAATTAAACTATTTGTTGTACCTAAATCTATACCAATTGGAGGATGCATAACTTAACTATTCTCTTATGATTAATTCAATTAATAATGCGTTGATATTATATACATATAGCGGTTTTAGATACAATTTTTATCTAGAGACCAATTTGCAACATTTCTCAGCGCCTAAGTGATATATTTACGGGTAATCAGTCGGTCGGTTATTCGACTTTAACAATTTGGCTAACTAATTTCCCCGTTTTTAATTGCGTGGTGATATGCTCACCAATCACAACTTGGTCACAACTGCGTATCACAATATTAGCTTGATTAGTTGTCACGCTATAACCACGCTCTAAAGTTGCCAGTGGGCTGACATTATTGAGTTGCGATGTTTGTAAAACAAACTGATGTTTAGCATGTGTAAGTTTCTGCTCCATTAAAGTCATGATTTGTTGCTGGCGTTTTTCAACTGTTTGGCGTAGAAGACGAATATCATTTTGCGGTGAGAGGCGTAATAATCTTCTATCTAAATAGTTATGAAGATTTGATTGCCGAAATAGGTATTGTTGAATGTTTTCAAATAGCGCATGACGGCAAGTTAACAGACGATTTGACTGTTTGGACAGCTTCGCTTGTGGGTGCTCAGCTTGCAATCGATGACGCCATTTATTAAGCATTTCCCGACGACGCATTAGATAATTGTCTATCGCCATAAAAAGATACTGTTCTTGCACTTGTAGACGCTTTATTTGATCTAGATTGTTAGTACTCACTAACTCAGCTGCGGCTGACGGCGTTGCCGCTCGAATATCAGCAACAAAATCAGCGATAGTAAAATCAATTTCGTGCCCGACTGCACTAACAATCGGTATTTGACTGGCAAAAATCGCTCTTGCGACCACTTCTTCATTAAATGACCAGAGATCTTCCAGCGAGCCCCCACCCCGACCAACAATTAATACATCACACTCTTGACGGTTATTAGCAATCTCAATCATTTTGGCTATTTGCCCTGCCGCTTCTGTGCCTTGCACTTGAGTTGGATAGATAATCAAATGTAAAGAGGGATCACGGCGTTTTAATATCTGGCAGATATCATAAAGCGCAGCGCCGGTTGATGAAGTGATAATACCGATTGTGCGAATATTTTCAGGTAAGGTTTTTTTATAAATTGGATCGAATAATCCTTCGTCAGATAATCGTTGTTTTAACTGCTCAAATTTTTGTTGTAACAAGCCAGCGCCAGCGGGTTGCATTTTATCAATAACAAGTTGATATTCACCTCGAGCTTCATAAAGTGTTACGGAAGCATTAACTAAAACTTGTTGGCCATTTTGCGGTGTAAATCCGGTTCTAAAATTGCTATTACGAAACATGGCACAACGCACTTGGGCGGTTTCATCTTTAAGTGTGAAGTACCAGTGACCGGAAGCTGGGCGTGAAAAGTTAGAAATCTCGCCAACTAACCAAATTTGACCAATAGCATCGGAAAGGAGATCTTTCACCATTTGGTTAAGATCTTTAACCGATAAAATCGAACGATTTTGCATGCTATTATCCTTATTATTCATAATATAAGCTTAGGCTAAATCAAAATCTGCCCAAATCGGCGCATGATCTGACGGTTTTTCCATACCCCGAATATCGTAATCAATACCGGTTTGCTGGCAGTGAGCAAGTAATTTTTGGCTGGCTAAAATCAAATCAATTCTAAGCCCGGTATAGCTATCAAAGCCTTTTGAACGATAATCAAACCACGAATAAGCTTGCTCAGTTGGATGAGCATGACGATAAGTATCAACAAAACCCAAAGACATAAGATTAGTCATCCATTGGCGCTCTTCCGGTAGAAACGAACATTTACCGGTGCGCAACCAGCGTTTGCGGCTATCTTCAGAAATCCCGATATCCACATCAGCAGGACAGATGTTCATATCGCCCATAATTAAAGATAACTCATTGCTCAATTGATGCTCGGTAAGATAGTCAATCAGATCTTGATAAAACTTACGTTTTGCCGGGTACTTAATTTCGTGATGTAAACTCTCCCCTTGTGGAAAGTAACCATTAATCACGGTTAAATTACCTTCATTAGTGGGTAATTGTGCCATAATCAAACGGCACTGCGCATCGTCACTATCCGTTGGGAAGCCACAGCTAACCGTTATCGGTTTTTGTTTGGTTAACAACGCCACACCATAATGCCCTTTTTGACCATGATAATGTAAGTGATAACCAAATTGCGCTAGCTCTTCAACTGGGAATTGATCATTATGAACTTTTGTTTCTTGCAAGCCGATAATATCTGGCTGATGTTTATCAATAATTGCGGCTAATTGATGAATGCGAGCACGCAGACTATTAATATTAAATGAGATAACTTTCATAATTAACTTATTGTATTTGATTTAACGTTGTCATTGATCCATGCTATCAAAAATACGGTATACTGTTAAGCAATTACAGTAAAAGTCACCACTTGTGATAAAGGAATCACGGAATATGTCTACGGAATTACTCAAACTGCGTGATGAAATTGATGAGATTGATAAATCAATTTTATCTTTAATTAATCAGCGATTAGCGTTAGTTGCCGAAGTCGGCGAAGTTAAAAGCCAACACGGTATTCCTATATATGATCCTAAGCGTGAAGCTGATATGCTAGCGAAAAGGCGGCAAGAAGCAGAAAAGCTAGGTATATCACCGGCCTTAATTGAAGATATATTACGACGCTTAATGCGAGAGTCATACATTAGTGAAAATGACAAAGGTTTTAAAAAAGTCTATACCGGTAAAGGATCTGTTGTCATTATCGGTGGTAATGGTCAAATGGGGCGATTATTTGCCCGATTATTTACCTTATCAGGCTACCAAGTAAAAACATTAGGTTCAAAAACCATGCATCAAGCCGCTGAAGTTGTTGCTGATGCCGCAGTCGTAATTGTCACGGTGCCAATCAATAAAACTTGTGAAATTATTCAACAATTACCACCGCTGCCTAAAGATTGTATTTTGACTGATTTCACCTCGATAAAAGTAAAACCACTTCAAGCCATGTTAAATAAACATCCTGGCCCGGTTGTTGGTTTGCATCCAATGTTTGGCCCGGATGTGCCTAATTTAGCCAAACAAATAATCGTCTATTGTGAAGGGCGTGAGCCAGCAAAATACCAATGGCTTATCGATCAAATGCGAATTTGGGGCGCAAATTTATGTGCGATCGATGCTAAAGAGCATGACAAATGTATGTCATTTATCCAAGCATTACGGCACTTTACCTCGTTTTCTTATGGGGTGAATTTGCAACGTGAACAAGCTGATTTAGAACAATTAATTGCGTTATCTTCTCCTATATACCGACTGGAACTGATGATGGTGGGTCGTTTATTTGCTCAAGACCCTGAACTTTATGCCGATATCATTATGGCTTCAGATGATAATATCGAGCTAATCAAACACTATTATCAATGTTTTGGGCAAATGGTTGAGTTAATTGAAAAACGCAATAAAAAAGAGTTTATTGAGAATTTTAATCAAGTGACTAAATGGTTTGGTCCTTATGCAGAGCGATTTATTAAAGAGAGCCAAGTTTTACTAAAATTTGCTAATGATAATCGTGAATAATTTTATACTTAAACGTATATATTTTCTGAAAGTTCTTGACAAGATCCGGATTAAGATTACGTTTTAAATAATTTAATTGATGACTTTCAATGATACGTTAGGCAATGATAACCCATTAATATAATGAAAGTTATCTAATACAAGGCGTCAAAATGAGGGAATAACATGTCTAATCGAAAATATTTTGGGACTGACGGAATTCGAGGCAAAGTTGGGCAGTACCCTATCACCCCAGATTTTGCCCTTAAATTGGGTTGGGCCGCCGGAAGAGTGCTAGCCAAAGAGGGGGTAAAAAAAGTGCTGATTGGTAAAGATACCCGTATTTCCGGTTATATGCTTGAATCGGCACTTGAAGCAGGCTTCGCCTCAGCCGGTGTTGCCTCAGCCTTTACTGGTCCAATGCCGACACCGGCTATCGCCTATTTGACCCGAACATTTCGTGCCGATGCCGGCGTGGTGATTTCCGCCTCACACAACCCTTTTTATGATAATGGCATTAAATTCTTTTCAACCGAAGGGAAAAAGCTCGATGATGCGATCGAACTTGCAATCGAAGCGCAACTGGAAAAACAGATCGACTGCGTCGAATCAGAACAACTAGGACGAGCAAGCCGAATCACCGATGCCGCTGGTCGTTATATTGAGTTTTGTAAAAGCACATTTGATCACGATTTGAGTTTATCCGGTTTAAAAATTGTGGTGGATTGTGCTAATGGCGCAACCTACCATATCGCCCCGAAAGTATTGCGTGAATTAGGCGCTAAAGTTACAAAAATTGGCTGCGAGCCAGACGGTGTAAATATCAATCAAAATTGTGGTGCAACCGATATTAAAGCGTTATCTGAACGTGTTTTAAAAGAGAAAGCCGATGTCGGTTTTGCCTTAGACGGTGACGGGGATCGCATTATTATGGTTGACCATAAAGGCCGCAAAGTTGATGGTGACCAAATTATCTATATCATTGCCAGAGAAGCGCTAAGACAAGGGCAACTTAAAGGCGGTGTGGTAGGAACATTAATGAGTAATATGGGGCTTGAATTTGCCCTCAAAAACCTCGGCATCCCTTTTGCACGGGCTAAAGTTGGCGATCGTTATGTTCTTGAAAAACTTATTGAAAATAATTGGCGGCTCGGTGCTGAAAATTCCGGGCATGTGTTACTTCTCGATAAAACCACAACCGGTGATGGTATTGTGGCCGGTTTACAAGTGCTGGCGGCAATGGTTCGCAACAATATGTCTTTAGCTGATTTATGTAGCGGAATGAAAATGTTACCGCAAGTATTAATCAATGTCCGTTTTGCCGGTGAAAATGACCCTTTACAAAATGCAGCCGTCAAATCTGCAATTGCTCAAGCTGAAGCACAACTGGCTAAAAATGGTCGTGTTTTAATTCGCAAGTCCGGAACAGAACCGCTTATTCGGGTCATGGTCGAAGGACGTGAAGAAGCTGAAGTACAAAAATTAGCAGAACAAATTGCCCAAACAGTGAAAACCTCTAATTAGCTCAATTTAACCCCATTAATTAAATAATCAATGGGGTTAAACTTCCTATAATATAATCGTTAATCGAACTGTTATTATTTACACAAAATTAGTAAAAAGTGTCTAAATCCTTTGATTTGTTAATCAAATCTTGACTTTATATAGGCAATTGGGTTTAAAATAGTGACTTCGGTTATTATAGCGATTGCTTATACCTATATGGTTTAACATAAGCAGTGTTTTTTTATTTTTAGGAATAGGTAAGAGGGTTTTATGTCAGTTTCCTCTCCAGCTTCACCACAAGCTTATATCAAGCATCACCTTGAGAACTTGCAGGTAGGTTCAGGTTTTTGGACCTTTAATCTTGATTCATTGTTCTTTTCAATTCTACTCGGCGCGCTCTTTTTATGGATTTTTTATTGTGTAGCCCGAAAAGCAACAAGCGGCGTACCAGGAAAATTACAATGCGCAGTAGAAATGATTTTTGAATTTGTCAACAACACCGTAAAAGACATGTTCACCGGTCAAAATAAACTCATTGCCCCGCTAGCATTAACGGTATTTATTTGGGTCTTCTTAATGAATTTTATGGACCTTATCCCGGTTGATTTCTTACCTTATGCCGGTCAATATTTAGGTCTATCGCATTTAAGAGTGGTACCTACAGCGGATGTTAGTATTACCATGTCAATGTCTTTAGGCGTATTTGTACTTATCATCATTTATTCAATCAAGTACAAAGGAATTTCCGGGTTTATTAAAGAATATACCCTTCACCCGTTCAATCACTGGGCATTTGCGCCTATCAATTTAGTACTTGAATTGGTCAGTCTATTAGCGAAACCTGTCTCTTTAGGGCTTCGATTATTTGGTAACATGTATGCAGGTGAACTTATCTTCATTCTAATTGCTGCATTATTACCATGGTGGTCACAATGGGTACTATCTTTACCATGGGCTATTTTTCATATTTTAATTATTACGTTACAAGCATTTATTTTTATGGTGTTGACGATCGTCTATTTAGCTATGGCATCGGCAACGGAAGAACATTAATTTTAATTTAAATTTTTTTTGTCAATAAACTGGAGTATATAATGGATACTAGTATGTTATTTGTAGCCGCAGGCATAATGATGGGATTAGCTGCAATTGGTGGTGCAGTTGGTATTGGTTTATTAGGTGGTAAATTTTTAGAAGGTGCTGCTCGTCAACCAGAATTAATGCCGATGCTACGTACTCAATTCTTTATCGTTATGGGTCTGGTTGATGCGATCCCAATGATTTGTGTGGGTATTGCACTATATGTCATTTTTGCTGTCGCAGGCTAAAAATAATTTAAGAGGAATTGTCTCATGAATATGAACGCAACTCTCCTCGGCCAAGCAATTACATTTGTATTGTTTGTTTGGTTCTGTATGAAGTTTGTTTGGCCTCCAGTTATCCGTGCGATTGAAAAACGCCAAAAAGAGATAGCCGATGGACTTGCTTCTGCAGAAACAGCAAAAAAAGATTTGGAATTAGCCAAAGCAAATACATCTGACATAATGCAACAAGCTAAGGTCGAGGCTAATGCAATTATTGAGCAAGCAAATAAACGTAAAGCCGCTATTCTTGAAGAAGCTAATCAAGAAGCATCTCGAGAAAAAGAACGCATCGTTGCTCAAGGACTTGCCGAAGTAGAGGCTGAACGTAAAAGAGCTAGAGAAGAGCTTAAGCAACAAGTCGCTACACTCGCTATTGCTGGTGCAGAAAAAATTATTGAACGTTCTGTTAATGAAGCCGCTAATAGCGACATCATTGATAAACTTGTAGCGGAATTATAGGGAGATTAGAGCAATGGCTGACTTAATTACGGTTGCTCGCCCTTATGCTAAAGCTGCTTTTGATTTTGCGGTAGAAAAAAACAGCATCGAATCATGGCATAAAATGTTGGTGTTAACATCCCAAGTAAGCAAAGATGCACAAGTAAGAAGCATCTTAACATCTGACATGAAAACCGATTCGGTAGCAAATTTACTCATCAATATCTGTAAAGATGTCTTAGATGAGTTTAGTACTAATTTTATTAAGATAATGGCCGAGAACAAGCGTTTATCCCTTCTTCCTGAAGTGTTAGCTCTGTTTGAACAATATTGCTTAGATAAAGATGCCCAAGCAGATGTGGATGTAATTTCTGCCAGTGAGCTAACAAGCGAACAACTTAATAAGATTTCTATCGCTGTCGAAAAACGTTTATCACGAAAAGTAAAACTAAAATGTCAAATCGATAAATCGCTCATTTCTGGTTTTATTATTCGTACGGGCGATATGGTTATTGATAGTAGTATCAGAGGGCGTTTAAATCGTTTAAATGACGCTCTACAGTCTTAAGGGGACTGATAATGCAGCTAAATTCAACTGAAATAAGTGAACTAATTAAAGAGCGGATAGCTCAGTTCAATATTGTGAGTGATGCTCACAATGAAGGAACCATTATCTCTGTTAGTGATGGTATTCTTCGAATCCACGGATTAACTGATGTCATGCAAGGCGAAATGATTGCATTACCAGGCAACCGTTATGCAATGGCATTAAACCTTGAACGAGATTCAGTCGGTGCGGTCGTTATGGGCCCATACGAAGACTTGTCAGAAGGGATGAAAGTCCAATGTACTGGTCGTATTTTACAGGTACCAGTCGGTGACGGTTTATTAGGTCGAGTGATTAATACTCTTGGTGAACCAATTGACGGAAAAGGCTCAATTCAACATGACGGATTTTCACCGGTTGAAGTGGTTGCGCCGGGTGTTATCGACCGTCAATCTGTTGACCAAGCGCTACAAACAGGTTATAAAGCCGTTGACTCAATGATTCCAATTGGTCGTGGTCAGCGTGAACTTATCATCGGTGACCGTCAAACCGGTAAAACCGCATTAGCAATCGACGCCATTATCAATCAACGTGATTCTGGTGTTAAATGTATCTATGTCGCAATCGGTCAAAAACAATCTACTATTGCTAACGTAGTGCGTAAACTTGAAGAGCACGGTGCACTTAAAAACACCATTGTAGTTGTGGCCTCAGCTTCTGAGTCAGCAGCATTACAATACTTAGCGCCTTACGCGGGTTGTGCCATGGGCGAATACTTCCGTGACCGTGGTCAAGATGCGCTAATTGTTTATGATGATTTATCTAAACAAGCGGTTGCTTATCGTCAAATTTCATTACTACTCCGTCGTCCACCTGGGCGTGAAGCTTATCCTGGTGACGTATTCTATCTTCACTCACGTCTACTTGAACGTGCAGCTCGTGTTAACGAAGCTTATGTTGAAGAATTCACTAAAGGTGAAGTAAAAGGTAAAACCGGTTCATTAACTGCGTTACCAATTATCGAAACTCAAGCCGGTGACGTATCAGCGTTCGTACCAACCAACGTAATTTCGATTACTGATGGTCAGATCTTCCTTGAAACCAGCCTATTTAACTCAGGTATCCGTCCTGCGGTTAACCCAGGTATTTCGGTTTCACGTGTTGGTGGCGCAGCGCAAACGAAGATAATGAAAAAATTATCAGGCGGTATTCGTACAGCACTTGCACAATATCGTGAATTAGCGGCATTCTCGCAATTTGCATCAGACTTAGATGAAGCAACAAGAAACCAATTAAGTCATGGTGAAAAAGTAACTGAACTATTGAAACAAAAGCAATACGCTCCAATGACTGTTGCAGAACAATCAATTGTACTTTACGCCGCTGAACGTGGTTATCTTGAAGATGTTGAACTTGCAAAAGTATTATCATTTGAAACAGCACTTCTTGCTTATGCCCACAGTCAATATGCTGATTTTGTCAAACTAATTGACGAAACGGGTAATTACAATGATGAGATTGAAAGTAAGTTAAAAGCAATGCTTGAAAGCTTTAAATCAACTCAAACTTGGTAAGGGCGAGGTAACAAATGGCTAATGCAAAAGAGATTAGAACCAAAATTGCCAGTATCCAAAGTACGCAAAAGATCACTAAAGCAATGGAAATGGTTGCCAATTCAAAAATGCGTAAAACGCAAGATAGAATGGCAGCTAGTCGTCCATACGCTGAAATGATCCGTGAAGTAATTGGACATTTAGCGTTAGCTCAGATAGGCGCCAAACATCCTTATTTAGAAGAAAGAGATGTAAAACGGGTTGGCTATCTTATCATTTCAACCGATCGTGGTTTGTGTGGTGGTTTAAATATCAATCTATTTAAAACTGTCATTGCTGACATGTCAGCATGGCAGAAAAAAGGCGTTGAAGCAGATCTTGCTTTGATTGGTTCACGAGGGGTTTCGTTCTTTTCATCCGTGAAAGCAAACATCTTAACCCAAGTAACCAATCTAGGTGATGAACCAACTTTATCTGATTTAATCGGTCCGGTAAAAACAATGCTTGAGGCATATGATAACGGCAAAATTGATAAATTATATATTGTTACTAACAAATTTATTAATACCATGTCGCAAAAGCCAACAATACAGCAGTTGTTACCATTACCTGCATCAGAAGATAAAGAACTTAAAACTTCATCATGGGATTATATTTATGAGCCAGATGCAAAATCATTATTAGATGTGATTTTACGTCGTTATATTGAATCACAAGTATATCAAGCAGTGGTTGACAATTTAGCGAGTGAACAAGCAGCAAGAATGGTGGCCATGAAAGCAGCAACAGATAACGGTGCAAACTTAATTAATGAACTACAAATAGTGTATAACAAAGCACGTCAAGGTGCGATCACTAATGAATTAATTGATATTGTATCCGGTGCAGCCGCTGTTTCAGGTTAGTGCTAAATATTGGCTTACAGTTAAGAAAAAGACGTAGAGGATTAAAAATGGCTACTGGAAAGATTGTCCAGATCATCGGTGCGGTGGTTGATGTCGAATTCCCAGAAGATGCAGTACCAAAGGTATATGATGCATTAGAAGTGGAAACTGGCACCGAAAAATTAGTTCTGGAAGTTCAGCAACAATTAGGTGGTGGCGTTGTTTGTTGTATCGCAATGGGCTCATCTGATGGTTTAAGACGTGGACTTAACGTCGTAAACACTGGCCACGGCATTGAAGTACCGGTAGGTACTAAAACGCTAGGTCGTATTATGAATGTACTTGGTGATCCTGTTGATAAAGCAGGCCCAATTGGTGAAGAAGAGCGTTGGGCGATCCACCGTGCTGCACCAACTTATGAAGAACTTGCCAACTCAACTGAATTACTTGAAACCGGTATTAAAGTTATCGACTTAATTTGTCCATTTGCTAAAGGTGGTAAAGTCGGTCTATTCGGTGGTGCAGGTGTTGGTAAAACCGTTAACATGATGGAGTTAATCCGTAACATCGCTATCGAGCACTCTGGTTATTCAGTATTTACCGGTGTAGGTGAGCGTACTCGTGAAGGTAATGACTTCTATCACGAAATGAAAGAATCAAACGTACTTGATAAAGTATCATTAGTTTACGGTCAGATGAATGAGCCACCAGGAAACCGTTTACGTGTTGCGTTAACTGGTTTAACCATGGCTGAAAAATTCCGTGATGAAGGTAAAGACGTATTATTATTCATCGATAATATTTATCGTTATACCCTAGCCGGTACTGAAGTGTCTGCGCTATTAGGTCGTATGCCATCTGCGGTAGGTTACCAACCAACCTTAGCTGAAGAAATGGGCTTACTACAAGAACGTATCACTTCAACCAAAACCGGTTCA
The DNA here is from genome assembly GCF_019469205.1 of Gilliamella sp. ESL0405. Classification (NCBI taxonomy): domain Bacteria; kingdom Pseudomonadati; phylum Pseudomonadota; class Gammaproteobacteria; order Orbales; family Orbaceae; genus Gilliamella; species Gilliamella sp. ESL0405. Next base: position 111,954 of record NZ_CP048265.1, on the reverse strand, counting down.
ATCACTTCAATTCAAGCGGTATATGTACCTGCCGATGACTTAACTGACCCATCGCCAGCAACAACCTTTGCTCACTTAGATGCAACAATCGTATTAAGTCGTCAAATCGCATCATTAGGTATTTACCCGGCGGTTGACCCTCTTGACTCAACAAGTCGTCAATTAGATCCACTTGTTGTTGGTCAAGAACATTATGATTGTGCTCGTGGCGTTCAGTCAATTCTTCAACGTTATCAAGAATTAAAAGATATTATCGCTATTCTTGGTATGGATGAACTATCAGAAGATGATAAATTGACCGTTGCCCGTGCTCGTAAGATTCAACGCTTCTTATCACAACCATTCTTCGTGGCAGAAGTCTTTACCGGTTCGCCAGGTAAATATGTGCCATTAAAAGACACAATTAGTGCATTTACTGGCATCATGAACGGTGATTATGACCATATACCTGAACAGGCATTTTATATGGTTGGTTCAATTGATGAAGCGATTGAGAAGGCGAAATCTCTGTAAGAGATTCATTGAACGGAGAGAGTATTATGGCACTAACTTCCTATCAATTAGAAGTTGTTAGTGCTGAATCTCACCTATTTTCAGGTGATGTTCAGCGAATCAGAGTCACAGGGCGAGAAGGTGAACTAGGAATCTATCCGGGTCATACTCCCCTACTTACCACCATTAAACCGGGTATGGTAGGCATTGTGAAAGCAGATGGTGAAGAAGAATTTATCTATTTATCTGGTGGCATCTTAGAAGTTCAACCGAATATAGTGACAATTCTCGCTGATACTGCTATTCGAGGCGAAGACTTAGACGAAGCCAGAGCACAAGAAGCAGTTAGACAAGCCCAAGAGCACATTAATCACCCAAGTGATGACATGTCATTTGCCCAAGCATCTGCCGAACTATCAAAAGCATTGGCGAAAATGCGAGTTATTGAATTAACCCGCCGTATTGGTCAATAACTTAGTTACCAAAATAAAAAAGGTTACCAAAGCAAATTTAGTAACCTTTTTATTTTGTTATAGCGTTACGTTCATCAATCTGTAAAGCATAAATCGCTACATCTAAAAACTCACATAGCAAAAAAATGATAATACAGGCTATTTTAATAACATTGCCTGACTCATTTGCCAAAATTGATTTTTAATTCCGATAAATAATCGAAGTTAACCGCATAAACAGTTTCATAGTAAAAATCGCATTCAAACGCACTGCAGATACATAATCGAATATTTATAATAATAGGATACTGGATTTATTATTCGCTATCAGCGATAATTTTAGTAACTTTCTCGACATAAAAGCAACTATGTTCACCATTTACCATTCAAATCAAGTCGATCTACTCAAATCACTCGTAAGTGAATTGATGCAAAGGCAACCACTACAAGACGTATTTACGCCGGATGTTGTTATGGTACAAAGTCAAGGAATGGCGCAATGGTTACAAATTGAACTTGCCGATGCACTTGGCATCGTTGCCAATGTGGCGTTTCCTTTCCCAACTGATTTTATTTGGCAAGTTTATCAAACATTGTTACCCGATGCGCCATTGGAAAATAGCTTCAATCCGGAAGCGATGACTTGGCGTTTATATTATTTAATACCAAAGCTGATTGAGAGATCAGAATTTAGTGCACTAAAAAATTATCTCAATATTGATCAATCCGAAAAAAAGCTTTATCAGCTTGCAACTCGAGTTGCTCGTTTATTTGACCAGTACTTAGTATATCGCCCCGACTGGCTGGCAAAATGGGAATTGAACCAAACAGTAAATGAATTAAATCATCATCCCGATGAAATATGGCAAGCGCAATTGTGGCGAGAGTTGATTGCAATTAGTCAGCCTTATCATCGGGCAAATATTTATCAACAGATGCTTGAAATCTTATTAGATGATAGCTTTGACCGTTCAAAATTAGCTCCGCTACCTAAACGCATTTTTATCTTTGGTATCACCTCATTACCGCCAATATATCTCTCTTTACTTTCGGCACTTGGACAACATATTGATGTACATCTAATGTTCAACAACCCTTGCAAATGGTATTGGGGCGATATTGTCGAAAAACAGTTATCAGAGACCTTAACCACCCCAGATAAAATCCCCAATGCATTACTCACCTCATGGGGAAAATTGGGGCGTGATAACCTTTATTTATTACAGGAATTTGAGAATAAACAAGATATCGATGTCTATGTTGATCATGATCGCAACAGCCTGTTACATGCTATTCAACAAGATATTTTAGAACTTTATCAAAGTGAGCAAATTAATCGGGAAATTAATAAGTCAGATAAATCGATAACATTTCATGCTTGTCACAGCCAACAACGTGAAGTTGAAGTACTTTATGACTATCTACTTTCAGCATTCGACGCCGATCCAACACTTGAGTTACGTGACTGTATTGTTATGGTTTCAGATATTGATAAATATGTCCCTTATATTCAAGCTGTTTTTGCTAATGCCGATAAGCAACGTTATTTACCTTTTACGATTTCAGATCAAAAAGCCCGGAATATTGATCCCATTGTTCAAGGTTTCTTTGCTATTTTAAATTTCCCACAAAGCCGATTTACCGCTGAAGAGCTATTTAATTTACTGGAAATACCCGCCATTGCCGAAAAATTTGCTATAAATGAATCACAACTGACGCTGTTGCGCACTTGGATCATCGAATCAGGAATTCGCTTCGGGCTTGCAAATGCACATAGCTGGTTATTCGGTCTGGAACGATTGTTACTTGGTTATACTATGAGTAGTGAACAAGGCGGCTGGCAACAAATTTTACCCTATGACGGCGCAACCGGTTTAGATGCAGAATTGATTGGTCAATTAGCTGAATTTATTAGCGTAGTACAAAAATGGTTAGTCATCCTCAATGAAAACAAACCATTAATTGAGTGGCAAAGCTGCTGCGTTGAGCTTATTAATGACTTTTTTATTAGTAATGGCCAACGAGAAACAATTTTATTAATGATTCAAGATGAGTGGCAAAAACTGATAACCAGCGGTTTACAGGCTAATTTTACCGATAATATCTCCATTACGATTTTGCACGACGCCATGCAATCTCGCTTAGAACAAAATCACTTAGCTCATCGCTTTTTAGTGGGTAAAATTAATTTTTGCACCATGATGCCAATGCGATCTATTCCATTTAAAGTAGTTTGTTTATTAGGCATGAATGATGGTGATTATCCAAGAACCTCGCTTCCACTCGATTTTGATTTAATTGCACAGCACCCAAGACGAGGCGATCGAAGTCGACGAACTGATGATCGTTATCTATTTTTAGAAGCAATATTATCGGCACAAAATCAGTTATATATTAGCTATATCGGGCGAGATATGAAAGATGACACAGAGCGTTATCCTTCGGTATTAGTCGATGAACTTTGGGACTATATAAACCAGTATTATGCTGATAATTCTGAGGATAAATTAGATTCAATATCCAAAACAGCTAATATTTTACGTGTTATGCACACGCGCACCCCATTTAATCCGCAAAATTTTCAGAGCGATTTTAAAAGCTATGCAGATGAATGGTTACCGGCTGCATCAAATAAAGGTCAAAGTCAGTCATTTATTAGCGATATACCGAAAATCACTGTCGATAATATTCATGTTGATGAACTTAAACGATTTTATCAACATTCAATCCGCTTTTTTCTACAAAAGCGATTTAATTTTTATGTTAACTATTTAGATGATACGTTACCGGATGCTGAAAATTTCAATCTCGACAATTTTCAACGTTATCAATTAAATGCCCAAATTTTAAATCAATTAATTGATCCAGAGCGTAGCGCTACTGATAACGTTTATTCACGCTTAGCCTTAACCGGTGAACTACCCGACGGTGCATTTGGTGAAATAATCTATCATGAACAGTATGAAGCTTTGCAACCGTTAGCAAATAAAATTATGCAAGAGCAGCTTAGCACATCAACCTTAGAAGTCAATTTAGTCATTGCGATTAACCAACAACACTATCCATTACAAGGCTGGTTAACCCATATCCAATCTGACGGTATTTTTACTTGGCGCCCGTCTAAACTTTCCATCCGTGAAGGGATTGCCTTATGGATAGATCACCTACTGTATTGTATTTTAAATCCCGATAACGTCGATAGCCAAAGCCGTGCTTATGGACGTGAAGATACCGAGTGGCGGTTTTTGCATATAAATGCCAATAAAGCTTTAGCATTTTTAACCGATCTTGTCGAAGGCTATTTACAGGGAATCAATCAGCCTTTATTACTCCCATTGAAAAGTGCATGGAGCTGGTTGGTTACAGCTTATAACCCCAAAACTGGCGAAATAGAACTGAGCGAAAAAGCTAACAATCAATTACTTAGCACCTGGCAAGGCGGTTTATACCATTTTGCAGAGTGTGACCAGTACTATGCTCGTATCTATCCGGAATTAACCGATGATTTAATTGAACAAATTACCCTTTTAGCTCAGCGATTTTTATTGCCAATATTACAACATCAAGTAATTGAATAATAGGAGGCTAAATGTTTATTGACACACATTGCCATTTCGATTTTCCTCTTTTTACTGATGATATAACTGATTCAATCCGACAATTGCGTCAAGCCCAAATTGTCGGTTTAATCATACCCGGGGTATCGGTTAATCATTTTAATACCATATTGCAACTGGCGAACGATTACGATGAAGTTTATGCCGCTTTGGGCTTACACCCTATCTACCAACATACACAAGCCGACCTTGAGCAGCTTGGCCATATTGTTAAGCAAAAACCTAAAAAGCTGGTCGCAATTGGTGAAATTGGTTTAGATAAATATGATCAAACTATTGATTGGCAACAGCAATTATCTTTTTTTAGGGCACAGCTAGCGCTTGCCAAACAGTGTGATCTACCGGTATTAGTGCACTCTCGTAAAACCCATGACATTATCTATCATGAACTTCATCAAGCTGATTTACCGTGTCGGGGCGTTATTCATGGTTTTTCCGGTAGTTATCAACAAGCCATGCAATTGATCAAAATTGGTTATTATATTGGCGTGGGTGGGGTAATAAGTTATGCCCGAGCGAATAAAACCCGCAACACTATTGCCCAATTACCTCTTGAGAGTTTAGTATTGGAAACTGACGCTCCCGATATGCCATTGAGTGGTCGACAAGGGCAAGCAAACCGTCCGGAGTATATTGTTGAAACGTTTAATATTCTTTGCCAACTTCGAAATGAGCCGGCTGAGCAAATACGCAATACGATATTAACAAATACCTTGACGCTATTTAGTAGAATCAATAAAATGAAAAGACCACATAACGATTAAAATAACTCTATAATTTTTATAAAGTTATATCAATGAATCACAAGGCAGATTCTTATGGCTAAACGTTATAATCAACTGTTTGTTCAATCCCTAATATCACTTACACGCCTATTCCCTTTATGGGCAATAGTTTGTGCATTTATCGCCTATTTTTTCCCTGATACTTTTATGCCTGTGAGGCCCCATACTTCACAACTTTTAATGTTTGTGATGTTCACAATGGGCGTTACGTTAAGTATTGATGATTTTAAACGGGTGGTAACCAAACCCAAAGCGGTGGTGATATGTACGCTCTTGCACTATATCGTCATGCCATTAACTGCCTTGATTTTATCTAAACTCTTTACCATGCGACCTGAGTTATTAGTCGGTATGGTGCTGGTTGGTAGCGTGGCAAGCGGAACGGCATCAAATGTAATGATCTATCTGGCTAAAGGCGATGTGGCGTTATCTATTACCATTTCTTCTGTTTCAACACTTGTCGGCGTTGTAGTTACCCCTATTTTGACACTTTTACTCGTCGGGACAACCGTTGAAGTGCCGGTTTGGGGTATGTTGGTGCATATTGTCCAAATCGTTCTTATTCCTATAATGCTAGGCTTACTTGTTCACCATTTCCTTAATCCTGTCGTAAAAAAATGTGAGCGATTTTTACCTTTAATGTCGATGATCTGCATATTACTTATTATTTGTATTGTAGTTGCAGGTAGTCATGCGCAAATTGGTCAAGTTGGCTGTACCGTTATGTTTGCCGTTATTATTCATAATGGTTTAGGTCTCATTGGCGGATACTGGGGCGGACGTTTATTTGGCTTTGATGAATCAACCTGCCGAACGATGTCGCTGGAAGTCGGCATGCAAAATTCAGCCTTAGCAGCAACACTTGGCACAACCTATTTTTCAGCACTATCCGCACTACCTGCTGCAATATTTTCAGTTTGGCACAATATTTCCGGATCCCTACTTGCTGGCTATTGGCAAGGCAAACCTGTTAAAAATAAGAAAAAAGCCAACAATTAATTTATATTGTTGTAAAATGATTTTTAACTGCTCTCCAAAGTTTACCTAAACAAAACTGGAGAGCTCATTTTCGGGGATTGCTTCCAATCCCTACACCCGGCATATCAAATCAAATTTAGGCTAAACAAAAATGAATAGCGAATTACAGTTACCACCGTTTGTGTATCGAATTTTACCTTGGATTGCAGCTTTTGCTTTTTTTATGCAGTCGCTCGATACCTCCATTTTAAACACAGCATTGCCGACTATGGCAACAGATTTAAATCAATCGCCATTGAATATGCAATCCGCTGTGATTTGTTATGCATTAACCCTTGCCTTATTTATTCCGGTCAGTGGGTTTTTATCCGATAAATTTGGTACAAGAAATATTTTTGTCATGGCAGTAACGCTCTTTACCTTTGGCTCATTGCTATGCGCATTATCCAACTCATTAATTTTTCTGGATATATCTCGAGTTATTCAAGGTATTGGCGGTTCGATGATGGTGCCGGTATCTCGTTTAGTATTAATCAAAGCATTCAAGCGTAGCGAATTTTTAGCGGCGTTAAATACCGCAACGATTCCCGGTCTAGTCGGGCCGGTTGTTGGTCCTGTTTTAGGTGGCTATTTAGTCGATATGGTTAGTTGGCATTGGGTCTTTTTTATTAACATTCCCATTGGTGTTTTAGGTGTAATAATAAGCTGGAAATACATGCCTAATATAAAAGGTGAGCGCATGCCTTTTGACTTGCTTGGCTTTATCTTTATTGTTATCACTTTTATCAGCGCAACGTTAGGGGTCGAGTTATTAAATGAAGGTCAACCTGCTTACATTTCGTTAATTCTTGCCGTTGTCAGTATAATATTTTTAATCATTTATCGTTATTATGCGAAAAACAAACAAGCGCCATTATTTCCATTAACACTTTTTAACATCCGTACCTTCAAAATAGGCATTATAGGCAACCTAATTTGTCGATTAGGCATTTCCGGCGTGCCATTCCTTATCCCACTGCTATTACAAGTCGGCTTTGGTTATTCCGCTATATTTGCCGGTATCATGTTGGTGCCTATGGCGGTTGCCTCAATCTGCACCAGAATATTTATCCCACATGTTTTAGGTCGATTAGGCTATCGTTTTGTACTAATTACAAATACTATTTTAGCCGGCCTGTTAATAATTTTAATGTCAGAACTCAACGCTTCAACACCATTAATATTTATTGGCCTACTGCTTTTTTGTATTGGTGGTGTTAATTCCATGCAATATACCGCAATGAACAGCATCACATTAGCGGATTTACAAGGAGAATCAACCAGTAGCGGTAATAGCCTTATGGCCGTTAATCAACAATTAGCAATCAGTTTTGGCACCGGTTTAGGTGCTGTCTTGGTAAGATTGATAAGCCGTTCAACCAGCACAATTCACGCTTTTCAATTAACATTTGTTATACTAGGTGTCGTGACTGTATTATCCAGTATAATATTTGCTCAACTCACAAAACAAGACGGAAAAAACTTAACCGCTCATCATCAAGAAACAAGGAGATAAATGTATGTTTCAGTACCAAATTATTCCGGTGACGGCTTTTCAAGAAAATTGCAGCATTATTTGGTGTGATCAAACAATGGAAGCGGCCTTTGTTGATCCTGGTGGTGAGCCGGAATTACTCAAAAAAGCGGTTGAAAAGTTAGGCGTAAATATTAAACAAATTTTATTAACCCATGGCCACTTAGATCATGTCGGAGCGGCTGTTGAATTAGCTAATCATTATGATGTCAACATTATTGGCTCTCAACAAGAAGATGAATTTTTGTTTACGTCTTTACCTGAGCAATGCATACAATTTGGTTTCCCCTTCATTAACCCTTTTTTACCCGATCGTTGGCTAAAAGAAGGTGACAAAATTCAAGTTGGCAACATCTCGCTTGATGTACTTTTCTGCCCCGGTCATACGCCCGGCCATATCGTGTTTATCAATCATCCGGATAAAATAGCCTTTGTGGGTGATGTGTTATTTAATGGCAGTATAGGGCGAACAGATTTTCCTAGGGGCAATCACGCAGATTTAATTTCATCAATTACTCACAAATTACTGCCACTTGGCGATGATTTTATTTTCGTACCCGGACATGGCCCGATGTCTAGCTTTGGACATGAACGACTCAATAATCCATTCTTAGTTTAATCTCAAATGGCGCTATGCTATCACTGATTATTAGGGTGATAGCTAACATTATTTCCAGTTCAGTTGTAAACTATTTTTATAGAAAATTGTTTACAATAATCAATAATGCTTTATTATGACCAGATTAATCATGTATCAAAGGTAAAAAATAATGAAGCAACAAATGACAACTTATTACCCTACTTTTATCACAACGCTGGTTAACTTATCTACCTGGCAACGTAAGCTACTTACCACCACCAGTGCGGCACTACTGTTAGGGCTGGCAGCCAATATTAGCATTCCTACTTACCCGGTTCCGTTTACTTTACAATCGTTAGCAGTACTGCTTATTGGCGCTTTTTTAGGCCGTAAATTAGGTGCATTAGCCATACTGCAATATCTACTTTTAGGTGCGATAGGATTACCATTATTCGCCAATGGTAGCGGTGGTATTATGGCTCTGGCATCACCTTCGGCAGGTTATTTATATGGCTATGTGTTTAGCGCTTATCTAGCCGGATATGCAGCAGAAAAAGGCTATGACCGCCACTTTATTCTGGGCTTAATTGCCTTTGCATGCGCACATCAATTGCTTTTCGTATTTGGGGTGGTGTATTTAATGGGCTATTTACATATTAGCTTTGTAGAAGCATTTAAAGTGGGATATCTACCATTTGTAGGGGTTGATGCATTAAAATTTATTATTGCGACCTTTACAATGTTTTCACTTTGGCGTTATCGTGCTAAAAAACAATAATATTAAGTGCGGTGATATTCTCTTCCAGTATTTAAGGGAAGAGAATACATTTAATGGTGCGGTTAGCTATAGTGGTTCAGCGCCCAATGACAATGAATTGATGAATAAAATAAATCATGTAGGATTATATATTGGTCAAAATATTGTCATTGAAGCCATACCTAAAAAAGGCGTAATTAAAAATACACTTAACCGATTTTTGACTGCTGGTAGATACAATATAATTGGTACCATTAATAACCAATTAGTGATAAAAAACGCATTAATGCGTATCAAAGCTTGTATAGGCTTCCCTTATAACGATAGTTTTGATGCTAATGCCAAAGGTTTTTACTGTAGTGAACTAATAACTTATGCCTTTAGGCATCAAACGGGCGAAGATTATTTTCAATTATATCCAATGAATTTTAAAGATTTAACCACAGATCAGTTTATACCTTATTGGATCGATTATTACCGAAATCTTAAGCAAACCATTCCGCAAGGTGAGCTTGGTTCTCATCCACAACAGTTATTAAGACAAAAGGAATTATTCAAGACAATCCTAACACTTGAATGCTAATAAATGGAGGTAATAAAAAACTGAATAACAATTTAAAATAATTTAACTATTGACATAGCGCCATAAAATCTATAATATGCGCGCTACATTTCGGTTCCTCCATAGTTCAGTCGGTAGAACGGCGGACTGTTAATCCGTATGTCACTGGTTCAAGTCCAGTTGGAGGAGCCAACTTTCCACTTTATCTCATATCGATATATCTCTATTTAATTATAAGTCAATATATTATGTTTTTTCGGGTTCAAATGCGGGTAAGCAAAAATGCTCATTTTGTTCATCACTAATCTATCTTGTCACCTCTAAAGCGTCAGAGCCTTCGGGTGTATGTAAATGGAATAAATAACTTTCATTAGTTCTTTTGGAGAAGTTACGAAACCTAATTAAAAGTATTAAAAATTTATTCATTATTTCCAATCTACATTGTTATTTTTTATCATGCTTTTATATTAAGATTAATCTATTGATTGGACTAATATCCAAGCATTGAATTATTATTTAGGTATAGTTGAAAGTTCTTTTAACTCGACTTCGTACAAATCATCAAAGTTGTATATTTTTTTAGATATTATTTTATTTCTTTCATATTGCGTAATGATTTTGTAGTCTTTACCGAACTCGTCGGGGTGGTAATATGTAGTTTCTATCAATTCGCCTTTTTCATTATATTTTTTCCATAACCCAACTTGGATTCCTGTACCATTATAACTTCCTTGACATCCTGATAATTTTAATTTTCCATTTGGAAAATACTCTATTATAGGTTTTTGACATGAAGCACTATCAGTTGATAAAGTTTTATTAAAATCATGTTCATTTTCGTCTGCAAAACTTTTATTGCATGAACATGAAATGAATACTATTGCAAATAGTAAATTTAAATTCTTTTTAAAATTGCTCATAATTAAAATTTTTTTAGGTTTTTTTCATCCAAATGATTGTATTTACTATTTAATGGATCGATTCAAAATTGCCATTTTTATTTATTTTAAATTTTAATAAATGTGATTCTATTTTAGGTACTGTGGCGTGTTTGATAATATTTCCTCTATCATCAATTAAAACCTCATTTTTAGAAAATTCTTGAATGAATATATTTCCATCTTTATCAATGGCAAAATCATTCCAGTAGGTGACTTCAAATGTGAATCTATTGTCTATTAATAAAGCATCAATCCTATTTCCTGCATGATCATAACTGTTTATTTAAAAAAAATAAACAGGGATATTCTGACTCAACCCATCCTTCGTATATAATCCCTGTAACTCTATGTAAACCAATTGAAACGTCTAACACAGGGTAATAATATTTTGATATTGAATAATAATCATGAAAATTTTTAGGCTTAATATTTTTTTCTAATTGGGTAAATTCTTTTTTTCCAAAAATTGAGCATTTATTTTATAAGTACCCGTATTTTCATCATAAGAATAAAATTTCTTTAACCCATCAGATGTAAAAGGCAAAGTATGTTGAATGGCGGTATTTTTCGTACTGCCATTTGAACTACCGATGATAATTAGCATAAAAAACAGAAAAAGAAGGATATGTTTCTTCATTTTTAATCTCTTTTATAAACTTCAATCATTTTATTATCCATAAAGTCTGGTGATTGAAAATAATATTTTTTATCCTTAATAAACAGGGTAAAGATAAAATCGCCTTGTGTTTGTTCTTTTGCTAATCCTTGATAGGCGCAAATATTGTCATCGTCTTTTAGGAATAATGGTAAATCATAATCAAGCGTATTGAGTTTAATCTTAGTATCACTAATAGTAACAGTTAAATTAGTGGAAAAATAATGACCATTAAAATCTTTTAAGGTAGTTGGTTGATATTGCGAAATAGTGTTAATTGCTGTTTGATAATGTTGTTTGTAGCGTTCTTCTAACTCAGGATGTTGTTCAACTAATGCTTCGGTGACAAAGTCCCCTAGAAAGTATCGAGAATTTTTAGGATCTCGATAAGAATATAGTTGTGATTGTTCAGTGTGCTTATCGGTAAGTAAAAACCATGACTGCGAACCTAACAGGATATCATAAAGTTTATTATTTTTCGTTAATTCAGCTTTAATATAGATACCATCAGGGGTAAAACCATAGAAATGTTCAAAATTAACATCATCAGGTAAGTACTCTTCGTGCTTATTTTGAGTAATTTCGAGAATATTGTCTGCACTTAAATTCCAATCTAAACACATTTGATAATAAATTAGATTTCGAAATTTTAAATCATGACATGACTTAGAAATATTGGTAATCTCATCTTGCGCTTTACAAGAGAAAATTATTAATAAGCTTGTTATCAGTATTAAAAATTTATTCATTATTTTACGCTTAAACTGTTAAATTTTTTTATATAATTAATGCCAATAATTCATCATTTTTTTATTTACATCTTTTCCTTCATTTGGATCTTTTGCACATAAATCTTCGTGACATTTTACATCATCTATTGTTAAATTATAGTGTTGTAAAAGAAATTTAACTAAACAAGATAATGACTTAGCTTGCTCTTCTGTTACCTCCTGCCAATAGCCGTGAGGTAATATTGTTTACTTACCACCATTCATATTTATGAGGGTGATAAGCATAATAATCATTTGTTTACTACACAATCTTTAATTCAATTCATCAATTTCTTTATCCACAAATTTACGTTCGACAAGCTCACCGTCTTTATAGGTTTCTGTGTACAAAAGTTTGCCTTTTTTAGCAGAAGATAGATCCTTAGAACCATCTAATTTCTTTTGATAGTCTAATTGATAACATTTCCGGACACCATCAAGTAAACCATTTTTATATTCCGATTCGAGATAAATATAACCGATATCTAGAGGCGCATATTTACTGCCTGTTATCTCTATCCATACCCCCTCGCGAGTATGGTTTTGAACTAAACCTTCCTCTGTAACATTAAGATCTGTATTTTGAAAAGAACCATTAGTATCATAATAACGGATGAATTTGCCTTGGGGGGTGAGTTGATATGTTCTTTTTTCTTTAGCAGCACTGTCTGTCTCATTACTGCCAAATCTCCTAATAATTATTTTCCCATTATCATAATAGAAAAATCGATAGCCTCTACTCAGATCATTTCCATATTCGTAAGTGGCTACTAATCTATCCACAATTTGATGAGAGCTGATAGATATAATGGATTGAAAAACAAGATGATTTCCATACTCGCAATGGTTGCATTCTAACTCAAGGTTCTCGGTGGTGAGTAGAAACAGATCAAACTGAGGAAAGCCGGCTATTTTTTCCACATGAACTGTAATCTTCTGGTTTAAAATATCGTTGATATTAAATGGGATATCATAGGAATCCTGAACAATCTGCTTTAAATTTTCTTGGGTTAAAGTAATCTTATAGGATTGTTCTGATTGGGACTGCTTATCTAAATTTCCGGCCAATTCATCAAAAGCTTTTTCACTCCCCGAACGTTCATTTTCTGTGTCTGCATGTTGCCAATGTGTGGCAAAAGGATATAAAACATGTTTATCACCAATTGGCGGGCTGGCAAGCGGAGCTTGCATAATTTGGGTAATAAAATGGTCTTTTTTATTTTTATTAATCGGTTGGCTATTCGCCATTTGCTTACAACCTATCATTAATAGGATGGTGAAACATACTATTATCAATCTCATTGCCAATATTCCTTGTTTATTTTTTACAGTGTTTCCCCCGTACTTTAAAAACGCTTGTATAGAATAACGAGTGCAGTATATGAGTGCGGTTTTCAGAATTTATGGAGAGTATATACCTGATTTCAGATAATAGTGAATTTATTTCTTCTTTATTTTAGGTGGATTTTTAATTGATAAGTTACTTTGAATAATAACAATTTTTGCCAATATATTTTTTTATTATCACGCATATTATGCACGGCAATCCATAGTAAAAAAATCCTGAATAATTATATATCATTTAGTCGCAATAAATTGGTATATCATTATTCAGGATTTTTATGTTGATTTTCTATAAAACTATTTAAAACTAATTCTTTTTTAAAACTATTATTTTCTATTGCGTAATACGCCATATTTGAAGTAATCTTCCATTCCTATATTATCCTCAGTATTGTAATCAGCAGGTATAGGGCAGTCCAATATTTTGGTTTCAATTGGTAAAGGTTTTAATTTTACTTCCTTAGTGACTTCATAAATTTTTTCAATCTCAAAAAAAACATTTTCTTCATCAAATGTACCCAAGCAAATTCCATTTTTATTATTTTCTAATCGAACATCAATAGAATATACATATTTATTAGCAACGAGGAGCACATCTCTTAAAATGTCATTTTTATCATATAAGAGAATATAAAAATTTTTATGATTATCTTTAATTTCAATGGGTCGAACATAATAAAACTCTGCATCAAGACCAAAAGTATCTGGAAGCATATAGTCTTCATTATTAAGATTAAAAAGCTTGTCTAACTCTTTTGATTTAAAATAATCATTATTTCGATCATATTGTGCTTCATAGACAAATTTTGTATCTATATATTGATTTTCGTAGGCATTACAACCGAATGGTAAAAAAATTGCTAAAAATAAACTAATCAAATAGTTTTTAATTTTTATGGTAGTGCGGTTTATTTTCATTTTCATCATCTTTATCTTTGGTATTATAGGAATTTAGTCTAATTTTTGCCGATATATTTTTTTATTACCACGCATTTTATGCACTGCAATCCATAGTATAAAAATCTAGAATGGATAAATACCATTTATTATCTAATTGGGTTAGATAAAATATAAAAATATTTTTTTCATGATTCGGTATTATACCTGGAAAGTTTTCTATATAAACAACTTTAACTGTTTTAGGGGCTATTATATCGGCAATGGCTTGATATTCCTCCCAAACAGGATTTTTTTCAAATTGATAGTGTTTTAGTTCCCAATGATAATAATCAAGCGCTATTTTTAAAGCCTCAATATTTTTTTCTTTTGAATTGGCATACAGACCTAGTTTAGTGACTTTTTCACTACATGGATCAAATGTAGGATATTGTTCATATTGTATTTTAGGATTGCCAGATATTGAAAAACCTAGCAATTCATCGTCTACCCAAGACGGTATTGTATTTTCAATTATTTTATTATTCGATTTAAATTGTTCAATTCTTCTCATTGTTGGGCTGGTACTTCCATTATATACAATGAAAAGACCTATATCTTTATTAATATATTGGTTAATTTCTTTAAAATTCTTTTTATTAAAAAGGTCAATAAGTTGATAAACCGTAGCATCAAAATGTGGGATTGTTTGAGTCACTGCTGATTGATTTTCTATTTTTTGACTACATGCTATGTTAGCCAAAGACAATAGAATCAGTAATAATATTCTCATTTTAAAATTGTTTCCTTTTACTATTAAGTCGACTGACAGGAAAAGCAAAAAAATTCAAACCCCAAAAAGTAATATGTGGTAAAAATTGCTTCATAGGGTTTTCTCTTTTGTATTTTTACGTTTTAAAAAAAACAGTATAAGTAAAACTGAAATATAAAGAATTAAAGGAATCTTATAAATCATATCAATGATATTTTGTCCTATCATTTCATTTTCATCAGAAAACAAAACATAATAACTATTGTAACTTAAATCATTAATATAACTATAGTTTTCAGAAAGAGGATTTAATTTTAGCGCCAAAAAGACAGTAGGATCATCCTTGCAAATAAGAATTTGGGTAAAACATTTAATTAATAGTAATAGTATTATTAACATCTTTAATAATTTCATTTTGTCATCCATTTATAATCTTATTTGATAGATTGAATTGTGAATTTAATCCAAGAATACCCTTCATAAATATTACTTTTTTCATATTCTTTTCTTCCAATAATATAATGATATTCAATATCTACCCAATTATTTTTTACAATATGTCATTTTTCTACATCATTGCGCTAAAACCATAAAATCTCTCGCTGGAGCCAATTTTAGGAATTCTGAAACCTGTTAAAGCAGATTTTTATACCAAATATCTCCCCAGCTCCCGCATAATACGCCAAATCTTCACTATTGTATTTCTTAATAAAAGATTCATAATAAACATCGCGCTTAATTGTCCATATTCAATATAGAGTAGGACACAGATCGATAAGATTAAAGGAGATTTACCAATGCATGTGCACTTTATCATCCACGAAGATTTCGAAGCACCTGGCGCATATGAGCAATGGGCAAAAATGCATCAACACACCATTAGTTATTCTCGTGTTTATCTTGGTCAGCCGCTTCCCGATAAGATAGATAAGATTGATATGTTGATTATCATGGGCGGACCACAATCGCCAGCAACGACAAAAAAAGAGTGCCCGCATTTTGACTCATTAGCCGAGCAGGCCGTCATATCTACGGCAATTAAATTACAAAAAATAGTCATCGGTGTCTGTCTTGGCTCGCAACTAATTGGTGAAGCCTTAGGTGCATATTTCGAGCATAGTCCGGAAAAAGAGATTGGCAAATTCCCAATTACGTTGACCGAAGCAGGCAAAAGAAATCCGCTTTTTTCTCATTTCGGTGATAGTTTGGCGGTCGGCCACTGGCACAATGATATGCCGGGTTTAACTCAAGATGCCAAAATCATTGCTTATAGTGAAGGCTGTCCACGACAAATTATTGCTTATGGCAAATTGGTGTATGGTTTTCAATGTCATATGGAGTTAACCCATGAAGTGGTTGAAAAGTTGATTGCCCACTCGCAAAATGATCTTAATCAAGCCGCTAAATATCGTTTTGTTGATACCGAAGATAAATTACGCAGTCATGATTACAGTAAGATGAATTATAAACTCTTTGTTTTCTTAGATAAACTTACCCAACTTTACCTATCATCAACCTCAAATTAAGAGGTTGATTGTTCATTGTAATAATTGTAGTTAGGCGAAATGATCAAGTAGATAAGCCAGAAAAACGGCGTAATTTGAGGCTAAAATTAGGTAAAAGTATTTTACCTTAAAACGTAAATTTCATTGGTGGAAAAATCGCAAGTCATTTAGTGTCGCCGATCTTAATAATCGTTCATATTGCTACTTGCATAAAAAACATCATCCGGTTTTATTCAGACAGCTAAAAGATATAGATATGTATTTGCAATATAACAAAATGACCAATCTCCGTTTAACATTGAAAAACTTAATAGCTTATTATCAGGAAGTAAAATTAGTCAGCGAAAATGATGCTATTATGATGTCTATCCCACGCCTAACCAATCATGACACTCATTAATATTAAACGCTAAATTGGTATAAATTGATTAATTATTAAATAGTCATTAACTATCTAAACAATAGATTGTGAGTAAAACAATTTAACCGTATACTCAATTAATTAAAGCAATAACTAAAATCTAATTTTGAAAGGAGTATCCTCATGGCCTATACATTACCACCACTTCCTTATGCTTATGACGCATTAGAACCGTATATCGATTCAGAAACGATGCATCTTCACCATGACAAACATCATCAAACTTATGTCAACAATGCTAACGCACTTTTAGAATCTTTACCGGCCGAACTCAAAGATTTATGCCCTGAAACTTTACTTCAAAATTTAGACAAAGTACCAGCAGACAAACTGACTGGAATTAAAAACAACGTGGGTGGTCATGTTAATCACACCCTATTTTGGGAACTACTCAAAGTTGGTACTGAACTTAAAGGCGAACTAAAAGCAGCGATTGAGAAAGATTTTGGTTCAGTTGATGCATTTAAAGAGAAATTTTCAAACGCCGCTGCCACTCGTTTTGGTTCTGGTTGGGCTTGGTTAGTATTGCAAAATGGCAAACTAGAAGTTGTCTCTACTGCAAATCAAGATTCACCGGTAATGGGCGAAAAATTTTCAGGTGTTTCAGGTACGCCAATTTTAACTTTAGATGTGTGGGAACACGCTTACTATTTGAAATACCAAAATCGTCGTGTTGATTATATCGGTGCATTTTGGAATGTCATTAACTGGGACAAAGTTGCTGAGTTATACGCTCAAGCTAAAAAATAGACTTTTTAAACTTCATACCCTCCTGTTTGATCAATGACGCTTTAAGCGTCATTTTTTTCTTAATTAAGCTCATTGCATTGACCCGATAACAAATTGGCAATTGCTAAAATATACTTAAATCCGCTACAATGGGCGATTATTTAAATATCAGAAAACCGAACAAATTAACACATGTTTGAAATTAATCCGATAAAATCCAAAATAGCCGAACTTACCGAGCGCACAAACGTGATTCGGGGGTATCTTTGACTATGATCTCAAGAAAGAGCGGCTTGAAGAAGTCAACGCCGAATTAGAACAGTCCGAAGTTTGGGCAGATCCCGAAAAAGCACAAGCGTTAGGTAAAGAACGAGTCACACTTGAAGAAATCATAAATACTATCAACTCATTAACCCAAGGTCTTGACGATGTCGAAGGTTTACTTGAACTTGCTATTGAAGCCGAAGACCAAGAAACTTTCGATGAGGCTAATACTGAGCTTGAACAGTTAGAAAAGAAACTGGCCGGACTTGAGTTTCGCCGTATGTTCTCCGGTGATTATGACAGTGCCGATTGTTATTTAGATATACAGTCGGGGTCTGGTGGTACTGAAGCGCAAGATTGGGCTGAAATGTTACTGAGAATGTACTTACGTTGGGCTGAATCGAAAGGATTTACAACTGAGGTTATGGAAGTTTCTGACGGTGATGTTGCCGGCATTAAATCTGCGACAATCAAAGTATCGGGTGACTATGCTTATGGTTGGTTACGTACCGAAACCGGCGTACATCGTTTAGTTCGTAAAAGCCCATTTGATTCAGGTAATCGCCGTCATACATCATTTGCATCGGTTTTTGTCTATCCGGAAATTGATGATAATATTGATATCGATATTAACCCCGCTGATCTTCGTATTGATGTTTACCGAGCATCCGGCGCCGGCGGACAACATGTCAATAAAACGGAATCAGCTGTTCGAATCACGCATGTGCCGACGGGAATTGTGACGCAGTGTCAAAATAACCGTTCTCAGCATAGTAATAAAGATCAGGCCATGAAACAGTTAAAAGCAAAACTGTACGAACTTGAGATGCAAAAGAAAAACGCTGAAAAACAGCAGATGGAAGAAAACAAATCTGATATCGGTTGGGGCAGTCAAATTCGTTCTTATGTGCTTGATGACTCAAGAATTAAAGATTTGCGTACCGGCGTTGAAACGCGTAACACTCAGGCCGTTTTAGACGGTGATTTAGATCAATTTATTGAAGAAAGCTTAAAAGCAGGTTTATAAACCGCTTGGTTATAAATAAAAGGTAAAATTATGTCAACACAGCAAGAGCAACAAAACCATATTGAAGAGTTAAATAACGAACTAGCTATCCGTCGTGAAAAGCTAGCAAATATTCGCCAGCAAGGTATTGCTTTCCCAAATGATTTTCGTCGTGATGCTATTTCAAGTGATCTTCATAAATTGTATGACGATAAAACCAACGAAGAATTAATTGAAAATAAAATTACCGTTACCGTTGCCGGCCGTATGATGATGCGCCGTATTATGGGTAAAGCTTCTTTTGTTTCTTTACAAGATGTTGCGGGACAAATCCAACTTTATGTGACCCGAGATGATTTACCTGAAAACTATTATAACGAGCAGTTCAAAAAATGGGATTTAGGCGATATTGTTGGTGCTAAAGGTTATCTATTTAAAACCAAAACAGGGGAGCTTTCGATTCACTGTGAAGAGATTCGTTTATTAACCAAAGCGCTACGACCATTACCGGATAAATTTCATGGCCTTGCGGATCAAGAGATGCGTTATCGTCAACGTTATTTGGATCTTATCACTAATGAAGAATCAAGAAATACCTTTATCGCTCGCTCAAAAGTGGTAACTGAAATCCGTAACTTCATGTTAGAAAACCACTTTATGGAAGTTGAAACCCCAATGATGCAAGTGATTCCTGGTGGGGCATCAGCTAAACCTTTTATTACGCATCATAACGCCCTCGATTTAGATATGTACTTACGAATCGCACCAGAACTCTACTTAAAACGTTTGGTCGTCGGTGGCTTTGAGCGTGTGTTTGAAATTAACCGTAACTTCCGTAACGAAGGGGTTTCGCCAAGACATAATCCGGAATTTACCATGATGGAAATGTATATGGCGTATGCCGATTATAAAGATCTGATTGTATTAACCGAAGCACTATTCCGTCGCTTAGCTATCGCGGTAACCGGTGATGCAGTTGTACAATACGGTGAACACACTTTTGATTTTGGTAAACCATTTATCAAAATGACCATGCGTGAAGCGATTTGTCATTATCGACCAGAAACCAATAATGCGGATTTAGATGATTTTGATAAAGCCTGTGCGATTGCAAAAGCCGTGGGAATCAAAGTGGAAAAAGGCTGGGGGCTTGGTCGAGTTGTGACTGAAATTTTTGAAGAAGTTGCCGAAGCTAATCTGATTCAACCAACATTTATCACCGAATACCCGGCAGAAGTCTCACCACTAGCTCGTCGAAACGATGAAAACCCATTTGTGACAGACCGATTCGAGTTCTTTATTGGTGGTCGTGAAATTGGTAATGGCTTCTCAGAACTTAACGATGCCGAAGACCAAGCACAACGTTTTGCTGATCAAGTATCGCAAAAAGATGCCGGTGACGATGAAGCTATGTTCTATGATGAAGATTATATCACTGCATTAGAACATGGTTTACCGCCGACAGCAGGGCTAGGAATTGGGATTGATAGAACCGTAATGCTATTTACCAATAGCCATACAATTCGAGACGTCATTTTATTCCCAACAATGCGTCCAATTAAATAGTTGCGACTGACTTAAAACTCACTTATAAAAACATAAGTGAGTTTTTTATTGCCAAAAACCTCGCTGCTTAACTTTTTATGTAAAACGCTAAAAAAATAACCCACCCTAGTAAGGTGGGTTTTTCATGCGGGGCTAGGTCACAAAAATGCTTCTTTATTGCAAGGCTACGTTGACTCATCGAGTCAACTAGCCTTTAACAACTTAACGCTATTTCTGCTACTCTCTATTCTCCAATCCTAAGAAATTAGAATTAAGGCCAGACGCAAAGCCCTTTGCTTTTGTTGTAGTCTTCTTTCTCTTCATCGTAGACGCCCCAATCTATAGTACCCTCGTCCCCGAACACAATAAAGTGGTAGGTAATACCAATTGAGTCACCAGTCCAGTACCAGTGGGGAGTAAAATCAGTCTCAGGATAGCTGCGCATAGTACCCCACTCAGTAAAGAAACCTGCACCAATGTGACGCTGGTAAACGTTACTCGGTGAAGGAGGGGTTGCACCGACTGAGCCTTCGCAGCTAACAGCTGCATTGTGACGCTGGCAAGATGCATTGGTTAGATCTTTTACCTTAGGAATCCGATAACCTATATTATTACACCACGCAACTGTATTCGGATGAACATAAAAACCATTACCACGACCGACGAACCACTGCTTTAAGACAAACCCATACTTGACCACAGCATTACCATCACTATCACGGCCAACTAACTCGAATGTCTGAGGTAAAGTAGGTTTAGCAACAGGACCGGGATTATTTAAACCCCACTGAGATTGGGATGCAACTGGGCCTGTTAATGTAACACGAACCCCTGTACTTGTAGAATTGGTCATAGTAGCTGTGATACCACCATGTGAAACTGGAGACCACGATAATACCTGATTATTACCACTAATAGCTAAATCAAAGTACAAATTGTTACCACCAACGGTAGGAAAGTTTAAATCATAAGATGACTGAGGAAGAAAGCCATTATTCGGATCCCACATCGTAGCTGGGCCAGCATAAGCACTTACACCATATTTCAAGCTAGGCTTGGCAAAACAAACCGCAGGCCCCGTCTTAGGATTAACATAATAAGTAACATCATTTGCACTGAAAGTACTACCTTGTGGAATGCCATAACGTGTAGCTAATGTGCTATCAGTGTTAGTTAATTTAACTTGATAAGGTGCCTTACAAATTTCCGGTACTGTATTACGTGATACCGCTTGGTCATATTTATCCACAATAGACAAACTTAAACTACCGGTAGCAGTTATATCACCATCACCATCATCATCCCCCCAATAATAATAAGGCGAACCAATCAATGCACTCAATTCAACTTCATTGGTATCAGTTGGCATTAACATGTTTATATCAGCAAAACTCTGACCTATCACAGGCAACTCGATTGGAGTTGTGGATGAAGTATTGGTTGAAGGCGTGTACTGCACGCCGTTGGATAACGTAATTCCGAGTAGACCATCGGTATCAACTGCGCGAGTGTGACCTCCGTCAAAAGTTAAATACGGCGCGCTACCCTCAATAGGGTTCGACGTTTTAGAGGTTAATGCATGGGCGGAAAAAGAAGTCGAAAACAAAATCGCCACACCTAAAAAAATCTGCTGAGATAATCTTGAACCGTAAGAGAATCGACGAAGAGATCTTAAATTTTGTTTTATTAATGAACTGGAGTGAAAAACGATATGTTGAGAGTTTGAATTATGTGAATTTGAATTAAAGGCTATTTTTTGAAAATTACGAAACATGTTCGACTATCCTGTCAATTATAATTATGATTTATTACTTGATTTTAGTTATCCAACTAAAATGCTATAAAAGTATAGTGACTGGAAAAATACGATGCAATCCCTTTTTCCATAGAAAACAGTTAACTTTAGTAAAGAAAATCGCAGAAAAATCAAACAATGATCGAATAAACACTGCTTTAATTAAAATCCTCTTTAAAAACTTTAAAAAAACATATTTTTTGATTAAAAAAATCCAATCTTAGTTTATAAAATTAACGGTTTTAGTCATTGTATGAAATTTGAGTAGGATGTTGAGCTTCAAAAACCCGGCTTATCAACTTTTTTGCTGTAAAACCTGTCCATCACTTAAGGTCGGATTATTAATGCGGGGCAACATTGCAAGACGGGATTTTAAACTTTAAAAATCCCGTGCCACAATGTTTTGAAAAAAGAAGTGACATTTTTTAGCTATTCATCAATTTAATGATTAGCCACGATTTATTAGTCGGTTGACTTATGAGGTAAGATTAAATTTAGTACAATGGCTAAAATTCCACATAAGCTAATACCTTGTAGCGCATAAGATCCAAAATCAAAGATCATTCCACCAATACCAAACACAAGGACTAATGAAACAATGCACATATTGCGTGATATCGAAAGATCGACCTTATGTTTAATCAATATATTTATGCCTACTGATGCAATCGAACCGAATAAAAGTACCATAATCCCCCCCATTACAACAGTTGGAATTGTACTTAAAAAAGCGCCGATCTTACCAACAAATGACATGAAAATCGCCCAAATTGCCGCCCAAGTCATTACTCGTGTTTTAAAATTACGGGTTAACGTGACAGCGCCAATAACTTCGGCATAAGTGATACAAGGCGGACCACCGAAGAAGCCGGCACTTGAGGTTGCTAATCCATCACCAAGCAACGTTCTTTGCAATCCCGGTTCTCGGGTATAATCTTTTCCGGTTACGGCACTAATGGCCATAATATCACCCACATGCTCAATCGTTGGTGCAATAACAATTGGGATCATATATAAGATAGCTTGCCAGTGAAATTCCGGAAAGGTGAAATCCGGCACTTTAAACCATGGGGCATCAATAATGGGTTGAAAATTGACAATCCCCATTACACACGACAAAGCATACCCCACAACAATACCGGCAATAATCGGCACTAATCTAAAAAAGCCTTTGGCCCAAATTGCCACAATTAAGGTGGTTAATAGTGACGCCATTGAAATCAAAATTAACTGATAGCTTTCCGCTGGTATTCCGCTGTCGGTACCCATTGCCATTTTTACTGCAACTGGTGCAAGCGATAGACCGATAACCATAATAATTGGTCCGGTAACCACTGGCGGTAAAATACGATCAATAACGTGCTTACCGTTAATTTTCACCAGAAAGGCAAAAAACATAAACACAAAACCGGCAGCAACCAGTCCACCCAATGTTGCAGGTATACCCCACTGTGCTACGCCAAAAGAAATCGGTGCGATAAAAGCAAATGATGAAGCTAAAAATACCGGTACTTTTCCTTTGGTGGTGAGTTGAAATAATAACGTCCCCACTCCAGCTGTGAATAAAGCAACATTGGTATTTAATCCGGTTAAAAGTGGTACAAGTACTAATGCACCAAATGCAACAAATAGCATTTGGGCCCCGGTAAAAATATCTTGCCACGAGTGTTTAAGTTGTGATGCATCATTATCGATATTGTCTGTTGTAATTTTAGACACATTGTCCTCTCTTATTCAACTTAATGTTAATCATCTCTATTTATAATCAAATAGTAGGCATAAAAAAACCGGTTAAAACCGGTCTAAAATTTGAGATTTTATTTGGTGCCGAATATTTTATCGCCGGCATCACCAAGTCCGGGTAAAATGTAGCCCTTCTCATTCAATCGTTCATCAATTGAAGCAGTATAAAGCTCAACATCCGGATGCGCTTGCTCAAGCACTTTAATACCTTCCGGTGCAGCAACTAAAACTAAAACTTTAATATTTTTACAGCCCGCTTTTTTGAGCAAATCAATGGTCGCAACCATAGATCCACCTGTTGCCAACATTGGATCGACAACTAAAGCCATTCGCTCTTCAATATCTGATGTTAATTTTTGAAAATAGGGTACAGGTTCAAGGGTTTCTTCGTTACGGTAAAAACCAACAACGCTAATCCGGGCACTTGGTATATGCTCAAGAACGCCATCCATCATACCTAAACCTGCTCGTAAGATAGGTACTACCGTAATTTTTTTACCTTTGATTTGTTCAACTTGAACAGGACCACACCAACCTTCGATAGTAACAGTTTCGGTCGGTAAATCAGCGGTTGCTTCATAAGTTAATAAGCTGCCAACTTCACTGGCAAGATCGCGAAAGTCTTTAGTACTAATATCGTGTTCGCGCATTAAGCCAATTTTATGGCGTACAAGAGGGTGTTTTACTTCAACAATTTTCATGGGAGCCTCAGTGTTATCTTTTATAATCTGTTAGTCGTTATAAATAACCACTGAGCGATAATTCTAACATAGTTATCACTTTATGAAAACCCGAATTGAATATGCCTATTTAAAACATAACGCTCTGTTAGATAAGCAAAAACAGATAAAAAAACCGATAGTTTTATTTTTGTTTTCGCTTTTTTTTCATTAGGATCATTAAGCAAAGGCAACATATGAAGCGCAGTTTATATAAACTGATATTTCTTAAGCAACAGCTCATTTATTGATAAGTAAAAACTGACTAAATTGCTATTATCAACCAGATTAATAGGCTTGATTTAGAACATTAACTCGTGCAATTTACGATAATCAAATACTTTCACCGTCTAAATATTGAACAGGGAAATCAACAACTTTTTCACAAATGGTTTCACCATTTATCGACTTTAATAACATTTGTGCCGATTTTTGTCCCATTTCAATTCTTGGTGTTGAAACTGATGCCAATTTTGGGGTAACCACTTGACCAACGTCATGCCCATGAAAACCTGCCACCGCAATCTGGTTTGGCACATCAATATTAAGGCGTTGACACTCAAACAGTACACCTAGCGCCAAATCATCGTTGGTACTAAATACGCCGTCGATTTGAGGATATTGTTGCAAAGCTTGATGAAGCAGTTGTTTACCTAAAGAGTAAGAAGAAGATTGTTTCGTGGCAAAAGTTTTCGCAACCAATCCGGCATCGTTCATCGCCTGTTCATAACCTTGCTGACGGATAAGACTGCGATCATCCTGACGAGCACTAAAATAAGCAATATGCTTATGACCTTTGTTAATCATACGCTCAATCATATTTTTGGCGACTTGAAAATTATCAATACCAACCGCCATATCAATACAAGGGGAAACACTATCCATAATTTCAACCACAGGAACGCCCGATATTTCAATCATTTTAAGGGTTGCGGGGGTATGTGTTCGTTCAGTTAAGATTAACCCGTCAACATTGTAAGCCAGTAATGAACGTAAGCGCATTTCTTCTTTTTCCGGGCTATACCCGGTATGGGCAATCATGGTTTGATAACCATACTTATCGGTCTCGATCTCAATGCCTTTTAACACATCCGCAAAAACTTGATTGGTTAATGACGGTAATAACACACCAATAGCATAACTTTTAGCATTCGATAACATATCCGGCGCTTTATTGGGAATATAGCCAAGTTGGTCTATCGCTGCTGAAATTTGAGATTGAAGTGGTTTAGAAACAAGATTGGGATCACGCAAGTAACGGCTTACCGTCATTTTACTTATCCCAATTAAATTAGCTATTTCCTGCAAGCCAGTTCGACGTTTTTTATTACTACCCATTATTTTGTTCCGGTAACCTTGGTTGCCAATCTATCGGCGTTTTTCCTTGTTGGATAATCAAACTATTGGCTTTCGAAAAATGCTGACACCCAAAAAAGCCACGATGTGCGGATAATGGTGAAGGGTGAACAGCTGTTAAAACATGATGCTTTTGACGATTGATAAATTGACCTTTCTTTTGCGCAGGCGATCCCCATAACAAAAATACTACCCCGTCGAGGTATTCATCAACCGCCGCAATAACATGATCAGTAAATGTTTCCCAGCCTATTTTGGCATGGGAATGCGCTTGCCCGGCTTGAACAGTTAATACATTATTTAATAGCAACACCCCTTGGGTTGCCCAATAGCCTAAATAGCCATGCGACGGAATTTGAAACCCTGCTATATCAATTGAAAGTTCTTTATAGATGTTTAATAGCGATGGAGGCGGTTTAATTCCGGGTAACACAGAAAATGATAAACCGTGTGCTTGATTTGGGCCGTGATAAGGATCTTGTCCTAAAATCACCACTTTGATATCACTAAATGGCGTAAAACGAAAAGCATTAAAAACATCATGCTGAGGGGGATAGATAACTTTTCCCTCAGCTCGCTGTGATGCCACAAATTGCATTATTTGTTTAAAATAAGGCTTCTCTTTTTCCGATCCAATGACATCATTCCATGTTAATTGATTAGTCATACAGTACCTTTACTATGATTTGATATGGCTGGCAATGTTGCTTGCTCATCCCCCTAATTATACCTAAAAATAATAATAAGCCTAATGCTAATCAATATTGTTAAAACTAAATAAAAACCCTTAAATATTCAGTCAAACATAAAATTGCCATTGATTGCCCATATGGCATTGAAGTTAGTGGAATATTTTTATAATAATCCAAATTATGACCCATGGCGGTACCAAACGAAACATTTAATAATGTACCTTCATCATTGATATTTGCCATGACACCTTTAATGGCTTTTTCTGCCATGAGCTTATAGTCATCAGCGATATAGCGTTTCCTGATCGATTTTAATATTCCATAAGCAAAACCAGCTGTCGCCGATGTTTCTAAATAGGAATTAGGATCATCAATAATTGTATGCCATAAGCCACTTTCATCTTGGTATTTAGCGAGTGCTTCTACTTGAGCATTTAACACCTCAATTAATAATCTTCGAACAGGATCATCAATAGTCAGATCGAGTAGCTCAATAAATTCCGGAATAACAATAGTTAGCCAACTGTTACCCCTTGCCCACCTTGCTTTTGCAAAGTTATGGTTACCTTCAAAACTCCAACCATGAAACCAAAGCCCTGTTTGACGATCCATTAAATATTGAACATGGATTAATATTTGATAGATTGCTTCTTGAATATATTCAGGTTTATTAAGCAGTTTGCCAATTTTGGCAATTGGCAACACGCTCATCATCAAAGTGTCATCCCAAAGTTGTTGATGATTTTCACTGTTATAAACAATATGTTGCAAGCCACCAAACTTAGTCCGAGGCATTTGATACATAACCCAATCTGCCCAACACTCTAAATAAGGTAAAAATACCGGATTTTGCGTCTCTTGATAACGATAAGCTAAGGTTAAAAATGGACACACGGTATTGACGTTCTTCGTTGGAGTCCCTTCGGATAAACGCTGTTTAAACCAGTCATCAATAATAGCAAGTGTCGATTTATCGCCGGTTTGTTGGTAAAATTGGTACATACCATAAAGACCAATGCCATGCGTCCACTCCCAGCCATTCCACCCTTTAGTGTCAATCACTCGACCGTCATCTAAGCGAAGAAGAAATTCACCTGTCTCATCTTTAATATTAATCAGATTATTCACAATCTTTTTAATCAACTTTTCTAAATCAGCTCGAGCAATTAAATGTTCGGGCTTACACAGTAATTTGCTATGTTTTACAGGAAATATCTGCATGTTTTGTTTACCTCTAATCAAACTCATATAAAAACCAATAACGCTATTTACGTTTATAACCAATATTATTATTGCCCCAAAGCTTAGTGACAGGCATACCCGTTAACATTTCAACTACCGGCTTACCTTCATCACTGACTCTTTTTTCACTCTCAGAGCCAATACCTTTGATATTGTTAATTTCATCAATTAATATTTTGTGAGTTTTTAGATTCAATTTAAATTTCAAAGAAATTAAAAAGCCAAGTGTTAAAACCAAGATAGTCCCGGCTACTAATAACAATAAAATGGTTTGCGATACCGCTGGCGGCTGTTGGTTTTGCCCACTGACGAAACCAGACCACTGTAAACAGACACCAATTAACATCACTGCGCCAGCCTGCGAGGCTTTACGGGTAAATGTCATTACACCAGCAAAGATACCTTCTCGACGCTTACCGGTGATGATTTCATCGACATCAGAAATATAGGTATAGATATTCCAAGGAACATAATTAATCCCGCCACGCCCTAATCCTGCAATAGCTGAAACGGTAATTAACAGTGTATGAATATGACTTAAGTTGTAATACCAAATAATCCCATAAGCTAAGCAACTCATACCAAAAATAGCCACGACACCACGATAAGCTGGCGCAGGGCCATATTTAATACACAACGGCATCATACACAGCACGGCAATAAACTGCGTAATGGACATTGTCCCAATTAGCGTAGAGGCAACGGTCGGCTCTTGTAATAGCACAAAAATGACATAATAAGTAAACACAGCATTAAAGACGTCTTGAGCAATATAGCCACCCAAATACATCCCGAGATGCTGCCTAAATATTTTTATTTTGAAAGTGGATAGCAGTTCAATAACTAAATGGGAAATACTTTCTTTAAAAGACAAGGAGGCGGCCTCTTGTTCGGCTTGCAACGCTTCTTTGGATTTAAGCGCTGTTGGTCTTTCCCAGGTAAACAAGTACACCATGCAAAGCGCAAATGAGCATAGAATAGAAAACACTAAGCTGGCATAAAAGAAGGATATTGCATTATCTTTACCAAAGTAATTGAGTAAAACTCCCGGCAAGAAACCGGCTAAAATGGCAGATAACTGCGCCATTGAAATTCTTGCCCCTGAAAACTTAGTTTTTTGTTTAAAATCATCGGTCATCTCTGGCACAAGGGTTTCATAAGGCACCAGCACCATGGTATAAACCATATCAAAAAAGAGATAAGTGAATAAATAATAGAGATAATTCATACCCGGCGCCCACATTACGCTATAACTAAAAATAAGTGGAATACCGAGTAAAATAAAGAATTTACGCCGTCCAAAACGTTGTCCTAAACGTGTGCGCCCAAAGTTATCGGTTAAATACCCCATTAATGGGCTAATAACCGCATCAAGTACTCTTGCTGCTGCAAAAATAAATGTCGCTTCAATCGGCGTTAACCCACAAAAATTGGTATAAAAATATAACAACCATACCGCCGTTAATGCCGTAGTACCCGCTCCTAAAAAATCACCGGCGCCATAAGCCAGATAATTTTTTAAACCAATCACTCTATTTTTCATCTTACCACCACTTTTTATCTAACTGCTGCTCAAGATCAACATCTCTTTTAGATGCTCAAGTTAGTCTAGGGTGGGTGTTGCTTTGACACTTTAACGTCACTGCCAACTTTTTTTAAAAATGGCAAAAATTTAAAAGTCGACGTGATGTTGTTCACAAATATTCTTTTTTTATCAAATAAATTTCATTCGGCAAAAAAATTTATGAAACAATAATTTAAATTTTATTTCAGTAAAGCAAATTTACTCCAGCTATTCATCAGCAGTAAAAGTGTGAAGTAAAAATAGTTTGCCTCTATATCAGGCGATTTATATCAAATAGAATGGTATGTTGATTGAGTGATTGTCATTAATAACAATCTATTGAGTAGCAAAGACTAGCTGCCAACTTCAAGTTTACCTGCATTTTAGGCTGATTATTAAGGCTGGATAAAAAGCGATCTATTTCTAAACCGAACATGTTTATCTAACATATTGATACCCAAATCATTTATAAAATATTACAATCCGTTTTATTGATTACCTGACTAAAAAGTGATCTAAGGTATTGCTTATCAGATTGATAGCTTTTTTTGACTTTAATCAATTTTTTAAAGTGCTATATTACAATCAATTATTCAGGACAATAACGTCCGTTAGGAGGATTTAAAATGATTACAGGTATCCAAATCACTAAAGCAGACAATGCAGCACTATTAAACTCTTTCTGGTTATTAGATGATTCAACTAAAGAAGCACGTTGTGTTGCTGCTAAATCTGTTTACAAAGAAGATCAAGTCATTCCAACAGCTGAACTTGGTCAATTCGAATATCGTGAAATTCCATTAGATGTCGCACCAACAATTAAAGTTGAAGGTGGCCAACACTTAAATGTTAACGTACTTCGTCGTGAAACATTAGAAGATGCTGTGCAACATCCGGAAAAATATCCTCAATTAACTATTCGTGTTTCTGGTTATGCAGTACGTTTTAACTCTTTAACTGCAGAACAACAACGTGACGTTATTGCTCGTACTTTTACAACTAAAATTTAGTTCTAAATGACAATAAATAAAATTAAACATTAAACCCATATTGCCCAGCTTTGCTGGGTTTTTTTACTTTCAATTAAGTTTTTATAAACTATTTCACCCAAGTTAAATACTGCGACCAAGTCGGATCATATTTACATTCAATATTTACGGATAAATTTTGATTGAGTATCTGTTGTGCGACTTGCGTCGCTATATCTTTTAGTCTTATTTGAGTGTCAAAAAAATAGCGAAGCAGATAACCCTGCTTCGCTATTGAGTGATATTTTCTTATCCAAAAAACTTTTTAACTTTATCAAAAAAGCTTTTTTCTTTTGGGCTGTGTTTAGCATTTTTATCCGCTTTCAAACTTTCGCCAAGCTCTTTGAGTAACTCTTTTTGTTTACCGGTGAGGTTAACCGGTGTTTCAACCACAACATGACAGTATAAATCACCCACAGAATTACCACGTAATGATTTAATACCTTTACCACGTAAACGGAACATTTTACCTGTTTGAGTTTCAGCCGGAATGGTTAAGCTCACTTTACCATTTAATGTAGGCACTTCAACTTCCCCACCTAACGACGCTAAAACAATATTAATTGGAATCTCACAATGTAGATTTGTGCCATCTCGTTCAAAAATTCCGTGAGGTTTTACCTGCACTTGAACATATAAATCACCTGCTGGCGCACCATTTAACCCTGCCTCGCCTTCACCAGAAAGACGGATACGGTTACCAGTGTCAACACCGGCCGGAATAGTGACAGATAATGTTTTGGTTTTCTGAACTCGACCTTCACCATGACATTTCTTACATGGATTTTTCACCACTTTACCACGGCCATGACAGGTTGGACACTCTTGCTGTACCGCAAAAAAGCCTTGACGCATTTGAACAACGCCAGCACCATGACAGGTATCACAAGTAACCACATCAGAGGCTTTTTCAGTACCTTGTCCATGACAAACACTACAGGTCACCCAAGTCGGTACTTTGATCTCTTTACTTACGCCGCTTGCTGCTTCTTCTAATGTTAGGGTGATATTATATTGTAAATCTGCACCTCTTGAAGAGCTTTGCGCACGCCCACGACCACCGCCGAAGAAGTCACTAAAAATATCATCAAATGCCGATCCACCACCAAAACCACTAAAGCCACCAAATCCACCTGCGCCAGCACCGCCGCCACCAAAACCTTGCTCAAAAGCGGCATGTCCATATTGATCATAAGCGGCTTTCTTTTGTGCATCGGTCAATACTTCATAAGCTTCTTTAACTTCTTTGAATTTTGCTTCAGCTTCGGCTTTATTGTCCTGATTTTTATCAGGATGATATTTCATGGCTAGGCGTTTATAGGCTTTTTTTATCTCAGCTTCAGTTGCGCTTTTACTTACGCCTAATGTTTCATAATAATCTTTCTTCGCCATAATTAACCTTAATTTTTCTTGCAAAAACAACTAAACGGGCTTGAGTTACCTCGCGCCCGTTTAGTAAGTTACATGTTTATAACTCGTTGAAATAACTCATTAAAAAACATCGTTGTTAATGCTTATTTTTTATCATCATCAACTTCTTTGAAGTCCGCATCAACAACATCATCTTGACCAGCATCACTAGCGCTACTTGCTTGTGCACCTTGGTCAGCTTGCGCTTGTTGTTGTGCAATTTCAAGTAACTTTTTCGATGCTTCCATTAATGCATTGATTTTCGCTTCAATTTCAGCTTTATCTTCACCACGAGCTGCAGTTTCTAATGCAGTTACTGCTTCTTCGATAGCTGTTTTATCCGCTGCCGGTAATTGATCGCCTGCTTCAGTAACTTGTTTACGAGTTGAGTGAACAAGATGATCCGCTTGATTACGAACTTGAGCTAGCTCTTCAAACTTACGGTCAGCATCAGCATTTGCTTCGGCATCATTAACCATTTTTTGGATTTCTTCTTCGCTTAAACCAGAAGAAGCTTTAATGGTAATGTTTTGTTCACGTCCGGTGTTTTTATCTTTCGCTGAAACATGTAAGATACCGTCGGCATCAATATCAAAAGTTACTTCAATTTGTGGCATACCACGTGGTGCCGCTTGAATACCATCAAGGTTAAATTGACCTAATGATTTATTATCGCTTGCACGTTTACGCTCACCTTGTAACACATGAATGGTTACCGCAGATTGATTATCTTCTGCTGTTGAGAACACTTGACTATGTTTAGTTGGAATAGTCGTATTTTTCTCAATCAAGGTAGTCATCACACCACCCATTGTTTCAATACCTAATGATAATGGGGTTACGTCAAGTAATAATACATCTTTAACATCACCACCTAACACACCACCTTGTACTGCCGCACCAACTGCAACTGCTTCATCCGGGTTAACGTCTTTACGAGGTTCTTTACCAAAGAAGTCAGCAACCGCTTTTTGCACCATTGGCATACGGGTTTGACCACCCACTAAAATGACATCTTTAATATCAGAAACAGAAAGACCGGCATCTTGTAATGCTGTTTTCACTGGTTCCATTGAGCGTTTAACTAAATCTTCAACTAAAGATTCTAATTTAGCGCGAGTCACTTTGATATTTAAGTGTTTAGGGCCAGATGCATCAGCAGTGATATAAGGTAAGTTAATATCAGTTTGTTGTGCTGATGATAATTCAATTTTCGCTTTTTCAGCCGCTTCTTTTAAACGTTGCATTGCAAGTGGATCATTTTTAAGATCGAAACCTTGTTCACGTTTAAACTCATCAACTAAGTAGTTAATTAAGCGTGAGTCAAAGTCTTCACCACCTAAGTGAGTATCACCATTGGTTGCTAATACTTCGAAAGTTTTTTCACCGTCAACATCATCGATTTCGATGATTGAAATATCAAATGTACCACCACCTAAGTCATAAACGGCAATGGTGCGGTTACCAACATCTTTATCTAAACCATAAGCTAATGCTGCAGCTGTTGGTTCGTTGATAATACGTTTAACATCTAAACCGGCAATACGACCAGCATCTTTGGTTGCTTGACGTTGTGCGTCATTAAAATATGCCGGAACAGTAATGACAGCTTCGGTTACTGGTTCACCAAGATAATCTTCTGCTGTTTTCTTCATTTTCTTTAATACTTCAGCAGAAATTTGTGGCGGAGCAATTTTTTGGCCTTTTACTTCTACCCATGCATCGCCATTGTCAGCTTTAACAATTTTATATGGCATAATACCAACATCACGTTGTACTTCGGCATCTTCAAAACGACGACCAATTAAACGTTTAATGGCAAATAATGTATTTTGTGGATTGGTTACTGCTTGGCGTTTAGCCGGTTGACCAACTAGAATTTCGCCATCTTGCGTATAGGCAATAATGGAAGGGGTTGTGCGATCGCCTTCGGCATTTTCTAATACTTTAGCCTGACCGTTATCCATTACTGCTACACATGAATTTGTTGTACCTAAATCGATACCAATAATTTTACCCATAATCTATTCTCCTCAAAACCTGTATTTTATTCTTTGTATATAAGTCTGAAATATGGATTTTCAAGCCCTTAATTTTCACAAAGAAATAATTTTGTTTCCACTTAAATGGGAACGTAATTTTTAATATCAAGGGGGAAAAAAAATTATTTTTCTTTAAATCTTGATTCTCCGCTTTTCAACACTTATTATTGCCGCTCTTTTTTATTATGATTATTAGTTAAAGGATCTTTATGGAACAAACAAAACTTGCCAATCCTGGCCCACTTGGACTAATGGGATTTGGTATGACCACAATTTTATTAAATATTCATAATGCAGGATTTTTTCCTGTTATGACGGCAATTGTGTCAATGGGTATTTTTTATGGTGGACTGGCACAAGTCATTGCCGGCATTTTAGAATTCCGCAAAGGTAACACATTTGGCACCACTGCTTTTACTTCATACGGTTTCTTCTGGATTGCACTAGTTGGCATTTGGTATTTACCAACTTCGCCAGCAACTGCACCGACCGATGCAACTTTTGTCGGAATCTTCCTTGCTTTATGGGGCATTTTTACCGGCTTTATGTTTATCGGCACATTAAAAGGTAATCGTGTATTACAATTTGTTTTTGCCAGCTTAACGCTTTTATTTGCGCTGTTAGCAATTGGTAACATTTCCGGTAATCACGACATTATCCATGTTGCCGGGTTTGAAGGTATTATTTGTGGCGCAAGCGCTATCTACCTTGCTATGGCAGAAGTGCTTAATGAACAATACGGACGCACTATTTTACCTATCGGCGCACCAAAAGGCGCTGCACACTAATTCAAACTGTCAAACATAGGCAGTATGTGAGCAACAAAAAACGGGGAAAATTCCCCGTTTTTTATTAATCATTAAAGCGTAAGCTAATTATTTTTTATAAGCGTCGTTATGGACACCTACCGCTGCACGACCAGAAGGATCATTTAAATTTTTAAATGACTCATCCCATTCAATCGCTTTGGCTGTCGAGCAAGCAACGGTTGGACCACCCGGTACACAATGCGCTGCGCTTTCAACCGGGAATAATTCATCAAAAATTTCACGGTACATATAAGCTTCTTTAGAAGTCGGTGTATTGTAAGGAAAACGGAATTTTGCGTTTTCTAACTGCTGATCAGTGATTTTACTTTCCGCAATCTCTTTTAAAGTATCGATCCAACTATAGCCAACACCGTCAGAGAATTGCTCTTTTTGACGCCAAACCACAGATGCCGGTAAATAAGATTCAAATGCTTCACGGACAATATGTTTTTCCATTTTGCCGTTGCTACCGCACATTTTATCTTTTGGATTAATGCGCATTGCCACATCTAAGAATTTCTTATCAAGGAATGGTACACGAGCTTCAACGCCCCATGCTGCCATTGCTTTATTAGCACGTGCACAGTCATACATATGAAGAGCGGCTAATTTTCGTACTGTCTCTTCATGGAACTCTTTAGCATTTGGCGCTTTATGGAAATAGAGGTAACCACCAAACACTTCATCAGCACCTTCACCGGATAACACCATTTTAATCCCCATGGCTTTAATCTTTCTCGCCATTAGATACATTGGTGTTGAAGCACGGATAGTTGTGACATCATAAGTTTCAATGTAATAAATCACATCACGAATAGCATCGATACCTTCTTGAATGGTAAAGTTGATTTCGTGGTGAACTGTACCAAGATGATCGGCAACCGCTTGCGCAGCTTTAAGATCTGGCGCCCCTTTTAAACCTACGGCAAAAGAGTGCAATTGTGGCCACCAAGCTTCAGATTTTTCATGATCTTCAACACGACGTGCTGAGAATTTTTTGGTAATAGCCGAAATCACCGAAGAATCAAGCCCACCGGATAATAAAACGCCGTATGGCACATCTGACATAAGATGACTCTTAACAGACTCTTCTAACGCAATTCGTAGTGCATTGATATCGGTTTTATTATCCTTAACGTTTTCATAATCCATCCAATCACGTTTATAATAGGTTTTGATTTCACCTTCAGTGCTTGATAGATAACATCCCGGCGGAAATGCTTCAATGGTTTTACACACCGGTACTAACGCTTTCATTTCAGAAGCAACGTAAAATGTGCCGTTTTCATCATGACCCATATACATTGGGATGATACCAATATGGTCACGACCAATAAAATAAGTGCCTTTGTTAATATCATAAAGAATAAAAGCAAACATACCTTGTAAGTCATCAAGGCAATCAATACCTTTTTCTTGATATAGCGCTAAGATAACTTCACAGTCTGAGCCGGTTTGAAACTCATAACGATCTTTGTACTGATTTCGGAGTTCTTGATGATTATAAATTTCGCCATTAACTGCTAATACTAAAGTCTTATCTTTATTATAAAGTGGCTGAGATCCTGTATTAACATCAACAATTGATAAACGTTCATGAGCAAGAATAGCTTTATCAGAAGCAAAAATACCAGACCAATCAGGGCCACGATGACGCTGTAGACTTGATAGTTCTAATGCTTTTGTTCGTAGTTGTTCCGGATCTGATTTAATATCAAGAATACCTAAAATCGAACACATTGAATTTCTCCATTTAAAATCGCTAAAGCGATACTATTTACAAGTAAAAACTAACGTTACATTTAAAACTTAGCACACATTATTGGGTGCCAAGCTTTTTAATAAATTGTTGCGAATAATTCGCTAAAGTAACACAATACACATAATTTATACATAATTAAAGTATTATGTCATTATACTTTTCCTATCACTGAAAAAGATTAAGATTATTTCTTTATCCACTGACCTTGTTGTTTGATATATTGACCGGCTGGCGTTTTTTCTTGCGCTTTACTGCCCGCTCGGTTTTGCACTTCGGTTAACGACACATTGGTTTCACCGGCAACTTTTTGATATTGTGCTTTACGAGCCTGATTAATTAACTGCGCAATTTGACTTGCCTCACCTTCATTTTTAACTACGCCTAAGTAGCCGTCGGCTT
The DNA here is from genome assembly GCF_019469205.1 of Gilliamella sp. ESL0405. Classification (NCBI taxonomy): domain Bacteria; kingdom Pseudomonadati; phylum Pseudomonadota; class Gammaproteobacteria; order Orbales; family Orbaceae; genus Gilliamella; species Gilliamella sp. ESL0405. The sequence continues at coordinate 74,769 of NZ_CP048265.1, read as the reverse complement.
GTTCACCTACTAAACCATTAGCTTTTGCTTGGCTTAACGAGCTCATGGCTTGATCTAACGTTAACGCCAATACCGGAAAAGATAAAATAGCCGATAATAATACTATCGTTGCTTTTTTAAAAATCTTCATAACAGTTCCCCCTGATAAATACATCATATTGAAATTAGTTAAATATGTGTAATAAAAAATTTTTCGCTACTATTTATTGTAGCAATAAGTATGGGTTTGGGTTTTCCTTCATCAAGGATAATAAAGAGTAAAACGTACTTTTTAATATAACCCGGATTTATTAATCATATTATCTAGCGCTTTATCGACTTTGATATTGATTTCATGATCAATCTTAACATTTAAATTGATATTAATCGGCTCACTCGGCGCTTGCACTTTTACCGTTGGTGAACATCCGATTAATATAAAACTTCCTAACATAATAGCTATCACACCTTTTAGCATAGAATATCCTCTTAATTGATCACCGCTTCTTATTTAAATGCGCTTCAATTCGCTTACGAATAGGTTCGCTAATTTGATCGGACAGTTGCATACTCATTAGCAAGTTAGCGACATTTTCTTCCAGATTGAGATTTAAATTTAACGCTTTACCATTTTCAGCATCTAAATTATTCCCTTGAATATTTAAACCTAATTTGGCGATTCCATTGCTATAATAAACTGTTCCGGCTAGCTTAGTATAATGAAAATTTTTAATAATATCAGTGAGTATTTTAATATTTGGGTTAGCTTGTGCATACTCTTTAAGTGTCGCATTGTCAAAGCGTAAATAGCCGTCATTGACGGTGGTTAATTCTCCATTTTTAATCACTATGCCTAAACTGTTTTTACCGTTGTTTTTCACGGTTAATAGTGTGATTGGTAAATACCCCTCAATCGTCCCTTTAGCGTCTAAACCTTCCGCTGGATACTGAGTAAAAACATCTTGTAACTGAATATTTTTTAATCTTAATTTTAATTGTTGGGGCAATTTAGCTAAATTCAATTTACCGGCGTCAAGCAACAACGTTCCGGAAAAGAGCGCCGCTTGTGCTTTTGTCCATGTTACCAAACCTTTGCTGGGTGAATTTAGAGAAGCAGAATATTGACCGGCTAATTTTATTTTTTGGAAAATAACCCCTAAATTGACTTCCTGAATGTTCAATGCGGAGGTTGATACATTAAATTGATTATTTTTCAGCGATAAATTTACTGCGCCACTGACTGATTTAATATCACTGTTTTTATAAATTCCATTGGCTTTATGGATAGCTAATTGACCTGTTGCTGACAGTTGATTTAATTCAAATAACAAAGGGAACTGTATTTTAAACTGTAAACTACCGGTTAAATCATTAACCATTAAATCCTCAGTCAACTGCGCTTTTTTGACACTCACCGATCCATTATCTAAGTTCGTTAAAGTGACTTGATCTTGGCTAATTGTTGCGGAGAAAGGTAGCGTGATATTGCCATTTTCAATACCTAATTGATTTAATGTGGTAGTAAAAAGTCCCTGCTGAATTTCTAAATGTGAATCGGTTTGGTTCAACAGCAAATTACCTGACAAATGCGCTAAATAGGGTTTATCTGTTGAAATATCGAGTTTAAGGGATTGTTGCTGTTTGACGGCATCAATCTTTATATCCAAAATCGGGACATGTTGTTGGTAGAGTTTGAATGAATCAACATGAATGGTTGTTGGCATCCAATTAAATACGGTTGCTAGCGTTGCCAGATCCAAACCGGACTGTTCCGGAGGTTGTTCGCTATCACTTATCTGTTTATCGGTAGAGTCAGCCGTTATTGGATCATCATCCTGTGGCAAATAGAGACTTAAATCTTTAACAGACAATTTCGCCAATGATAAATTTATGTTTTTGGCTACGATAGTGGTTTTTTGCTGGGATAGAGTGATTTCTTCAAATGATATACCGTCGAAACTGACATTGAGTCCCTGCCAATCTAACGCAATATCATATTTTTGCTTAATTGATATCCAATATTGCCAGCCGCCAATGATGAACAGCCCGATAATAAGAAAAAAACTTAGTAAAAACCAATAACGTTTTTTTAAACGAGCCATAAGTAAACTCTCAATATTGCCAGAAAGCCAATTGCCGGGGTTTTTACCCGGCAATCAATATTATGCTTAAGCCTGTTCCCGTTGTGCAATATAAGCCAGTGCTTTATCAATTCTCGCTAAAGCCCGTTTTTTACCAACGGCAAACACGGTCGCATCCACTGACGGTGATTGACCGATGCCAGTTACTGCAACACGTAACGGCATACCCACTTTGCCCATACCGACATCAAGTTCGCTAGCGGTTGCTTCAATAGCATGATGAATTTTATCGATTTGCCAATCAAAATCCGCAATCGCTGCAATTTTGGTTTTAATCAGCTCTAATGGTGCTTTTGCCACCGGACGTAAATGTTTTTTGGCAGCATCGGCATCAAAATCATCAAAATCTTGATAGCAATAGCGGCATGCTTCAGCCATTTCTTTAAGGGTTTTTGAGCGCTCACCAAATAATTTGATGATAGTAATTAAATCCGGCCCTTGAGTTAAATCATAACCTTGTTGATTGATGTGCCACATTAAGTGCTGTGCGACATAATCAGCATCTAAATGATTAATATAGTGATGATTTAACCATAATAACTTTTCAGTATTAAAAGCACTGGCCGATTTACTGACCGCATCTAACGAGAAATAGCTAACCATTTCAGGTACTGAAAATATCTCTTGATCGCCATGTGACCAGCCGAGTCGGACTAAATAATTTAACAAGGCTTCCGGTAGGTAACCGTCATCACGATACTGCATCACACTCACCGCACCATGGCGTTTAGATAATTTTTGCCCGTCATCACCTAAAATCATCGAAACATGACCATATTCAGGCAGTGGCGCTCCTAAAGCTTTAAGTATATTAATTTGACGAGGCGTATTATTGATATGATCTTCACCACGAATCACATGGGTAATTTCCATATCCCAATCATCGACCACCACACAGAAATTATAAGTTGGCGAACCGTCAGTACGGCGAATGATTAAATCATCAAGCTCTTTATTCGCAATTTCAATTGGGCCACGAATGAGATCGTTAAACACCACAACCCCGTCAACAGGGTTAGCGAAACGCACAACATGTGGCTCGTTATGGTTATGTTGTTTTTGTACTTCATCACAACGGCAATGGCCGTCATAACGTGCTTTTTCGCCTTTCGCCATTTGCTCTTCACGCAACTTTTCAAGGCGCTCTTTTGAACAGTAACAACGATAAGCTGACCCATTGGCTAACATTTCGTCAATAACTTGATTATAACGATCAAAACGTTTTGTCTGGAAATACGGGCCTTCATCCCATGATAATTTTAACCAATTCATTCCTTCCATAATCGCTTCTATCGCTTCCGGCGTTGAACGTTCGAGATCGGTATCTTCAATACGCAACACAAATGCACCTTGTGCATGACGAGTATAAAGCCAAGAATAAAGCGCAGTACGTGCACCACCTACGTGTAAATAACCAGTCGGACTTGGTGCGAAACGGGTTTTGATTTTCATGAAATAATCCTAATAATAACAAAAAGAACACCAAAACGATGATCGTTATCAGTGCCCTTTTATCAAACTTACCAACCAACATTGGTAAAGTAATAACATTTTGATATAAATTTGGTTTAGTGGTTTATTTTAACACGCTAAAGGGTTTGAGCAATAGCCAGTTAGCGGCTTAAAATCAATCACTATTTTGTCAAGAAGTTTCAGATTTACCCTACGTTTAAGTATAAAACCACCACTTTTTGACAACCTGACGATAGCAACAATTAATGTGCCTCATCCCAGTTATTACCAATACCGACATCGACTTTTAAAGGTACCGATAATTGATAACAGTTTTCCATGATTGATTTAATTTTAGAACAATAGTTATCAACCAGTTCCTCTTTCACTTCAAACACTAATTCATCGTGAACTTGCATCACCATATTAATATTGCCGTTTGGTTGACTTTTTATCCAGTCACTCATTTTAATCATGGCGGTTTTAATAATGTCAGCTGCTGTCCCTTGCATTGGAGCATTAATTGCCGCACGTTCGGCAGCACGTTTTTCAATGCCATTAGTTGAGGTGATTTTAGGAAGATATAACCGCCGGCCGGATAGCGTTTGCACGTACCCTTGCTGAGCAGCAAGTTGGCGGGTTTGTTCCATATAGTTTTGCACACCCGGATAACGCTCAAAATAACGATCGATATAAAACTGCGCTTCTTTGCGGGCGATATTTATCTGTTTGGATAGACCAAATGCACTCATACCGTAAATCAATCCAAAATTGACCGCTTTAGCGCGTCGACGCTCTTCTGATGTCACTTCGGATTCCGGTTTACTTAAAATTTCACTGGCAGTTACCCGGTGAATATCTTTATCATGGGCAAAAGCATTAAGTAGGCTCTTATCTTGTGAAAGATGCGCCATAATGCGCAGTTCAATTTGCGAATAGTCAGCCGAAATAATTTTATAGCCTTTTGGTGCAATAAATGCTTGGCGAATTCGACGCCCCTCTTCATTGCGTACCGGAATATTTTGCAAATTTGGATCGTTTGATGATAAGCGACCGGTTACAGTACCAATTTGATTATAATTGGTATGAATACGATGATCGATTGGACTTATCATCAATGGCAATTTATCGGTATAGGTATTTTTCAGTTTGGCAAGCCCACGATAAAATAAAATCATGCGTGGTAACTCATACTCATTTGCCAATTCGCTCAGCACATCTTCACTGGTTGACGGATCACCTTTCGGCGTTTTTTTCAATACCGGCAGTTGATGCTTTTCAAACAAAATCGCTTGAATCTGTTTTGGTGAAGCCGGATTGAATTTTTCACCGGCCAGCGATTGTAGCTCTGCTTCAATTGCTTTTAACTGTTGTGCCAGTTCGTGTGAATAGTCGTTTAACTGTTTGGCATCCACCAGAACACCGGTTCTTTCCATTTCCGCCAATACGATAGCTAACGGCATTTCAATATCAGTAAATAACTTGGTTAGTTCTGCTTCTTTAGACAGTTCCGGCCACAATTTTTCATGCAGTTGTAGAGTTATATCGGCATCTTCCGCCGCATACTGGGTCGTTTTTTCAACCTCAATAGCATCAATTGTCAGTTGTTTCTTATCTTGCTTAGTCAGTTCATTATAAGTAATGGTTTTATAATTTAAATAACGGCTCGCTAAACTGTCCATATCGTGCCTTTCGGTACTGTTAAGTACATACGACTCAAGCATGGTGTCATAAGCGATACCTTGCACCTTAATGCCATAGTTTGCCAGTACGCTGTAATCAAACTTAGCATTTTGGGCAATTTTTTTAATATTAGGGTTTTCTAATACCGGTTTTAATTTCGCCAGCACACTATCAAGCGCAAGCTGCTCTGGTACGCCTAGATAGTGATGAGCAAGCGGAATATAGGCCGCTTGATGCGGGGTGACGCTTAACGAAATCCCGACTAATTTAGCATGCACATGATCAACATTATCGGTTTCCGTATCGAAGGCAAATTGCGTGCTATTGGTTAATTTTACAATCCAGCTATCTAATTGCTCATCGGTTAAAATACATTGATAATCGGTCGATCTAGTTTGCGCTGGCGATTCATCCTGCCCAAATAGTGATAGGTTACTGCTGATAATCGCCGCCGATGCTTTTTGCTGTTTTAAAAAGCTACCGGAGATTAACTCTTTTTGCCAGCGATGAAAGCCGTAATAGGCAAATAGTTCGTTTAAAGCGTTAACATCAATATCACCGGCGATAAGCTGCTCGTTAGAAAAATCTAACTTCACATCGGTTTTGATCGTAGCCAATAAATAGGACAGTTCGGCTTCTTTTTGGTTGTCGATCAGTTTTTGTTTTAAAGATTTCGCCCCACGAATTGATAACTTTTCAATGTCATCTAAACGTTGATAGATATCTTTAACGCTATTAAATTCAGTTAATAAACTTTGTGCCGTTTTTTCACCCACGCCTGGCACACCGGGGATATTATCCGATGAATCGCCCCTTAAGGCTAAGTAGTCGATAATCTTTTCGGGCGGTACACCAAATTTTTCCATGACACCTTTTGGATCAAGCAAGGTATTGTTCATGGTATTAATCAATGTCACTTTATCGCTGACCAGCTGCGCCATATCTTTATCACCGGTGCTAATTAACACATGATGATTTTCTTTTTCGGCTTGTTTTGCCAGTGTCCCAATTACATCATCAGCTTCTACCCCATCAATGCAAAGTAACGGCAAGCCCATGGCTTTTAAAATGTTATGGATCGGCTCAATTTGCGGACGCAAGTTTTCCGGCATGGCTTCACGAGTGGCTTTATATTCGCTGTAAATTTCGTTTCTAAACGATCCACCTTTCGCATCAAATACAACGGCAATATGGGTAGGATTATATTGGTTAATTAAGCTACGAATCATATTAATCACACCAAAAATAGCCCCGGTCGGTTCACCTTTGGCATTGGTTAATGGCGGACATGCAAAAAAAGCACGGTAAAGGTAAGAAGATCCATCAATTAAAATGATTGGTGTTTTATTTGGCATTATAGTTACCCAAGTTTATTAAAAACGTTACCAAACAGTATACCCCAATTAGCGATAATATTGTCATTATTGACGATAATATAGTGTAAAGAAGTTTAGGGTAAATAAGGTGTTTAAATAGAAAACGCAAAGTAAAAAACTGTATATTAAATAACGAGTGTTATATAATACGGTATCTTTTTCGCCCGAGTATTTAGCCATGACAGAATTAAGCATTGCTGCACAAAAAGTTAAAGCCGCACTGGCAGCAAAAAATCTTGAAACCCCTTCTTGTCGTTTAGCAATGGATAATAGTGAACGCAAGGCAAAAATCGAAGAGCATTTTCGTCAGATCATGCAGTTAATGGAATTGGATCTGACCGATGACAGTCTTGCCGAAACGCCACATCGTGTTTCTAAAATGTATGTCGATGAGATTTTTTCCGGACTGTATTACGAGAATTTCCCGAAAATCACACTGATTGAAAATAAAATGCAAGTTGACGAGATGATAACCGTTCGTGATATCACCTTAACCAGTGTGTGTGAACACCATTTTGTCACCATTGACGGTAAAGCGACCGTCTCTTATATCCCGAAAGATAAAGTTATCGGCTTATCCAAAATTAACCGAATTGTCGAATTTTTTGCCTCACGCCCACAAGTACAAGAAAGGTTAACTCAACAAATTCTCGTTGCCCTTCAAACCTTACTAGGGACGGTAAATGTGGCAGTTTCAATTGATGCAACTCACTATTGTGTCAAAGCCAGAGGCATTAAAGATTCCAGTAGCATGACAACCACAACGGCATTAGGTGGTGGATTTAAAACCAACCCAAGTACAAGGCAGGAGTTTTTAAGGGCTTTAAATCACTAACACTATAAGGATATTCAATGAAATATTTATCACTCATTTTTACGGTATTTTTGATTACAGCATGTTCTGAACCGCAACGAAATAATGAAGATAAATTTATCGGTTTTTGGGTTGAAGGTGGCCCGGATTATAAACATACGGCAACGATCGCCAATATTGTTGAAATAAGTAAACAAGGCGACAATTACTTTATCAACGAAAACTACGTTTATGGTAATGAGCAAACCATTGCGATGCGAAAACTCACTAAATCACAAGACTTATTCGACGGACTGGCTTATCCTTCCAAAAGAATGTTTGATTTAGAAAATAAAGTCACTATGGATGATGATGACGATTCAAAAATCGGTATATTTAGTACCTTTTTCTTTCGAATATCAAAAGAAGAAGCAGAGCATATTAAAAGTGATGTAAAAGAGTGCGAAGAGATAGAAAAAAACCGTTTTTTTATTCCTACCGCGCAACAAGAAGAATATAAAAAACGAGCCAAAGAGCTGGCTTATTGTCGGATTTTTTGGTAACAATCAATATTTACGCCAACTTAACTAGAGCGGATTTTTGAACCAGTCGTATGCAGATTGATTATTTAACACCAATTAAAAGCCAAAACTCAAAGACAAAACGACCAAAAATCAGCTTTATATTACGTGCATCTTCAAGAAAGATTGGTATAATTCTCGGCTACTTGAGTTAAATTACACAGTTAAATAACACATTTTCATGAAGATCATTCGCGGTATTGCTAATATAAAAAATCAAGTTTCCCAGTGTGTACTGACATTGGGCAATTTTGACGGCGTACATTTAGGACATCAGCAATTAATTAACCATTTAATTACCCAAGGTAAAAGATTAAATCTACCGACTGTTGTGATGTTATTTGAACCACAACCGTTAGAGTTTTTTTGCCCGGACAATGCCCCTTCCCGATTAACCTCATTTCAAGAAAAAGTGATTTTAATTGAAAAACTCGGCATAGATTATATTATTGCGATACCCTTCAACCAAACTTTTGCCAAAATGTCTGCTGACGATTTTATCCAAGATTGGTTGATAAATAAGTTACAAGCCAAATATATTGCTATTGGTGATGATTTTCGCTTTGGCTATGAACGTAAAGGGGATATAAACTTACTTGAGCACTATGCCCAAACTTATGGCTTTGCGGTAGAAAGTATCCCGACTTTTGTCTTTGATCATTTACGGGTTAGCAGTACGGCAGTTCGAAAAGCATTATCCAATAATGATTTTCAATTGGCACATTGCCTGTTAGGTCGAAATTACGCCATTGCTGGTCGAGTGATACATGGCAATGCGTTAGCAAGGCAGTTAGGGTTTCCAACAGCGAATATTCATTTACACCGCAAAAAACCAGCCTTGCAAGGTGTCTATTTAGTGAAGGTCAAAAATAGTTGTAGCCAGCAATCTTATCACGGCATTGCCAATATAGGCATAAGACCAACTATTGAAGGAAAAAAAGCCATTTTAGAAGTGAATCTATTTGACTTTTCAGGTGATCTTTATGGACAATATTTAGACGTCACCTTCGTTAAAAAATTGCGTGATGAGAAAAAATTTAACTCATTAACTGAATTAAAAGAACAAATTACACAAGATGTTTGCACTGCTAAAAAGATCAGTGCACAATTAACCAATTAAGAAAGTAGTATCAACAAAATTAACTGGAATAAATCAGCATGACAGATTATAAAAATACCTTGAATTTACCGGAAACCGGTTTCCCAATGCGAGGCGATCTTGCCAAACGTGAACCGGCAATGTTGCAAAATTGGTACGATAAAGAACTTTATCGCAAAATTCGTCAAGTCAAAAAAGGCAAGAAAGCATTTATTTTGCACGACGGCCCGCCTTATGCCAACGGCAAACTTCATATCGGTCATGCAGTTAATAAAATAATTAAAGATATTATTATCAAATCAAAAGGCTTAAGTGGCTATGACTCCCCGTATATTCCAGGATGGGACTGTCATGGTTTGCCAATTGAGCAGAAAGTTGAAGAACAAGTCGGTAAACCGGGGGTAAAAGTAACGCCTGCTGAATTTCGTCAAATTTGTCGTGATTATGCTGCTTCACAAGTTGAGCTACAAAAAGCCGATTTTATCCGCATGGGTGTCCTTGGTGATTGGCAAAACCCTTACCGTACAATGAATTTCGATACCGAAGCGAATATTATTCGAGCATTAGGTAAAGTGATTCAAAATGGGCATTTAGTCAAAGGGGCTAAACCGGTTTACTGGTGTACTGATTGTATGTCTTCATTGGCCGAAGCTGAAGTTGAATATTATGATAAATCTTCACCGGCAATCGATGTAAAATTTAAAGCCGTAGATAACCAAACAGTTGCAAGTAAATTTGGCGTAAATACCGATTTAACCATTTATGCCGTGATTTGGACAACCACACCTTGGACATTACCGGCTAGCCGTGGTATTGCCTTAAATGCTGAATTTGAGTATCAACTGGTACAAATAAACGATAAAGAGTGCTTAATTTTAGCCACTGATCTGGTCGAATCAGTCATGAAGCGTGCCGAAATTTCAGACTGGAAAGTCCTTGGCAGCTGTAAAGGTGATGCACTTGAGCTATTACGTTTTAAACACCCTTTCCTTGATTTTGATGAGCCGATTGTACTGGGTGAACATGTAACTGTTGATGCCGGTACTGGTGCAGTGCACACAGCGCCCGGCCATGGTGCAGAAGACTTTTTAGTCGGTCAAAAATATGGACTTGAAGTAGCTAACCCGGTTGGCGGTAATGGCTGTTATTTACCGGGCACCGGCGCCGGTTTAGATGGTCTTTTTGTGTTTAAAGCCAATAAAGTCGTCGTTGAGATCTTAAAAGAGCACAATGCGTTATTACACTTTGAGAATATCGAACATAGTTATCCATGTTGCTGGCGCCATAAAACACCGGTTATTTACCGTGCAACACCACAATGGTTCATCAGCATGGACAAACAAGGTTTACGTGCGCAATCGCTAAAAGAGATCAAACAAGTGCGCTGGATCCCGGATTGGGGACAAGCTCGAATTGAAACAATGGTCGCTAATCGTCCGGACTGGTGTATCTCTCGTCAACGTACATGGGGCGTACCTATGACGTTATTTGTCCACAAAGAAACCGAAGAGTTACATCCCGATACACTACAATTAGTAGAAAAAGTGGCTAAATTGGTTGAACAAAACGGTATTCAAGCATGGTGGGATGCCGATATTAAAGATCTCTTAGGCCCCGATGCCGATGATTACCGCAAAGTACCAGACACACTGGATGTATGGTTTGATTCAGGATCAACTTTCTTCTCAGTTGTAGGCGTACGTCCGGAGTTTGAAGGACACGAAGCCGACATGTATTTAGAAGGCTCTGATCAACACCGTGGTTGGTTTATGTCATCATTAATGCTATCAACAGCAATTGACAATAAAGCCCCTTACAAACAAGTATTAACTCACGGTTTTGTGGTGGACGGTCAAGGGCGTAAAATGTCTAAATCTCTAGGCAATATCGTCACCCCACAAGAGGTAATGAATAAACTTGGCGCCGATATTTTACGTTTATGGATCGCCTCAACCGATTATTCGGGTGAAATGAGCTACTCAGATGAAATCATCAAACGAGCAGCAGACAGCTATCGTCGTATTCGTAACACCGCTCGCTTCTTACTGGCAAACTTAAATGGTTTTGATCCAGCTAAAAATATGGTTAAACCTGAAGAGATGGTGATACTTGATCGCTGGGCGGTTAGCATGGCGAAAGAAGCGCAAGAACAAATTATTCAAGCGTATGAAAGTTATGATTTCCATAAAGTGGTACAACGTATCATGCAATTTTGCTCAATTGAAATGGGATCATTCTATTTAGATATTATTAAAGATCGCCAATACACCGCTAAAAGCGATAGTATTGCTCGCCATAGTTGTCAAACGGCGTTATATCATATTGCGCAAGCTATGGTGCGTTGGATTGCACCGGTATTATCCTTTACCGCTGATGAAATTTGGCAGTACTTACCGGCAAATGAAAAATCAGAGTTCGTATTTGAAGATGAATGGTACAACCAACTCTTTACTTTACCGGAGAGTGAAGCGTTAAATAGTGAATATTGGGCACAAATTCTCACCATTCGTAGTGAAGTGAATAAAGTATTAGAACAAGGACGAAACGATAAAGTTATCGGCGGTTCACTTGAAGCGGCGGTGACGCTTTATGCTGACAAGGATATCGCCAATGCACTAGCGAAATTAGAAAATGAATTACGCTTTGTATTACTCACTTCACAAGCAAGCGTCAAACCGCTTGAGAATGCAACACAACAGGCAGTACAAAGTGATATAAGCGGTCTTAAAATTGAATTAGCGAAAGCACAAGGCGATAAGTGCCCACGTTGCTGGCATTATACTGTTGATAATGAACCGACAACGCATTTATGTAAACGCTGTGAGCAAAACATTCACGGAAACGGCGAAATAAGACATTTTGCTTAACCGTAAATCACTCACGATAAACCATTAAGCTATCGTCAATACGATAGCAATTTAATACCTTCTCCGCCGACTAATGTCGGCGGTAATATCATAATGAGCCAACTACATGAAAAAAGATAACGGACTTTACTGGGTGTTATTGGCAATAGTCGTTTTCATCATCGATATTGCAAGTAAATTTTATATTTTAGATAGATTTGAACTATTTGAAACAGTCAATCTCTTACCCTTCTTTTCGATCACCTATGTGCGTAACATTGGCGCTGCCTTTAGTATTTTTGAAGGGCAAAGAGTAATGCTGGCTGCTATTGCCTTAGTTATCAGTGCAGTGATTGTGTATATGCTTTATCGCAATAATCGCTCGCAAAAATTAGAAAACCTTTCTCTATCAATGATTTTAGGCGGTGCATTAGGTAACTTATTTGATCGGCTATATCATGGTTTTGTTGTTGATTTTCTCGATGTCAATTTTGGCAATTGGCACTACCCAACGTTTAATATTGCCGATTGCGCAATTTGTGTTGGTATCGGATTGTTTATTATCAGCAGTTATAAAAAACCGAAAAAGACACCATAACGATGCAAATTATTTTAGCTAATCCTCGCGGTTTTTGTGCCGGTGTTGATCGTGCTATCACCATTGTTGAAAGAGCGATTGAACTGTTTGGCGCACCGGTTTATGTTCGCCACGAAGTGGTGCATAATCGCTATGTGGTAAATCGCCTTAAACAACTCGGGGCAATTTTTATCGAAGAGATTAGTGAAGTCCCCGACAACACCATTTTAATCTTTTCAGCACATGGCGTATCAAAAGCCGTTCGAGAAGAGGCGAAAGCTCGTCATCTTCGAATATTCGATGCCACATGCCCACTTGTAACTAAAGTCCATATGGAAGTAGCCAGATCGAGCTATCGAGGCGAAGAGGTTATCTTAATCGGTCATGCCGGACACATCGAAGTAGACGGCACTATGGGGCAATACAGTAATCCCGAAGGGGGTATTTATTTAGTTGAATCTATCGAAGATGTGCAACAATTACAGGTCAAAAATGAAGATAATCTTTGTTTTACCACCCAAACAACCTTATCGGTAGATGATACCGCTGAAATCATTGCCGCCTTAAAAGCACGCTTTCCCCATATCCGAAGCCCACGCAAAAATGATATCTGTTATGCTACAACCAATCGACAACAAGCGGTAAAACAACTGTCATCACAAGCAGACATCGTGTTAGTTGTTGGATCTAAAAATTCATCCAATTCCAATCGATTAGCCGAGCTTGCCAGACGTAACAGCAAACAAGCCTACTTAATTGATTTTGCCTCGGATATCGATCCAAAATGGATAAGCAATGCACGCCGAATCGGCGTAACAGCGGGTGCCTCAGCGCCGGATATATTAGTGCAACAGGTTATCGATTATTTAAAAAGTTTAGGCTGCACATCGTTAATTGAAACCGACGGCATTTTAGAAAACATCACCTTTGAAATTCCCAAAGCGCTTCGCATTGATGTCAAATCTGAGCAATAAACTAAGAAGAGCGCTTTAATAACTCAAATTTTGCTAAAAGCTGATCATGCGTCTCCTCATGCTCCGGATCAGCAATTATCGCATTTTGAATCGGACAAACACGCTGGCATGTAGAGTGATCATAATAACCAACACATTCCGTGCATTTATTCGGGTCGATCTCATAAGTATCAAACCCCATAGAGATCGCCTCATTCGGGCACTCAGGTTCGCACATATCACAATTAATACACTTACTGGTTATTTTTAACGCCATTGCTCGATTATCTTTATAGACTGCAAAAAAATTGGCGACATTATAACGCAATCCTTAACAAAACCTAAGATAAGATCCCGTTAGCAAATTTAAAAACAGATGATTTTTGACAAAAACTTTCAGAAAATACCTATGTTTTAGTATAAAAACAAAAGGTTAAGATATTTTCAAAAATATCTAAAATTCAATATTACTACCTTCCATAATAACTAAAAAGTCGCACGAAACCTTGACAAGAACTTTCAGAAAATACCCATGTTTAAGTATAAAAACAAAAGTTTAAGATATTTCAAAAAAATCCTAAACCCCTTATGCAGCCATAAAAGGCTCTATCTTACGGCAGACACATACGGCTTTTTTTAAACGGCTTATGCAGCTGAAAAGATTGTATTGTACAATACAATTGTTAAGAAAGATTTCTAAACAGCTTATGCAGCTTTAAAGACTCGATTTCTCCCTCGTCTTGCCCGGCACGATTTCTAAACAGCTTATGCAGCTTTCAAGACTGATGTCACCATTACTTTTACCCCCGATGTGTTTCTAAACAGCTTATGCAGCTTTCAAGCTATCAACTGGTAATTGTTTGATGAAATTCATTTTCTAAACAGCTTATGCAGCTTTCAAGATATCGTCTGTGTCTAAAGCAAAAATACTTTTTTTCTAAACAGCTTATGCAGCTTTCAAGTAGAATCTCACATACTATAAACATCGTTTATAAAAACACAAAGGGCAATTTTAGGTTTAAAAACCCTTTTTTCTAACGCTTTTGCAATATATTGATTTTTAATGGTTTTATTTTTAGCTAAAAAAAGGGTTTAAAAAGTTAGTATTTTAAACTTCACTACTAATTCCAAACGAATTACCGTTACCTTTCCCAAAAGCAAACAAGTGCACCCACCCGCACCTTCACAAAGCGCCGACAACTGAGTAGGTTAGCACGCCAAACAGGGATGTTTGGCGAGGCGCTGCTTTGTCCGGAACAAATCAGCGCCGGTGCGTTAAGACCGAACGAAGGCGGAGGGCAGTCGAAGACCGCTTTGGGCGGTGCTGCGAGGGGGTTATTAGGGGGATTTCGCACCAAATCCCCCTAATTCGGACGCTGACACCAAAATGAAAAGATCAACCAATTAACAGCGTCCGAAACTAGCGGACTAAAAACCTGCAACTTTCAAAGAAAATAAAAAACCTTGTCAAGAACTTTCAGAAAATATAGATGTTTAAGCAAAAAACACAAAAACCTGCCAAAAACTTTCAGAAAACACCCACGTTTCAGTATAAAAACAAACGTTTTAGATATTTCAAAAATACCCTAAACCCCTTATGCAGCCATAAAAGGCTCTATCTTACGACAGACACATATGACTTTTTTCTAAACGGCTTATGCAGCTTTCAAGTATCATCTCAAAAAGCAACCCGATGCGCTTGACGTTGTTGTTAATGCATACAAAGCCAGCGTTGTTGATTTGCAAAAGAGCGTGAAAGGCGGGATATAAATAACAAAGCCCTGCCGGAGGAGCAGGGCTTATTGCTGTGGTGGGAGTTGAACCCACATAAACATGTGGCGCCGAGCGTGCGCTTATGTCGAATTACCATTATCCGTACACAGCTTGGTAATAACTATAAAGCAAGAGTGACGATTATGCAAATAGATTATAAGTTTAATGATAAAGCAATTCAGGATAGCATAAAACGTTTGCAGCAACTTGGTGCTGACATGACGCCCATTACTCGTGACATCGCTGCAGTGCTAGCAAGTGAGTCTGAAGCGGCATTTCAAAAAGAAGCCGATCCCACCACGGGTCGGAAGTGGCAGCCGCTCACGCCGAAGTATGCTGCTAAGTTAGCGGCTAAAGGCTTGACAGGTAAGATGCTTAACATTTCTAAACAGCTTATGCAGCTTTAAAGTAGAATCTCACATACTATAAACATCGTTTATAAAAACTCAAAGGGCAATTTTAGGTTTAAAAAGTTAGTATTTTAAACTCCACCACTATTTTAAACGGCTTACCATTACCTTACACAAAAACAAACAAATGCCCCAGATCGCACCTTCACAAAGCGCCGACAACTGAGAGAGGTTAGCACGCCAAACAGGGATGTTTGGCGAGGCGCTGCTTTGTCCGGAACAAATCAGCGCCGGTGCGTTAAGACCGAACGAAGGCGAAGGGTAGTCGAAGACCGCTTTGGGTGGTACTGCGAGGGGGTTATTAGGGGGATTTCGCACAAAATCCCCCTAATTCGGACGCAGATACCGAAATGAAAATATCAACCAATTAACAGCGTCCGAAACTAGCGGATCAAAAAAATGTAACTTTTAATAAAAGTAAAAACCTTGTCAAGAAGTTTCAGAAAATATAGACGTTTAAGCAAAAACACAAACTCTTGCCAAAAACTTTCAGAAAATACCCACGTTTAAGTATAAAAAAGGAAAGAAAATTTTTTTAACACTATAAAAAAATTTACGTTGCTGATTGTTTTCATCGTTAACAATCAGCAACGCATTAAATAAAAAACCGACCGTTAAGCTTTACTGTGGAAGTTTATAAGCTTGACGGGCTAAAAGTTTCCACTCGCCATCGGCGTTTTTAAACACTAACATCACACCAATTTTCACCTTACCGATTATGCCGCTATTATTGGTGTCGGCAACAAAAGTATGGCGTACAATCGCTGTATCACCGTCAGTGATGATAGACTGATCTTGAAAAGCAAGGGTGGTAAATCCTGATCGGCCGCTGACAATCGCCTCGACAAATTCGGCCTTGTTTTCAACCATTGCATTGGAATGACCATAGCTTAAATTGGTTGAAGCAAGCTGTTCTAACTGTGCTTTATCGGCATTTAACATAGCTAAGCGCAAGCTTTCAACGGTTTGTTCGACAGTGGTTTGATTAGGTGTTGCAGCAAAACTTTGACTGACAGATAACACCAGCAATAATACCATTGTTAATATTTTTTTCATTCTTGATCTCCTTTATCAATTGATTTTCTGTTTTCTATTCATTTTTTGCTGACGTAAGCAAATCGGTATCAATAGTTTGTTTAGCCTCGCTTATTCCAAACTTTTTAGCCCAAATTGAAGTAATAATTGGCACAACAACCGATGTCACAATCACACTGGTGGCAACCATAGCGGTAGCAGCTGATGCTACCGGGGCAAATTCCGGTACCATTTCGGCAATTAATAACGGTGTGGCAACCGCAGCCCCGGCCGAACTCGAGGCCGCCACCCCGGCGGTACCATTACCTTTACCTAAGAATTTGTCGGCTAAGATAAGCGGCACGCCGGTTATCACTATCACTAATAATCCTAATAAAATACCGGCTAAGCCTGTCTCAAAAATAACTTGCAGTTTGATGCTATTACCTAGCGCAAAGGCAAAAAACGGAATGAGAGTTTGCACAGCACTACCAAATAATTTGCGTAGATCGGAATCTAAATTGCCTAATAAAAAGCCAATTAAAAATGGCAACACCGCCCCGATAAATAGTCTAGGCTCGAATGAAGCCACGCCAGATGTCCCTAAAATCACCATTGTCATTAAAGGTCCTGACTCGAGAGACATAAGAACAAAAGCGCCGGCTTCTTCTTTGGTGCCATATTGATTCATCAGTGCGGCATATAATCCGCCATTAGTCATATCCATTGAAGCAACTAAGGCAATAATTGAAAAACCGGCAAAGATGCCCCCTTCTACCATATAACCATTGGTCCAGAATGTGCCGGCAATCAGCGCAACGACCCAGGCTGTGGCAATTTTGGTCACCACTAAAACGCCGGATTTTCTTAACATCATGCCGGTCGCTTTCAGCTCTATCGATGCGCCCATACAGAAAAACCAAACAGCCAAAATAGGTACCGTTCCGGAGATTAAGCCATTGGTAAATGATCCTAAATATTTGCCCCCGCCGGGAAAAAAGGTATTACACAATGCACCAAGAAACAGTGGGATCAGCATTAATCCACCGGGTACGCGATCTATAAATTTTTTTATTTTCATCATCCATTCCTCAAGAAAAATAACCATATGATTTAAATATATTAATTTGTCTTTTCCGGCATACAGCCAAAGCAAATATAAAATATTCGGAATATCATTCCTTTTTTGAACATATAAAATAACCAAAATAAAATCAATTTTGATTCGCCATTTTGTGATAAACATCACCAAATAAAAATTAAGCACATGAATATCAATAATATTTTAATATTGATTTTCTAAAAACGATCCAGAAAGGCAAAATAATGGCAACAGAAAATAACCGATTACGGACAATTAAATAAAAGGAGATAACGAGCTAATTCGACTGTAAAAGTCATATAAAAATCATAAATATAGTCTGGATTTTATTAATCTTTTTATTAAGTTAGCGTTTAAATATTCTGTGATGACGATCACATTATTAAATAAATGAAATATCATTCTTTAAATTTCTTAATTAATATTATTTCGGAATGCTATTCCGTTTTAATTGAGGTAAACAAATGAAGATTTATATAACAGATTGTGATCATGAATCAATGGCGATAGAAAAAGCCATTTTTGCCGAGCAGGGAATCGATTTTGAGATACTTAACATTACTCAACCCGATGATATTGTTCGAGATTGTCAGGATGCTGATGCGCTGATTTTACAATATGCCACCATTTCAGATAAGGTTTTAAGTTCGTTAAAAAAATTAAAAGGCGTTGTCCGTTATGGCGTAGGGGTGAATACCATTGATATACAGTCAGCAACCAAAAATAATGTTGCCGTTTGTAATGTGCCGGATTATGGCACCAATGAGGTTGCTGATCATGCTTTAGCTCTGATTATGGCTTTAGCCAGAAAATTACCTTTACTCACCAGTGACACCAAAAATGCAATTTGGGCTTATGAAAAAGCGATACCTATTTACCGCTTACAAGAACAGACCGCCGGTATTATTGGCTTAGGTCGAATAGGTTTATCGTTAGCGAAAAAATTGCATGGTATAGGTTTGAAGGTGATCGGTTTTGATCCGCTGGCAAAACAAGAAGATCTGCCTGATTTTATTGAAATTGTTAGCTTACAGACGCTGTTAAGCCAATCGGATATTATTTCGCTCAATCTGCCACTGGTTAAACAGACCCAAAACTTGATTAGTCATCAAGAGTTTTCGATGATGAAAAAAAATTGCTATCTCGTTAACACTGCACGAGGCGGCATTGTCAATGAACAAGCGCTTTATCAAGCTTTAGTGACAAACACTATTGCCGGCGCTGCGCTCGATGTGTTTGAGCAAGAGCCACCGACTGATAGGGCACTATTTGCACTCGATAACTTTATCGCGACCCCGCACGCTGCCTGGTATTCAGAGCAATCACAGCAAGATCTAAAACGCAAAGCCGCTCAAGAGGCGATTCGATTGGCGAAAGGTGAACAGCCTTTGTATTGTTTAAATCGATAAAATTTTAGCGCAGAAAGGATATAAACATGAAAGCAATCATATATAAAAGCCCAAATGAAGTGGTTTGTGAACAAATTGACAAGCCGGTTTTGAACGACAATGAAGTCTTAATCAAAGTAAGCCATGCCGGCATTTGTGGTTCGGATTTAAATATTTATTTAGGTGTTCATCCAAGAGCCAAAGCGCCATTAGTTATGGGGCATGAGTTTTCCGGTTACATTGTTGACGGTGATGATCAGCTGCCGACCGGTACCAAAGTCTGCGTCCGTCCGCTGATCTCCTGCGGTCAGTGTAGCCCTTGTCAATCCGGAAACAGTCATGTTTGCCAAACACTAAAACTTTATGGCATTGATACCGCTGGCGGTATGGCTGAGTATGTCAAAGTCGATCGCCGGAAAGTGCATGTCTTGCCCGATGATATGCCCATGGATTTAGGAGCATTTGTCGAGCCACTGGCGGTCGGTATTCATGCGGTGTCAAGAACGCCATTTAAAATCGGTGACTCGGTTGTGGTGTTTGGTGCCGGTACTATTGGGCTTTGTGTGGCAAGCGTTTTACAACACGCTGGCGCTAAACAAGTGATTGTCATTGAAACGAATGATTTTCGCATAAATTTAGCCAAAGAGCTTGGTTTTACCGTGATTAATCCTAAACAAGAAGATGTGTTAAAAACGGTGTTAAACCTTACCCATAATGTTGGTGCTGACATTGTTTATGACTGCGCAGCACACCCTCAAGTTGCTTTGCAATTAACCGATCTGGTTAAAGTGCAAGGTACTATCGAGATTGTCGGCTCTTATAAAAAACCGACCGAATTTAAGTTACTCGATATCGAATTTAAAGAACTTAATATTATCGGGACTCGAGTTTATCAGGCAAGAGATTTTGATACAGCGATTGCCTTGATAAATAAAGGTTTCCCCTATAAAAAACTATTAACTATATTGCCTCCAGAACAAGCCAAAGCAGGTTTTGCTAATGCATTAGTGGGCGAAAATGTGATTAAAACACTGTTTAAATTTAGTGATTAATTACCCAAAATTTATTAAGGAATATGATGATGAAAAATAAAAATCCCTTTGATTTAACAGGCAAAAATGCCATTGTAACTGGTGCTTCTCGTGGTATTGGAAAATCGTTAGCGCTCAGTTTGGCCAACGCCGGGGCAAATATTATTATTATTGATGTTTGCCGTGATGAACAAACCGAACAAGAAATAAAAAGCTATCAAGTATCGTGTGAAACCTTTATTTTTGATTTGGCAAACTTTGAACAGTACCAAAGCTTGATTTCAACCATTATCGAAAAATATCAACATATTGATATATTGATCAATAATGCCGGCATTCAACGGCGTCACCCTGCTGCGACCTTCCCTAAAGCGGATTGGGATCTTGTGATTGATATCAATATGAATGCGGTATTTTTTATGTGCCAACAAGTTGGCCGACATATGTTAGAACGAGGCTACGGTAAAATTGTCAATATTGCCTCGTTACTTGCCTTTCAAGGGGGATTCACTATCCCGGCTTATACCGCAGCGAAGTCGGCGGTGTCCGGCTTTTCTAAATCGTTATCCAATGAGTGGGCATCAAAAGGGATCACCATTAACTGTATTGCACCGGGTTATATTGCCACTGAAATGAATACTGCATTAATGAATGATGAAACCCGTAATCGTCAAATCTTAGAACGTATCCCCGCTGGGCGCTGGGGCGATCCGCAAGATTTGGGCGGCGCAGCGGTGTTTTTATCATCTTCAGCTTCTGATTATATTAATGGATTTACCTTGGCCGTTGACGGTGGTTGGTTAGGTCGATAAGTCAATCGGATTGAATATATTTTATCTGAATTATTGGCTCACTTTTTTACCAATAATTCAGTATTTAAGGAGGATTTTATGATTATTGGCAATATTGAACATCTTGATTTAGTGCCTTATTTACCTGAAAAACTAAGACAAGCCATTGAGACAGTTAAACAACAAGTGAACGATAAGACCGATAACGGTCGCTACGTAATCGATGAGGATAATGTTTTTTATATGGTGTCTGAAACACTATCACGCACGCAAGAAGTCGGGCAATACGAGTATCATGCAAAATATATTGATATTCAAATTGTGTTATCCGGTCAAGAAGGCATGGCAGTATCAACACTTCCGCCCCATACTGAGGTGATCGAAGACCGGTTAGTTAACGGAGATATCGCCTTTGTTAAAGCACCAAATGAAGAGACGCTATTTGTACTGCAACCGAATGACTTTGTTATCTTCTATCCGCATGAAGTGCATAAACCACTTTGTATTGTGGCTGGCAAGGCAGAAAAAATCCGTAAAGTGGTGGTAAAAGTCGCAATCGATTAATCGGTTATTTATTGAAGAAATATCACCGAAACAAATAAAGATTTGGTGTATTTCAAAGGTAACAAATAAGGACACATGATGACAATAAATATAGCCGTAATTGGCGAATGTATGATTGAACTGTCGATTAAAGGCAACGTAACCAACAGAAGTTTTGGCGGGGATACTTTAAATACGGCAACTTATCTAGCCCGGTTGTTGGCGAATAATCAAGCCAATATTCACTATGTGACAGCACTAGGCAGCGATCCTTTTAGTCAAGAGATGTTACAGCAATGGCAACAAGAGCGGATCCACACTCAGCTTATCCAACAAATCGATAATAAAATGCCGGGTTTATATGCCATTGTGACCGATGATTGTGGCGAGCGTTCATTCTATTATTGGCGCAATGATGCAGCAGCAAGATTCTGGCTTAAAACAGCGCAAACCGCCTCGATTTGCCAGCAAATTGCCACCTTTGATTATATCTATTTAAGTGGCATCAGTATTGCGATTCTTGATGAGCATAGCATCGACAGGCTGATCGAGCTTTTAGAAAGCTTTAAAGCCAATGGCGGTAAAGTGATTTTTGATAATAACTATCGCCCTCGACTATGGCGCACTCAAGAGTATGCAAAAAACGTCTATTCAAAAATCTTGTCTTATACCGATATCGCATTTTTAACTCAAGATGATGAAACCCTGCTTTGGGGAGATAATGATTATCAAGATAGTATTTTGCGCAGTCAAAAACTCGGCATTAGTGAAATCATTATTAAACGGGGCAGCGAAAGTTGTATTGTCGTCACCGATAAGGAGCGAGTCGAGTTGCCGGCAAATGTGATTGCTCAACAAAATATTGTGGATACCACAGCGGCTGGAGATTCGTTTAGTGCCGGCTACTTATCTGTCAGGCTGACGGGCGGATCGATTCAAGCGGCGATTAAGCAAGGGCACGATCTGGCTGGCGAAGTGATTCAGCACCGTGGCGCAATTATCCCTTCTTGTGCCATGCGTCATTTAACATTAATGCCAAATAACCAATGATGCGCATCATATCCTCATCACCCTATGTTTATGATGATGAGGGTATATAGCCTAATCGACGGGAAATTGCGTTAGTTGTCTCTTGCAATAAACAGGCACACTTTTCTATCTGATTTTGCATGCGATGACTAGGGCCTGCAATACTTAATGCCGCCACCACATCGTTACTATAATTGAAAATACCGGATGCGACGCAGACTAACCCCTCTTCAACCTCTTCCCAATCGTAAGCGATATTTTCCTGCCGAACTTTAGTTAATAGTTGATTGAGTTTATTGGGGTCAGTGATAGTTTTTGCGGTATATTGCGGTAAAGGGGAATGTAAAATACGGTCAATTTCTTCGGTCGATTGGTGAGCAAGTAATATACGACCTAAGCCGGTGCAGTATGCTGGTCGCATATGCCCTAAATTTGAGCTGGTATGAATGGCGTTATTCCCTTCGCTTTTATATAAATAAACCACATTTCCACTATTGTAAACGCCTAAAAAACAGGTCTCATTAATGGTGTTCGATAGTGATTTTACAAAAGGGATAACCACATCAACAATATTAACATTGACTAAACTTGATATGCCTAACTCTAACGATTTAAAACCTAAAGTGTACTTTTCTGATTTGGCATCATAAAACACATACTCTCTATCAAGTAAGGTTTTTAAAATCTTTTTTATTATCATTTTATTGAGTTTTGTTGCGCCAATCATTTGGTTAATGGTGACACCTGCTGCGCAATCACTAATCACATCTAACACAGCAATGGCTTTATCAATTGCTGAAGTTGTCTCTTTTTGGGTCATGATAATAAGCCTTTACAATATAGGGTAGCTATAAATTTACTCTATAGCCGTAAGTTAATTTTTCTTCTTTAATTCAACGGATATCGATGCGGCAATATTTTTCAGTTCATGAATAATCATTGCCTTTTTCTGGATTATTCGAAAAGAAGAGCCGGCAACGCTGATTGCTCCAACCACCTTATTTTGTTTAATAAAGATTGGAACAGCAATGCAGGTTAATCCCTCTTCTACTTCTTCATCATCCATTGAGTAACCGTCGATGCACACTTTAGCTAAACTGTTGTGTATGGCTTCACGATCAACAACCGTTTTACTGGTGAATTGAACCAATGGGCGACTTAACACCTTGTTAATTTCAACTAATGGTTGATAGGCTAATAATGCTTTTCCTAAACCGGTGCAGTATACCGGCATTCGGCTACCAATATGGGAGTTAGTTTTAACCGCCAGCTCACCTTCAGCTTTGTATAAATAAATCACACTGCCGTCATGATAAACCGCTAAAAAACAGGTTTCGTTGAGTATTGCAGCCAGCTTTTTTAAAAAAGGAATCGATACCCCAACTAAAGAGATATTCATTAATCCTTTCACACCTAATTGAAAGGCTTTGACATCTAAAAAATATTTTTCTGTGGCAGCGTCATAACTCAAGTACTGTCTTTTTTTTAATATATCTAAGATTCTAAATACCGTGGTTTTTGCCATTCGACTGAGTTTAACAATTTCTGCCAGCGAAATCCCCGAAGAATAATGGCTAATAATTTCGAGCAATGTTAGGGCATTATCTAAGGTGGATTGCTGTTTTTGAGATGACATTTGTTCTACTCCACATAAAGGTACGATTTTTCACCGCAGTACTGTTAATTTTTTCTTTAAAAACAGTATAATAAACATTCAAAATCGGACTTTAAAAGAAATCTTTCAATATACTATTTTATCTAATGATATGGATAATTTAAGCTTAGCGGCTACATATTACTTGATTAATGGCTTTTTTTCTATAAATTCAAGTACATCTTTCTATTTTTAATCCGCCTAAAAGGCGATAAACTAATGTGTTTTTAGCATGCTTTTTTAGATAGATGTGATATCGGTAATTTTCATAATTATTACAAATAATTATCGTTAGTTAGCCAAACCAAATAATTTAATACGATACAATGTTAAAAAATATAACAAAATTTAAGGATGAAACAGATTGTTAAAGTACATTAAACTGAAATACCTATTAATAGCGATCATCGTTTTTGTCGTTATTTATGTTGCAAAATTAATCCTTTCCCCTTCGCAATCTACCGTTAACTACATTACTTCCCCGGTTATTAAAGGAAACGTCGAAAAAACCGTGCTTGCCGACGGCACTATCAGCGCTTTCAAACAAGTCAGCGTAGGTGCTCAAGTTTCAGGGCAGATAAAAAAGCTGTATGTGGAATTAGGTGATGAGATTAAGCAAGGCGATATGATAGCTGAGATTGATGATCTTAAACAGAGCAATGATCTTAAACAATCCGAAGCAAAGCTAAATAGTTTAGAAGCGCAGCGCACATCAAAGCAAGCCAAATTAGTCAATTATCAGCTTACTTATGAGCGCCAACTTAAGTTGGTGAAAAAAGGGGTGGGTGCACAGGCTGATTTAGATTCGTCAAAAGCCGATCTCGATGCAATTAAAGCCGATATTGCCGCACTTGATGCCGATATTGTTAGTGCGCAAGTCGCCGTTGATACCGCTAAAGTCAACTTAGGTTATACCAAAATCCGCTCACCAATTGACGGCGTTATCGTCGCCATTCCGGTTGATGAAGGACAAACCGTCAACTCCGTACAAAGTGCGCCAACCATTGTTAAAGTCGCTCAACTGGATAAAATGACGATCGAAGCGCAAATTTCAGAGGCCGATGTCATTAATGTTAAAAAAGGAATGCCGGTTTATTTTACTATTTTAGGGCAACCAAATAAGCGGTTTGACGGGCTAACATTAAGAGCCATTCAACCGGCGCCCGAATCAATCAATAGTGAGAGTTCTCTAGCTACAAGCGCTTCATCTTCATCATCAAAAACGGCAATTTACTACAATGGGCTGTTTGATGTTGATAATCCCGAACATATTTTACGCATTTCGATGACGGCGCAAGTCTACATTGTACTGGCTGAAGCGAAAGATGTGCTATCAATTCCGTCTCAAGCCATTGTACAGACTTTAGCAGACAATAAAGCGATTGTTTACCTGCTAAATAGCGATAACACTGTTGAAGAGCGACAAGTCACTTTAGGGATAAATAATAATGTGAGTGTCGAAATTCAATCCGGACTTAAAGAGGGTGAGATTGTGATAGTGAGTAGTACCAATGGCTCGCAATTTAGTCCTAACGGGCGATCACCAAGGATAAAATTCTAATATGACTAATTATCCTAATCCGCTTATTAAACTGGAGAAGATCACTCGGCAATTCCCGGCTGGCGATTCAACAATTGAGGTATTAAAAGGGATTGATTTAACCATTAATGCCGGTGAAATGGTGGCGATTATTGGTGCGTCAGGCTCCGGTAAATCAACATTAATGAATATTCTGGGTTGTTTAGATAAGCCAACCAGTGGTACCTATACCATTGGCAATCGCACCACCAGCAAGCTATCACCCGACGAATTAGCCGAATTACGACGGGAACATTTCGGCTTTATTTTTCAGCGATATCATCTATTAAACGCCTTAACCGCACAAGGCAATGTCGAAATTCCGGCAATCTACGCTGGCATGACAGCAGATCAGCGCCAAACTCGCGCTAAAGATATTTTGACTCGTTTAGGTCTGGCGGAAAAAATCAATAACAAACCTAACCAATTATCCGGCGGTCAGCAACAACGTGTTAGTATTGGGCGGGCTTTAATTAATGGCGGGCAAATTATTCTGGCCGATGAGCCAACCGGTGCATTAGACCGTAAAAGTGGCACGGAAGTAATGGCCATTTTACGTGAACTTCATCAACAAGGTCATACGGTAATTATTGTCACCCATGATAACAATATTGCTCAAAGCGCCGAACGTATTATTGAAATTAGTGACGGCAATATTATTTCCGATGCGATTAATCCTAATTATCAAACCGAACAAGGGAGTCATCGTCAGGTAAAACAGATCGACATTACCAAAACGCAAGACAATCTACGTGCCAAATACTATCGTTTTCGTGATGCATTTAAAATGGCGTTACTTTCTATGGCATCACAACGCTTACGAACTTTTCTCACCATGCTCGGCATTATCATTGGTATTGCTTCAGTTGTTTCTATGGTGGCATTAGGGCAAGGTACCAAACAAAAGATTTTAGCCAATATCAACTCGTTAGGCACCAGCACGTTAGAAATTTATGCCGGAAGTGGATTTGGTGATCGTAATGCTGACAAAATTACCACGCTCAGATCTGCCGATGCTGACTTTTTGGCAAAACAAAGTTTTGTGCATAGCACCACACCGAATTTAGCAACAAGTGCCTATTTTCGTATCAATAATTTGGCCGTGACCGGAACGGTAAATGGTGTTGGAGAGCAGTTTTTTGCGGTGCGAGGCTACACTATCAGCAAAGGAATTGCTTTCGATAAGCAGAGCGTGGATACCTCTGCGCAAGATGCCGTGATTGATGAAAATACCGTTAAACGACTATTTACCAATCAAGACCCGATTGGCAAAATTTTAATTGTCGGACAATTGCCGGTTAGGATCATCGGGGTTGCCACCAAACAGCAACAAGGTTTTGGCAATAACGAAAGTTTAAATATTTGGCTCCCTTATACCACCGTTATTAATCGTATGGTCGGTCAAACGTCTTTAAAGAGTATTACCGTTCGTGTAAATGATAATGTTGATTTATCAATTGCCGAAAAAGCTATCGAAAACATCATGTTACAACGGCATGGTAGTAAAGATTTCTTTATTTTCAATTCAGATAGCATACGGGAGACCGTCAATTCGTCTGCCTGGGTGTTAACACTTTTAATTTCAACCATTGCTTTAATTTCGTTAGTGGTTGGTGGAATTGGTGTGATGAATATTATGTTGGTGTCTGTAACAGAAAGAACCCGTGAAATTGGGGTAAGAATGGCTGTCGGTGCTCGCTCATGTGATATTTTGCAACAATTTTTAATTGAGGCAATATTAGTTTGCCTAATTGGTGGCGCTTTAGGGATCTTATTGTCGTTTGTAATTGGTTTTATTTTTAACTATTTCGTGACTTCATTTGCAATGAGTTTTTCTATTGCTTCTATTATTGCTGCATTTAGCTGTTCAAGTGTCATTGGCGTTATTTTTGGCTATTTCCCGGCTAAACGAGCGGCAAAACTTGATCCTATTTACGCTTTAGAGCGTGAATAGTTCGCCTAGAAAAATCCCTTTACTTAATGTTAGCACTAAGTAAAGGGATATAAATGATGTTAAGCTATTTATCGCTAAAAAAGATAACCTTGATCAGTGATTTAACTCAGCAAGGGGATTATTCTTTCGGCTTTTCTTCTTCATTTTTTACATTATGCGGATCTAACGTCGTTAAAAAAGCCGTTACTTTAGCATAGTCGTTAATAAATGCTTCGTTACTGTCTTTATTCAATCCACTCGAGTTGACAAAGAATTTTCGATTTACCACAACCAGCGGTATCGAACCCGGTTGTAATTCATTAATAGCGTCAGCTTGTTGGGATAAAAAAGTTTTAACTAAAAAACTATCTTTGGTTTTATCATAAGTTTGAGCATCAACACCTAAATCAGCAAATACGGTCTTGATATCTTCCGCTGTTTTGATTTTCTTATCTGTTTGCATCGCTTTATAAAAAACGTCTTCAACTTTATCTTCAATGCCAAGTACATTGGCAACCGCCCATGCTTCAGATAACTCTTTCGCTAGTGGACCAAAATTATTTAAATGGTAACGTTTAAAATTAACATCTTTTGGCAACGTTTTTGCGATTAATTGAGCACCATGGTAGTCATTTTCAAATACCCGACAACTAGGGCAGTTAAACGAAAAGAACTCAACGACTTCTTTATCCGGTGACGGACTAGTCGGTAAAACGCCATATTGAATACCTTTAGTAATTGACTCTTCAGCCGGTGTCGATACCGATGTTGCTTGTTGGCTTTCAGAACTAGTATCGGCGGGTACTGACTCAGCAAAGCAACTCATACTGTAAGCTAGTACTCCAATGGCAATAAGCGTTTTTTTCATGGTGTTAATTCTCCTTTAATTATTCTTTAATTAATCCGCGCGCTTTTAGTAGTGCGGTTTTAAAATCATCTTCATAATCTTTTTTTAACCCGGGAATGGCTTCATTTTTATCAGCGTCTCGCATTTTAAGATGATAAATTAAGACTTCATCACTCAGATCCTTTAATTCACCTTCAAAACCAGCTTCTTGACCAAGTTTAGCCAAAAATTGTAATAAATTGAGATCAGAATCTTTTTCCCACGCTGCTTGTAATAACTCCATTACTTCATCGATACGATGACATTTCATAATTGATACCTTTTTAAGTCTTCAATCAAATTGAAGATGATGATGTGAATTTTATTTAAAATATCCATATTTCATCAGGTTTATTGTCATTATTTAATTGATTTGCAACTACAGCTTAAAAACAGCTTAGTATATACTCAATAATAATTATTCGCCCATAAAACCTGTCATTATTGAATTATTTATTTTATTTTGTATTTTACGACTAGATTAACATTGCTATATAGTAATGTTATTTTGATTTTTCGCAATGTTAAAGAGAAATAATTTATGGAAAATCTGCCTATTACAGCAATAATCTTAGCAGGTGGTCAAAGCTTGCGGATGCATGGCGAAGATAAAGGTTTAATGATGTTGAACAATAAACCGCTTTTTCAACATGTTATTGACCATACCAAACCGCAAGTGAGTAATATTATGATCAACTGTAATCGTCATTGCGATCAATACCAAAAAGCAGGCTACCCGACTTTTAGCGATGATCATAAGGGCTATTTGGGTCCACTTTCGGGCATATATAGCGGCTTATTGCGTAGCACTACACCGTGGAACTTATTTGTAAGTTGCGATACCCCTTTTTTACCCAATGATTTAATCGCACGTTTAGTCATTTATACCCCAACTCATCATGCGATTTATCCGTTTGATGGCCAACATAGCCACCCCACTATCTTATTAATACATCGTAGTATTACGCCACAACTGAAAACTTATTTAGCGCAAGGCGAGCGAAAATTGATGTTATTTTTAAGTAGCATCAAAGCGCAAGCTGTCGATTTTAGTGATAAGCCAACCAGTTTTATCAACGTTAATACCCCTGAAATGCTTGAAAGCCTTAACCAAAAAAGCAGTAGCTAGTCACAATACGCAATAATTTAATCTTTTATTACACACTTTGCCGTTACAGCCATTTTTTAATCTGTTTAGCAAATGCTTCGATCTCGTTGTCTTGCGTTGCCCATGATGTACAAAAACGTAAGCCGATATGATCGCTATCTGTCTGGCCTAAATTATCGACCGCATAATGGTTAACAATTTTTTTGGCTATTGCGTTAGGAAAATTGACAAAAAGTTGATTGGTTTGTGGTTTTGCCATAAAGGTGAATCCGGCCTCTTCAAATAGATTGACTAATTTTTCAGCCATTTGGTTACCATGTTTGCCAAGCTCAAGATAGAGATTATCAGTCATTAATGTATCGAGTTGTACGGCAACAACCCAACTTTTAGCTAAAATTGCGCCTTTTTGTTTCATGCTAAAACGGAAATCTTGATTAATGGTTAAATTATTAAATACCACCGCTTCACCGGCAAAAGCACCGACTTTGGTACCGCCGATATAAAATACGTCAGTGTATTTGGCTAAATCGGGAAAAGTGATATCGTTTTCTTTAGCGGCTAATGCCATGGCTAATCGTGCGCCGTCTAAATAGAGATATAGATGATTTTTTTGACAAAATTGATAAAGCTCTTTGAGCTCTTGCTTAGTGTATATTGTACCTAACTCTGTTGAATTAGAGATATAGACTAACTTTGGTTGCACCATATGTTCATCACTGTGCTGCGCTAATATCGGTTTAATGAGTTCTGGGGTCAATTTGCCATTCGAACTTTTGACCGTTAATACTTTGTGTCCGGTCGCCTCAATGGCGCCTGTTTCGTGAACATTAATATGGCCGGTTTGGGTTGCAATTACCGCTTGATAAGGCCGTAATAGATGAGAGATAACCGTTAAATTGGTCAGCGTTCCACCCGGCATAAAATGAATATCAGCATTAGGTGATTTGAGTTTTTTTTGAATGGTCTCTCTCGCTTGATAACTACAAGCATCTAAACCATAACCGCTTAATTTTTGGTTGGTAATATCAAGAAAACGTTGCAGTAAACGTGGGTGCACAGTTTGGTTATAATCATTCAAAAAATCATACATATCATTACCTTTTTTATTCATCCAACATCATAAAATGATGTAATATTAATCTTACTTTTAATATAACATGCTTGAACAAAGAGTCTATGAACAATCGAAAAATAGTGGCGATCGCAGGCTACAGCGGTAGTGGTAAAACCACGTTATTAAAAAAGATTATCGCGTTATTAGTTAAACAAGGGATAAAAGTTGGTAGCTTAAAACATGCCCACCACGATATCGAAGTGGATATTGCTGGTAAAGATAGTTATGAGTTACGAAAAGCAGGCGCTTTGCAAACGATTGTTGCTTGCGATAATCGATACGCTTTTATTGAAGAAACCCCTAATGAGCCAGCCAGCTTATCCAATCTCATTGAGCGTTTTGATAACGTTGATGTGATTTTGGTTGAAGGGTTTAAAGATGAAAAAATCCCGAAGATTGTCTGTCATAGGCAAGCAAACAATAAACCTTTTTATATCGATGAGTTTACTATCGCTGTTGCCAGTGATCAGCCTTTAAAAATGGCTTTGCCACTATTAGATATCAATCAGCCCGAGCAAATTGTCCAATTTTTAAAAAAATATTTATTTAATTCTTAATATATCGTATCTTATTTACCTAATTTTTACTCAGTTCCTATTAAAGATTTGCATGAATCGAATACTAAAAAAACTATTACGCATCACGATAAAAGTCACCCTTGGATTTATGCTGTTATCTTTCTTTCTTGTATTAGTCATGCGTTGGGTCGATCCATTTGGCTCAATGATTATGGTCGAAAGAAAATTAGCTAATTGGAATGTTCAGCAAGAACATGAATGGAAAGATTGGGATGAAATTTCCGATAATATAAAAATTGCGGTTATTGCCGCCGAGGATCAAAAATTTTCTTCTCATTGGGGATTTGATTTTAGTGCCATAGTTCATGCAGTTAAACATAATTTAAAGAATAATAAAAAGCGTGGCGGTAGTACCATTACCCAGCAAGTGGCTAAGAATGTATTTTTGTGGTCTGCACGTAGCTTCGTGCGTAAAGGCGTTGAGTCTTGGATTACGCTTTGTATTGAGCTAAGTTGGTCAAAAAAACGCACCCTTGAAATCTATTTAAATAGTATCGAATGGGGAGAAGGTATTTTTGGTATTGAGGCAGCCTCCCGCCACTACTTTGGTGTCAGTGCAAAGCAATTAACCAAAGAGCAAGCTAGTTTACTGGCTGCAATTTTACCTAATCCTAGAAAATGGAGTCCAGTTAAGCCTAATATCCTTACACAAAAAAAAGCAAAATGGATCCTAGGCCAAATGGAAAATTTAGATACAAAAACATATTTGAAGAAACTTAATTAATTATCGATTGCGCTTAATGTTTCTACAAATTTAGTCACAATTTTACTTGCTGGGCCGTAAATTTTGGTTTGAAATAAACTTTCACCCAAACTCGGCTCTAAATTGAGCTCAACAGTTTTTGCCCCCGATTGATTAGCAACCTCTACAAAACCCGCTGCCGGGTAGACATTGCCCGATGTACCAATCGAAATAAAATAGTCAGCTTGTGAAAGCGCATGATAAATTTTATTCATCTCTAATGGGATTTCACCAAACCATACTATGTGTGGGCGAATAAGCTTATTTTTTACATATTCCACATCCTGATGACAATCAATGATTTGTCCGGTTTGTTCATTGCGAACTTTCAATAATTCACCATGCATGTGGATAATATTTTTAGAACCCGCCCGCTCATGAAGGTTATCAACATTTTGTGTCACAACTAACACATTTTCACTGCCAAGCTTATGTTCCAGCTCAGCTAAAGCAAAATGCGCTAAGTTTGGTTTTACCTCAGGGCTTTGTAATTTTTTTCTTAGCATATTATAGAAGCTATGAACCGCAATGGGATCGCGACTATAACCCTCGTAGGTTGCAACATCGTTAACATCATACCCTTCCCACAATCCATTTTGTGCTCGGAATGTCGATAACCCGGATTCAGCAGAAATACCCGCACCGGTTAAAATCACAATTTTAGGTGTTTTCATCATACCTTAAATCTTTATCATTCTAATCATACAGGTTTAATTAATTTACTATTGTTTATATTCGGTTGTAAACATGCTCATAGCCGGTTTTTTTAACTTTTGATACTTACTGTAAGCGCTAGCCACTTTTGATCTGACGTTTGCTTTGCTTTCACCATTTAACCAACTATTAATCATGGCGTGCACGCTATATGCTTCCGGGGCCATATACTGCATGGTTAAAATCAATGGCGAAATTCCAGTACCTAATAACGGTTTAGAAAAATATTTTTGACTTTTACAAGCAAAAACGGCCGCATAACGTGTTTTTTGCTTTTCTTGCTCTTGTTTTGAGTTTGCCGCCCAACTCGTTTCATAACCAAAGAATTTACGCCAAGACCATTCCATTAAACCATTGTGACCGATGTAAACAACTAAATCAGCTTTACCACCCGCGATTATTTCTTTGTTATTTATGGTAAATGTTGATTGTTTTTTGCCTGCCGAGTAATTAATAAAATCATCAATCGTATTATCAATATATTTACCGTCATAGGCTTGCGCAACGATATAAACATCTTTGCTTTGATGCTTATAGATAATCTCTTCTAATATATAACCCTTTTCAGGTTTATTGACTTGTACTACTTGCCACTCTTTTTGTTTACTAAAAAAGGTTTTAAAGCCATAGGCGGCGCCCCAATAAAGATTATTTTTTGGATCTTGACCATTACCGATTGCAGCCGGAACTGGTGCAATGCCTTGATACTTATTATCACATAATGCAACAACGACATGAATCACTTTGGGATCTGCAAAACATGAAAAAGATAAAACTAAACACATTATTGGCATTAATAATAGATATTTACTCGTTTTCTTCATTTGTTATCAATTCTCCATTCACTTCGTATTTCACAATTAATTTATTTTTATACATCATTTTAGAACAAATACATGCTGGGGCGCGACCGATATTGTTTTTGGTCATGGTGTCTCTCCAGATTATCATTTTTTCTATAGATAACACCTTGCCTTTTAATAAAGGCATGCTGCTTTTCATAAACACGATAGCTGTATTGTCTTTCTTCATCACATAATAGTTCTCCCTCTAGTTGGTGATCGCCAACATGAAGCATAATTTGAAATGTTTTATCGGTAGGATTATGAATAATAAGATCAATATAATTATAAAAAATAGCGGCACCCGAACCAAAAGGTAACACCCGACCATCATCAGGAAAAGGATCAAAGCTATGATTTGCTCGTTCGACTATTTGGCGCTTTGAATGGAGAGCTAACCAATGAATCAGATTACTAATCTGACATATACCACCGCCAATACCTGAACGAGCTACGCCCAATAAAAGTTCCATTCCATTGACAAATCCTCGCTTCTTAGTTGGTTTTCCGACTAATCGGCAAAATGAAAAATATTCACCAGGTTTAATTAAGATTCCATTTAACGAATCAACTGCAATTTTTAGATTTTTGACTTTATTGTATTGAAGCTGAATATCGCTGTTACCCAATCGACGTATTAATTTAGAGGTATGTTTTTTATAGCGAAAAGGTAAACGTAAATCATGACTACGTTTTAAGCTATATTGACGTGAAGAACAATACCAGGAAAATCGACGAAACAAGCGACGCTGATTTACTCTTAACCAATAAAGTAAGGGATGATAATTGGATAACAGCTTTCGCATTATTGCTTTTTCCTTATATTCTACGAATATCGATTATAGCATCAAAAGATTTATATACTATGTTATATAAGTTTTTTAAGTTTAAAAGATTGTTACAAGACGCTTTGGTTTATTTACCAAAATACCTTAACATTAACAAATTTAATCTCTTCAACATAATTTTAATTACACAGTTCGCTTAATACGTTTAGGAAATGGATAAAATGAAAACAATAGGTTTAATCGGCGGGATGAGCTGGGAAAGCACAGTGACTTATTATCAAGTGATCAATCAAATGGTAGGAAAATCATTAGGAGGATTACATTCAGCCAAGACGCTTTTATATAGTGTCGACTTTCAAGAAATTGAACATTGTCAATCCAATGGTGAGTGGGATAAAAGTGCGCTTATTTTAATTGATGCCGCCAAAAGACTAGCATTAGCTGGGGCAGATTTTATCGTGATTTGTACCAATACGATGCATAAAGTCGCAGATCAGATTCAAGCTGCCATTGATATTCCCATTCTCCATATTGCTGATGTTACGGCACAGCACTTAATCAAAGGCAATATTCAAACGGTTGCTTTGCTAGGAACAAAATATACGATGGAACAAGACTTTTATAAATCAAAACTGACTAATAAAGGTTTAAAAGTACTGATTCCCGATGAGCAAGATAGAATAATCATCAATCAAATTATTTATGATGAGCTTTGCCATGGCATAATTAAGCCAAGCGCTAAACAAGCTTATCTTGATATTATTGATAAACTTGTAAAGCAAGGCGCACAAGGCGTTATACTGGGTTGTACTGAAATTGGCTTGTTAATCCAACAGACAGATTGCCTGACGCCATTGTTTGATACCGCTTTATTGCATGCAGAAGAAGCCGCCTTACTTGCAATAAGTTAATCATTTACTCTTTATCAGTATATTCCAGTATATCGCCCGGTTGGCAATCTAAGTGTTTACAGATTGCCTCGAGGGTTGCCAGTCTGAATCCTTTTACTTTACCTTGCTTTAGTAATGATAAATTTTGTTCAGTAATGCCGATTGCGGCTGCTAAGTCTTTGGATTTAATTTTGCGTTTAGCCAGCATTACATCTAAATTTATAATAATTGCCACATTAAGATCCTATTAAATCGGTTTCTAGGTTAACGTCATTGTATCGTACTCAACGTTATTATTTATATGCTATATTTAGATAAACTGTCTATTTTCTTCAGCGATCTGACTGGCTTTTTTTAAGATCTGACCAACTAGCATAATACTGATTGCTAACAGCAGTGTCATAAAATCTTCGCTTGTAAACGATATTGAAAAATAACGCTCAGGCTGATTGTAACTTAATATTGCCGTTATTACCGGTTCTGAAAGTACCCCCATTACCGCCCAAATCACCAAATATTTACCAAAGTTATAACAGTAGTTTGTTGATTTAACGGAAAAATAGTCCGCTTGCGCAAAATTAACCAGCATTAATCGTAGTTGATTAAAAGCATAAATTAAAATAATAATTCTGCCGGTATCAATAAGTGTTGCTAAGGCAGCTTGCCAGAAGGTTAAGCTTAGTACATCGAAGCTATCATCGATTGCTGTAAAAATGAAAAATGAATATCCATTGGATTCCAACCCGATATTATTCGTACCAAAAAAGTAAAACAGCATTGGCGACACCGTACCAATTAGCATGCATACAATAGGGAGCAGGATTAAAATTGCCATATATTGACAGTATTGGTTTAATCGTGATTGTTTTTTGGTTATAGCTGTATCCATTTTTATTTCCTTATTATTTAACTTAGGAAATACAGTATAAAACAAGCACAATAAAAAACAATAAAATATTAAAGTAAAACAATAATAACTTATCTTAATGCATTCATTGTGGATTTTGAGCATAAAAAAACCTTACTGTTTTATCAGTAAGGTTTAAAAAGTTAAAAATCACAATTTAATTATGCTTCAATGGCTACACGTAGTTTTTTCATTGCGTTTTTTTCAAGTTGACGTATACGTTCAGCCGAAACACTATATTTATCAGCCAAAACTTGCAATGTTGATTTGCTATCATCAGAATCTAACCAACGTGCTTTGATGATATCTTGGCTACGTTCATCCAATTGTGATAATGCATCATGTAATTTATCCGTTGCGTCATTTTCCCAATTATCATTTTCAATTGATTTAGAAAAATCAGAATTAACATCTTCTAAATAAAGCGCCGGAGCTACAATTGAATTATCATCGTCATCACTATCAATATCAAATGACATATCTTGCGCTGACATGCGAGATTCCATTTCAAGTACGTCTTTACGACTAACACCTAATTCATCAGCAACCATATCAACTTCAGCATTATTAAACCAACCTAAACGTTGTTTGTTTTTTCTTAGGTTGAAGAATAATTTTCGTTGTGCTTTAGTTGTTGCTACTTTAACAATACGCCAATTTTTTAATACGTATTCATGAATTTCAGCTTTTATCCAGTGTACCGCAAATGAAACTAAGCGAACGCCCATTTCAGGATTGAAACGACGAACAGCTTTCATTAATCCAATATTACCTTCTTGTATTAAATCTGCTTGCGGTAATCCATAACCGGAATAACCACGGGCTATATGCGCAACAAAACGTAAGTGTGACAAAATTAATTGTCTTGCTGCGTCCACATCGTCATGATAATAAAGTCTTTCACCTAATGATTTTTCTTCTTCTGCGGTTAGCATCGGATAGGTGTTAATCATGCGAAGATATGATTCAATATTTCCTTGTGGGATTAAAGCACCTACTTGCATTTTTAAATCAGTACTCATTTAATTCCCCCTTTTAATTAAGCTATTTTGTTGCCTTTTTAAATAACAACAATTTAAAATCTTACTGTTTAATTAGACCATCAAAACGTGATTTAGTTCACATTTTTTATAATATATTTATATCTTGATAGCACTAATAATATTTATTTAATTTAATTAAGCAATATGCATCACTTTTAAATATTTTTTAGTCGCAATTAAAGCTGATAGCCAACCAATTATCATCGAAAATAAAACAATCAATATACTTTCATCCCATGAAAGTCCATTTATTGTCACTATTGTTCCAAATACATCTGCAACATGCAATATGATTGAATCTATTTGAAGTATAAATATTTTCGATAAAATTAAAGCTAAAATAGCACTTATTAGACCAATAAAGATGCCACTATATAAAAATGGTCTTAAAATAAATCCTTCTGTTGCGCCAATTAATTGCATAACAACAATAGTTTGCCTACGGGCAAAAATATTTAATCGAATGCTATTGCCGATAACTAAAGAAACGGCAATAACCATTAAGATTGCTACTGTCCATACTATGGATTTTACCATATCTGTCAATGCGATAAGTCTGGTAAACCAGCTATCATCGAGTTGTACATCATCAACACCTTCAATTTTCGATATTTCCGCCTGTAATTGATGAAGTTTAGTTGTCTGTTTGGCTTCTTTTTGCGGCAGTAAAATGGCTACTGCCGGTAATGGGTTCTCATCTAATAAATCTAAAGCACTGTCAAATCCAGACCATTTTTTAAACTCTTCACGTGCCTGCTCCGCTGACAGATAGTTGACACTTTCAAACTCGGTATAAGTTTTGAGTTTATCGAGTAAATCAGTCGTTTTTTCCGGTGTTAATGATTTATTGATATAGACAGTTAAATTAGGCGTTGGGTTCCATTGCTGTGCCGCTTGATTTGCATTTTTCCACAATATATATCCAATTGTCGGTAATGCAATTGAAATTGCGATCACAAAAATAGTGAGCAACGAGGCAAAAATATGTTGTCTGAAATCATTAAATACATTTTTCCAGGCATAGGCAATTTGCCTTTTCCAACGTGCGAAAAAGCTATTTTCATTTTTTGCTTTTGGTTTAGCAGGTTTGACTTTTGCATTAATCATCAACTTTTAACCTCTAAACGTCCTTGATTCAAATTTAATATGCGATGATGTTTACGGCGAATAAGTGACATATTATGTGTTGCCATTAGCACTGTGACGCCAGCTTGATTAAATTCTTCAAACAATGTCAAAATATCTTTTGATAATTTATCATCCAAATTACCAGTCGGTTCATCGGCAAGTAAGACATTTGGGCGATTAACAATCGCACGAGCAATCCCGACCCGTTGTTGTTCTCCGCCGGATAGTTGTATAGGATAAAATTTCATTTTATCTAACAATCCGACTTTATCGAGAGCGGCGGAAACTCGTCTTTTGATCTCCTCAGCTGGTTTACCAAGAATAATTAATGGAATAGCCACATTATCGTAAACAGTATGATCCATCAGCAATTGGTGATCTTGAAAGATCATGCCAATTGTTCGGCGTAAAAATGGTACATCTTGTTTTTTTAAACTAGAGACATCAATACCATTAAGGAGCACTTTACCGTCATTTGCTTTTTCTAAACCGCAAATTAATCGCATTAAAGTGCTTTTACCGGCGCCAGAATGTCCGGTTAAAAATGCCATTTCACCAGAATATAAAGTAAAATTTATATTTTGTAGTGCGGGTTTGCCACCGGAATAAACTTTACTTACTCGCTGAAATTGGATCATGGTTTCTCTCTATTCATCTGTTTCATCAAACAGTGCATTGATAAAATCGTCAGCGACAAAAGGTCGTAAATCTTCGATCTTCTCACCAACGCCTATATAACGGATGGGGATATTAAATTGATCGGCAATACTAAAAATAATCCCACCTTTAGCGGTACCATCTAATTTGGTTAATGTCATACCGGTCACACCAACTGCCTCATTAAATAGTTTGGTTTGGCTAATGGCATTTTGCCCGGTACCGGCATCTATCGTTAACATGATTTCATGCGGGGCCGTTTCGTCTTGTTTTTTCATTACTCGAACGATCTTTTTGAGTTCATCCATTAAATGAGATTTATTTTGTAAACGTCCAGCTGTGTCAGCAATAAGTACATCAATATTTTTAGCTTTAGCTGCTTGCATAGCATCAAAAATAACTGAAGCCGAATCCGCATTGATATGTTGGGCGATAACCGGGATATTATTGCGCTCTCCCCACACTTGTAGCTGTTCAACGGCAGCAGCACGGAATGTATCGCCGGCAGCGAGCATAACCGACTTGCCTTGTTGTTGAAATTGACGAGCTAATTTGCCTATGGTGGTTGTTTTTCCTACACCATTTACGCCAACCATTAATATAACAAAAGGCTTGTGACTTTCTATTTCAAGAGGTTTATCTACACCACTTAAAATAGATTTCATTTCTTGCTTTAAAAGCTCATGTAGTGCATCAGCGTCTTTTAGTTCTTTGCGTGAAGCTTGTTGAGTTAATGAACTGATTAATTTTTGTGTTGTATCAAAGCCTACATCGGCAATAATAAGCTGCTCTTCAAGCTCTTCAAATAACGCATCGTCGATCTTTTTTCCTTTAAATAAATTAAGAAAACCCGATCCAATATTTTGTTTAGTTTTAAAAAGACCTTTTTTTAAGCGTGAAAAAAAGCCTTCTTTTTTTTGTTCTGCCATAAATAAATTATCCTATGATCATATTAACGATCATTTTATCTTATTTTAGAATAAAGCCCAATGTATTCAATCAGAGAAAATAATATTATTGATCAATTTGATCCTTTAAAATTTAAAGGAAAGAATAGAATATCAACCAATATTAGACGATTAATTGTAATTAAAGATCATTGAGACTGATTGAACGCCACTCACCTTGTGACAATTGATGAGTAAAGAGATTATATTTGCCAATTTGTACACGCACGAGCCTTAAACAAGGGAAACCGACAGCGGCACACATTCGGCGAACTTGTCGATTTTTGCCTTCGGTTATTGTGATACTTACCCATGAGGTCGGTATCGTTTTGCGTTCTCTAATCGGCGGCACCCTTGGCCATAATTGTGTCGGCTCAGCCAGCGCGGAAACAATTGCTGGTGCGGTATGAAACTCTTTTAATTGAACACCCCGCTTTAATGCTTCAATCGCATTTTGGTTAATCTCACCTTCTACTTGTACCCAATATGTTTTAGGTAATTTGAATTTCGGGGAACTTATTTTAGCTTGTAATTTACCGTCATTGGTGAGTAATAGTAATCCTTCACTGTCAGTATCAAGTCGACCAGCAGGGTAAAATTGTGGTAATGGTATAAAATTTTTTAATGTTTGATATTTTTCATGAAACGAAAACTGTGTAATAACATTAAATGGTTTATTAAAGGCGATTAGTGAATTCATCTCGTTCCTACAACACTTGATGTTTGATATTACATTTTATGATATAGAAAATCACAAACAAATAAATGATTATGCCAAATTATTTACACAAAATCTAAACGGCAAATAGCAAAAAAGCCCAGCATCTCTGCTGGGCTTTCGCTCTAATTTAAAAGTCTGGCGGCACCCTACTCTCACATGGGTAATACCCACACTACCATCGGCACTACGGCGTTTCACTTCTGAGTTCGGCATGGGGTCAGGTGGGACCACCGCGCTATTACCGCCAGACATATTCTGTCTTCTCTTTCTTCAATTGATGCGCATTATCGCATGTCTGCATCAATCGCTCAATCCGGAACAAACTGTTTTATCAATCTTTCATCATCTTTCAATGATTTCTTACTCTCAACTTGCGTAACCCAAAACAACTCCGAGTTGTAAGGTTAAGACTCTCGGTTCATTAGTATCAGTTAGCTCAATGTATCACTACACTTACACACCTGACCTATCTACGTCTTAGTCTCAAACGGACCTTACTGAATCTCTTCAGGGAAAACTCATCTCGAGGCTAGTTTCGTGCTTAGATGCTTTCAGCACTTATCTATTCCGCACGTAGCTACCGGGCAATGCAATTGGCATCACAACCCGAACACCAGCGGTGCGTTCACTTCGGTCCTCTCGTACTAGAAGCAAACCCTCTCAATTTTCCTACGCCCATGGCAGATAGGGACCGAACTGTCTCACGACGTTCTAAACCCAGCTCGCGTACCACTTTAAACGGCGAACAGCCGTACCCTTGGGACCTACTTCAGCCCCAGGATGTGATGAGCCGACATCGAGGTGCCAAACACCGCCGTCGATATGAACTCTTGGGCGGTATCAGCCTGTTATCCCCGGAGTACCTTTTATCCGTTGAGCGATGGCCCTTCCATTCAGAACCACCGGATCACTATGACCTACTTTCGTACCTGCTCGAGCCGTCACTCTCGCAGTCAAGCTAGCTTTTGCCATTGCACTAACCTCCTGATGTCCGACCAGGATTAGCTAACCTTCGTGCTCCTCCGTTACTCTTTGGGAGGAGACCGCCCCAGTCAAACTACCCACCAGACAGTGTCCCTTACCTCGATTCAGAAGTACAGGTTAGAACATCAAACATTAAAGGGTGGTATTTCAAGGTTGACTCCACACACACTGGCGTGCATGCTTCATAGTCTCCCACCTATCCTACACATTAAGGCTCAATGTTCACTGTCAAGCTATAGTAAAGGTTCACGGGGTCTTTCCGTCTTGCCACGGGTACACCGCATCTTCACGGCAATTTCAATTTCACTGAGTCTCGGGTGGAGACAGCCTGGCCATCATTACGCCATTCGTGCAGGTCGGAACTTACCCGACAAGGAATTTCGCTACCTTAGGACCGTTATAGTTACGGCCGCCGTTTACTGGGGCTTCGATCAAGAGCTTCTGCTTACGCATAACCCCATCAATTAACCTTCCAGCACCGGGCAGGCGTCACACCGTATACGTCCACTTTCGTGTTTGCACAGTGCTGTGTTTTTATTAAACAGTTGCAGCCAGCTGGTATCTTCGACTGATTTCACCTACGTCCGCGCGGGATTTCAATTACCGTCAGCGTGCCTTCTCCCGAAGTTACGGCACCATTTTGCCTAGTTCCTTCACCCGAGTTCTCTCAAGCGCCTGAGTATTCTCTACCTGACCACCTGTGTCGGTTTCGGGTACGATTAACTGTAACCTGAAGCTTAGAGGATTTTCCTGGAAGCAGGGCATCAATTACTTCACTACCTTAGTAGCTCGTCATCACGCCTCAGGGTCTCAGTGACCGGATTTGCCTAATCACACCCCTACACGCTTAACCCACCATCCAATAGGTGGTAAACCTAGCCTTCTTCGTCCCCCCATCGCAGTTACAGCCAGTACGGGAATATTAACCCGTTTCCCATCAGATACGCCCTTCGGCCTCTCCTTAGGGGTCGACTCACCCTGCCCCGATTAACGTTGGACAGGAACCCTTGGTCTTCCGGCGAGCGGGCTTTTCACCCGCTTTATCGTTACTTATGTCAGCATTCGCACTTCTGATACCTCCAGCATGCCTCACAACACACCTTCTACGGCTTACAGAACGCTCCCCTACCCAATACACTTACGTGCACTGCCGCAGCTTCGGTGCATAGTTTTAGCCCCGTTACATCTTCCGCGCAGGCCGACTCGACTAGTGAGCTATTACGCTTTCTTTAAATGATGGCTGCTTCTAAGCCAACATCCTAGCTGTCTAAGCCTTCCCACTTCGTTTCCCACTTAACTATGACTTCGGGACCTTAGCTGGCGGTCTGGGTTGTTTCCCTCTTCACGACGAACGTTAGCACCCGCCGTGTGTCTCCCATGATTAAACTTGTCAGTATTCGGAGTTTGCATCGGGTTGGTAAGCCGGGATGGCCCCCTAGCCGAAACAGTGCTCTACCCCCAACAGTTACTCATGAGGCGCTACCTAAATAGCTTTCGGGGAGAACCAGCTATCTCCCGGTTTGATTGGCCTTTCACCCCCAGCCACAGGTCATCCGCTAATTTTTCAACATTAGTCGGTTCGGTCCTCCAGTTAGTGTTAACCAACCTTCAACCTGCCCATGGCTAGATCACCGGGTTTCGGGTCTATACCCTGCAACTTTTCGCACAGTTAATACTCGGTTTCCCTTCGGCTCCCCTATTCGGTTAACCTTGCTACAGAATATAAGTCGCTGACCCATTATACAAAAGGTACGCAGTCACACATACCCAACGGTACATGCTCCCACTGATTGTACGTACACGGTTTCAGGGTCTATTTCACTCCCCTCCCGGGGTTCTTTTCGCCTTTCCCTCACGGTACTGGTTCACTATCGGTCAATCAGGAGTATTTAGCCTTGGAGGATGGTCCCCCCATCTTCAGACAGGATATCACGTGTCCCGCCCTACTCTATAAGCTTCCACATAATGCATTTTCATGTACGGGACTTTCACCCTCTGTCGTGCGACTTTCCAGACGCTTCCACTAATACATTATGCTACCCGCTTGGGCTCCTCCCATTTCGCTCGCCGCTACTTTGGGAATCTCGGTTGATTTCTTTTCCTCGGGGTACTTAGATGTTTCAGTTCTCCCGGTTCGCCTCATCTGACTATGTATTCATCAGATGATAGTGCAGTCGCCTGCACTGGGTTTCCCCATTCGGACATCAACGGTTATAGCGCCTTTTATCGGCTTACCGTCGCTTTTCGCAGATTAACACGTCCTTCATCGCCTCTGATTGCCTAGGCATCCACCGTGTACGCTTAATTTCTTAACCTTACAACTCACAGTTGTCTTGGTTTCAATTACGCTTTTTTCTCTTTTCTACTTCTTCACATTCATACTTTCTTACAAATGCCTTCCGTAAAAACGAGAACTCGTTTCTTTCAGCTTGTTCCTAATTGTTAAAGAGCTTTATCTTTCTATTTACTCTTAAAAGTAAATACAAACATAATTTAATTTTCAAAAGAGACGGCTTTAATGGTGGAGCTAAGCGGGATCGAACCGCTGGCCTCCTGCGTGCAAGGCAGGCGCTCTCCCAGCTGAGCTATAGCCCCATTATTTTCACTTCTCCAACGTCTCAAGCTGGCTCGCTCAATGCCGTTGAATTGGTGGGTCTGAGTGGACTTGAACCACCGACCTCACCCTTATCAGGGGTGCGCTCTAACCACCTGAGCTACAGACCCAATAAAGTGACTCTTTCTTAACAAACAATCTGTGTGAACACTTACGAGCACTTCGTAAGGAGGTGATCCAACCGCAGGTTCCCCTACGGTTACCTTGTTACGACTTCACCCCAGTCATGGACCACACCGTGGTAAACGCCCTCCCGAAGGTTAAGCTATCTACTTCTGGTGCAACCCACTCCCATGGTGTGACGGGCGGTGTGTACAAGGCCCGGGAACGTATTCACCGTGACATTCTGATTCACGATTACTAGCGATTCCGACTTCATGGAGTCGAGTTGCAGACTCCAATCCGGACTTAGACGTACTTTATGAGGTCCGCTTGCTCTCGCGAGGTCGCCTCCCTTTGTATACGCCATTGTAGCACGTGTGTAGCCCTGGTCGTAAGGGCCATGATGACTTGACGTCGTCCCCACCTTCCTCCGCTTTATCAACGGCAGTCTCCTTTGAGTTCCCGACCTAATCGCTGGC
This sequence comes from Gilliamella sp. ESL0405, assembly GCF_019469205.1. Lineage (NCBI taxonomy): Bacteria > Pseudomonadati > Pseudomonadota > Gammaproteobacteria > Orbales > Orbaceae > Gilliamella > Gilliamella sp. ESL0405. Next base: position 29,798 of record NZ_CP048265.1, on the reverse strand, counting down.
AACAAAGGATAAGGGTTGCGCTCGTTGCGGGACTTAACCCAACATTTCACAACACGAGCTGACGACAGCCATGCAGCACCTGTCTCACAGTTCCCGAAGGCACTCTCGCATCTCTGCAAGATTCTGTGGATGTCAAGACCAGGTAAGGTTCTTCGCGTTGCATCGAATTAAACCACATGCTCCACCGCTTGTGCGGGCCCCCGTCAATTCATTTGAGTTTTAACCTTGCGGCCGTACTCCCCAGGCGGTCGATTTATCGCGTTAGCTTCGGAGCCCATCACTCAAGGCAACAAACTCCAAATCGACATCGTTTACAGCGTGGACTACCAGGGTATCTAATCCTGTTTGCTCCCCACGCTTTCGCATCTCAGCGTCAGTATCTGTCCAGAAGGCCGCCTTCGCCACCGGTATTCCTCCACATCTCTACGCATTTCACCGCTACACGTGGAATTCTACCTTCCTCTACAATACTCCAGATAACCAGTTTTAAGTGCAGTTCCCAGGTTGAGCCCGGGGCTTTCACACCTAACTTAATTATCCGCCTACATGCCCTTTACGCCCAGTCATTCCGATTAACGCTCGCACCCTCCGTATTACCGCGGCTGCTGGCACGGAGTTAGCCGGTGCTTCTTCTGTAATTAACGTCAATTGATGCACCTATTCGATACACCACCTTCCTCATTACCGAAAGTACTTTACAACCCGAAGGCCTTCTTCATACACGCGGCATGGCTGCATCAGGGTTCCCCCCATTGTGCAATATTCCCCACTGCTGCCTCCCGTAGGAGTCTGGACCGTGTCTCAGTTCCAGTGTGGCTGGTCATCCTCTCAGACCAGCTAGAGATCGTCGCCTTGGTAAGCCTTTACCCTACCAACTAGCTAATCCCATATGGGTTCATCAAATGGCGCATGGCCCGAAGGTCCCATGCTTTGGTCTTTCAACATTATGCGGTATTAGCAGTCGTTTCCAACTGTTGTCCCCCTCCATTCGGCAGATCCCCATACTTTACTCACCCGTCCGCCACTCGTCATCAAGTGCAAGCACTCATGTTACCGTTCGACTTGCATGTGTTAAGCCTGCCGCCAGCGTTCAATCTGAGCCATGATCAAACTCTTCAATTTAAAGTTTGATGCTCAATAACTGTCTCTGACATAATTCAAATGAATCTTCAGTGTCACTTATCAAGACTTAATTTTTGAGTCCGTAGACTTTTAATTTTTCGTCTCGCAAGTGCCCACACAGATTGTCTGTTTCTTATTTTTAAAGAGCTGACAGCTTTAAATTTAACTAAACATTTTGTTGTTTTAGTTTGCTGTCTCAAGGGTTGCGTATGTTACTCACTTCACATGTTTACGTCAACCCCTATTTTGCAAAATTTGCTTTTTTTGAATTAAGTGATTGCTTTTTACACAAAGTAATGCCCTATAGGGTTATTTTTAACTGTTTTACAATAGCATCGGCTTTATTTATTGCTTCTTCCACTGTTACAGCGCTTGCAAGTGCAACCCCCATTCTTCGGCAACCTTCAACTTGTGGCTTGCCAAATAAACGTAAATCAGTATTTGGTTGACTTAATGCGTTATCTAAATTTGTGAACGATACCTGTTTTGATTCACCTTCAACCATTATCACCACCGATGCACTAGCATGATATTGTTCAATAAGTGGAATAGGTAAGCCTAATATAGCTCTGGCATGTAAGGCAAATTCAGATAAATTTTGCGAAATTAAGGTTACCATTCCGGTATCATGAGGACGAGGCGATACTTCACTAAACCAAACTTTATCACCTTTAACAAACAGTTCGACACCAAATAAACCGTGCCCGCCTAATGCTTGTGTTATTTTAGTTGCAATATCTTTTGCTTGCTCTAAAGCGTTACAAGACATTTGTTGAGGCTGCCAAGATTCACGATAATCGCCTTTTTCCTGACGATGCCCAATCGGTTCACAATAAGAGACACCATTGATATGCCTAACGGTTAATAAGGTAATTTCGTAATCAAAGTCGATAAAACCTTCTATAATGACTTTACCGCCACCAGCTCGACCACCTTCTTGTGCATATTTCCAAGCTAATTGTAGATCAGCTTCACTACGTAATAATGTTTGCCCTTTACCGGAAGAGCTCATCACTGGTTTAACTAAGCAGGGGTAACCAATCTCTTTTACCGCATCTTTAAATTCTTTTTCGGTTGAAGCAAACCGATAAGGTGAAGTAGGTAGATTTAGTTGTTCAGCAGCAAGGCGACGAATTCCTTCTCTATTCATGGTTAACTCGACTGCTTTTGCAGTGGGAATAACGGTAAATCCTTCTTGCTCTAATTCAACTAAAGTTTGCGTTGCAATGGCTTCGATTTCTGGAACAATAAAATCGGGTTTTTCCTGTTCAATAATTTTTCTCAGTTCATTACCATCTAGCATATTAATAATATGATAACGATGAGCAACTTGCATTGCTGGCGCATTCGCATAGCGATCAACAGCAATAACTTCACAACCAAACCTTTGTAGTTCTATCACCACTTCTTTAGCCAATTCACCTGCGCCACACAGCATAACTTTGGTTGAAGTGGGTGATAACGGCGTCCCTAATTTAGCCATAATGTCCTCATACTCAGTTAACTATTTTTATTTTTAATATCCTAAAAATAAAAAATCGGGAAAATGCTCCCGATTTTTTATTTACAATTACGCTTGATAAGGATCACGTAGAATCATGGTTTCACTACGATCCGGACCTGTTGAAATAATATCAATAGGGGTATCAGTTAATTCTTCTATCCGTTTGATATAGTTTTTTGCGGCGGACGGTAATGCATCAAAATTTTTCACACCAAAAGTTGATTCGCTCCAACCCTGCATAGTTTCATAAACAGGTTTTACCAGGCTCCAGTCTTCCGCTGCTGCTGGTGCATTTTTAATTACATCACCATTTGGTAATTGATAACCAACACAGATTTTAACTTCTTTAAGGCCGTCTAACACATCAAGTTTAGTTAAGCAAAATCCGGAAACCGAATTGAGTTGCACAGCTTTACGAACTGCAACCGCATCAAGCCAACCGGTACGACGACGGCGGCCTGTTGTTGCCCCAAACTCATTACCTTGTTTGCAAAGATACTCACCCACATCATCAAATAACTCTGTCGGGAAAGGACCAGCGCCAACACGAGTAGAATAAGCTTTAACAATACCTAATACATAGCCAACGTAACGAGGACCAAATCCTGATCCGGTCGCTACACCACCCGCTGTTGTGTTTGAAGAGGTAACAAAAGGATAAGTACCATGATCAATATCAAGTAAAGTGCCTTGCGCACCTTCAAACATAATTCTTTCGCCTTTTTTGCGTGCCTCTTCTAATAGCGTTGGTATATCAGCTATCATCGCAATTAAAATGTCAGCGATAGCGAGTGTATCATCCAGCACTTTTTGGTAGTCTACTGCTTCGGCTTTGTAGTAGTTAACTAGTTGGAAGTTATGATACTCCATTACCTCTTTTAATTTTTCAGCAAAAGCTTGGCGATCACGTAAATCCCCAACTCGAAGTCCACGACGAGCAACTTTATCTTCATATGCAGGACCAATACCACGACCGGTTGTACCGATTGCTTTACTGCCGCGCGCTTTTTCACGGGCTTGATCGAGTGCAATATGGTAAGGCAAAATTAATGGACATGATTCAGATATCAATAATCTTTCTTTAACAGGTATGCCGCTATTTTCCAGTTCCTTCATCTCTTTCATTAATGCATCCGGGCAAAGCACAACCCCGTTAGCAATAATGCTGATGACATTATTATGTAAAATGCCCGAAGGAATTAGATGTAATACCGTTTTTTCACCGTTAATCACTAAGGTATGGCCTGCATTATGCCCACCTTGATAACGAACTACATATTTTGCTTTTTCTGTGAGTAAATCAACAACTTTACCTTTGCCTTCATCACCCCATTGTGTACCTAGCACAACAACATTATTACTCATAGACTATTTACTCATTCAGTTATTTATCAGATTTTAATTTCATATATTGGAAAAATTCACTATCCGGGCTAATGACCATAACATCATTGCCAACAAAGCTTTGTTCATAAGCTTTTAAGCTACGAATAAAGCTAAAAAATTCTTTATCTTTACTAAATGCATCGGCATAAAGTTTAGCTGCATTGGCGTCGCCCTCACCGCGGGTAGCACGTGATTGGCGTTCTGCTTCAGATAATATTTTAGTGGCTTGTAAAGTCGCACTTGCTCGTGTTTCTTCAGCTTTTTTGACACCTTCAAAACGTTTATCACGTGCAATAACTTCACGTTCAGCTCGCATTCTTGCATAGATAGAACCAGAAACCGCATCCGGGAAATTGATCTTTTTAATTCGCACATCAATCACTTCAACACCAAATGCTCGTAAGCTGGTTTTAGAACCTTCCGGATCTTTCTTAGCATCATTTACAAGTTTATCGATCGGTGTATTATCAACTGTTTCATGATGAGTACCATTTAAAGCATCTTTCACACGAATCATTAATGAGTTACGTGATTTAGTATCTGCATTAGAATCGTTGATAATGTCTTCATTACTGAGTTTACCGATCTCAGCTCTTAACCGTCCGTTTAAACGAGCTAATAATAAATCTTCGACATTATTACCGCCGGCAATTGTTTCATAATAACGGTTAAAATCCACAATTTTCCATTGCACAAAATAGTCTACAATCAACTCTTTTTTCTGAACATTAAAAAATCGTTGTTCTCGATTATTATTTGAACTATTGGTTGTTTGAATTTTTGCATCAATAACTTTAACGCTATCCATACCTGGAATTTTAAAATGTAGTCCCGGTGTTGATAACTCAATAATTTTATTGAATCGTAAAACCACACCACGAGTTCCTTCTTCAATCACGTAGACACTTGAGACAAGTACACCAATTAAAATCAAAACAAGAGGAATCAATAATTTACGCATTTATATTTCTCCTTAACGTCCAATAAACCGCGGTTCCCGCATTGTTCTATCAGTTGGCTGATTGTTCGGGCTAACGCTTTGTTGTGATTCACTCTTAGCTTCTGGTACAGTGATTATTGGTTCAGAAGAACTTGGTGTATTAAAATTGTATTCGCTATTTGAATCAATTGAATTAGTCGCTGGTTGACCTTTATTTTTCATTAATTGTTCTAAAGGTAATACCATTAAATTACCACTTTTATCATTAACAATGACTTTATTGGTTTTACTCAATATTTTTTCCATTGTCTCGATATATAAACGCTCTTTGGTTATTTCCGGCGCCGCTTTATATTGTGGTAGTAATTTTTCGAAGCGTGCTACATCACCCGCTGCTTCGAGTTCAACTTTGACTTTATAGGCATCTGCATCAGCTATAATTCTTGCTGAGTGACCTTCTGCTTGCTGGATTAATTGAACTTTATCGGCTTCAGCTTTTTTGATTTCACGCTCACTATCGCCTTGAGCACGAATCGCATCATCATAAGCATCTTGAACTTGATCAGGAGGACCGGCAACCTGGAAATTTAAATCAACGATATTAATCCCCATATCATACTGCGTAATAACATTAACTAGCTCATCTTTAGTGCTGCTTTCAAGAGCCGCACGGCCATCTGAAATAATTGCATCGATATTAGAGCTTCCTACTGCCGTTCTAAGTGCACTATCTGCCGCTTGGTGAAGACTATCTTTAACATTTGTTACATTAAATAAATATTTTATCGGATCGTTGATACGATACTGAACATTCATCTCAACATAAACCAGATTTTCACCGGTGGTCACAATATAGCCTTTAACATTGAAATTTTGTGTACCTTGCGTATCAACAACATACAAATTATCAACTAAAGGTATTCGCCAATTTAATCCGGGTTGAATAATTTCTGGCTGAACTTGACCAAAGCGAGTTATCACACCACGCTGGCTTTGATTAATAGTATAAAACCCACTTCCTGCCAAAATGACGATAAGGGTGACAACAATAATACCAATAATTTTTGAGGCATTTATTGGCAACTTAGTGCCTTGTGACCCACCATTATTGTTTCCTGAGTTACCCTTTTTTAGAAGGTTATTAATGATATCCAATAAACCGCCTGATGATTTGGACGGTTTTTTGTTGTTATTTCCCCATGGGTCGTTATCTTGTCCGTTATTACCGGGCTGATTCCACGCCATATTTTAGATGCTCCATTTAACAATTAGTTTAGTTGTTATTTTGCGTATTGGTTAAGTATAGCAGATCTGGTTCTTGTTTACAGAGGCGATTCCATTCAATTAAAGGCATCCTCACATCAAGATGAAAACTACCATCTTTATTAATGAATTCATGTTCCACTGCATTTAACTGATAAAAACGACTTCTAAGTCTGGCTAAATGAGTTGGTAAGCTTAATTGACAAACTTGAATCTGTCTAGCAAGCCTTTCTTTTAATGCAATAAATAAGAGATCTAATCCTAAACCATTTTGCGCAGAAATCCAAACACGAATTGGCATTCCATTTTCATCACGATCAATACAGGGCTGTTTGTCGTCCATGAGATCGATTTTATTCATCACTAATAACGTTGGGATTTCATGTGCTTGAATTTCTAACAGTACTTCATCAACAGCATGAATATTATCCAGTAAGTTAGGATCGGCTGCATCAACAACATGTAGCAAAAGTGCCGCTTCTTGCGTTTCAAGTAAAGTAGCTTTAAAAGCTGCGATAAGATCATGCGGCAAGTGACGAATAAATCCCACGGTATCGGCTAACACAACTTCGCCAACATCATCGACCATAATACGCCTTAATGTTGGATCGAGTGTTGCAAATAATTGGTCTGCGGCATAGACATCAGCATTTGTTAACTGATTAAAGAGTGTTGATTTACCGGCATTGGTATAACCGACTAATGAAACGGTAGGCAGATCGGCTTTGTTTCTTGATTGGCGATTTTGATTACGCTGTTTTTCAACTTTGGCAAGTCGGGATAAAATTAATTGAATTCGATGCCGGATTAAGCGTCTATCCGTTTCTAACTGAGTTTCACCGGGACCACGCAATCCTATCCCACCTTTTTGGCGTTCTAAATGTGTCCATCCTCGAACTAAACGAGTGGAAAGATATTGCAATTGGGCTAACTCTACTTGCAGTTTACCTTCATGCGTTCTGGCTCGCTGAGCAAAAATATCGAGAATCAATCCTGTTCGATCAACTACACGGCATTCGCACAGTTTTTCAAGGTTACGTTCTTGAGTGGGTGTTAGTGTATGATTGACTAAAATAACCGATGCTTCAAGTTGCTTAACTTTTTCAGCGATTTCTAGGGCTTTACCCTCGCCGATAAAATATTTGGCTTGTGGTGATTTTCTTGAAGTTGTCACGATATCGAGAATGTCTATTTGAGCTGAAGAAACTAATACTTCAAACTCTTTTAGATCCTCGATATCGCTTTCTTGGGGGAAGAATACATGGACTAATAAGGCAGATTCACCGCCTTTATATCGCTCAAACAATCAAATTCTCCACTGAAAATAATCAGCTTTCGCTTTCCTCTTCAGACTGGGTTACCAATCCTGAAATAGGTCTTGAAGGAACGACTGTTGAGATAGCATGTTTATAAACCATTTGGCTCACTGTATTTTTTAATAAAATTACAAATTGATCAAATGATTCTATTTGTCCTTGTAATTTAATACCATTAACTAAATAGATTGATACAGGAATGTGTTCGCGACGAAGCAAATTTAAGTAAGGATCTTGTAATGACTGCCCTTTTGACATGAGTTTATCCTTTAAAATGATAATAAAATAAAATATGTATGTGTGATAGTTATACTTTAGTTAAAATATTTTTTTATTAGTAAGTAACAAAAAAACACTTATTTAGTATTATCAAAATAACATAAAAAAGGCTACTCTTAAACCGCTCATCTGCAATTTATGCACAAATAACTAAAATTTTAACAAATTAACACAAAACAAACGAAAAATTATGCTTAAACGTCGTAATATCCTAAAACTTCTTTACAGACTGAAAAAAATTTGTCATTAAATGTAACGTTATGCAAAATAATTTATCAATTAATGAAGCGGACCAGTTTTTAATGATTAAAAAATCTGACTAAGCATTGTTTCGCTATTATCACTGTTTAGCCAAGTAATTGGCTGTTGCCACCCGCGAAGCCAAGTGATCTGTCTTTTAGCTAATTGGCGAGTTGCACAAATACCTTTAAATACCATCTCATCATAGCTAACATCGCCAGTTAAATATTCCCACATCTGCCGATAACCAACACAACGAATCGAGGGAAGATTCAAGTGCAGATCCGATCGCTGCATCAATGTTTTCACTTCGTCTTCAAACCCCTGATCTAGCATCTGTAAAAAGCGCTGTTCAATACGTTGATGTAGTTCTGCTCTATCTTGTGGCATGATAGCAAATTGCTTGATGTCATATGGCAACGCTTCGCCGCTTTGCTCAGTTAGCTCAGTTAAGCTTTTACCGGTAATCAAATAGACTTCTAGAGCACGATTTAGTCGCTGAGGGTCATTTGGGTGGATCCGCTTTGCTGAAACCGGATCCACCTTTTTTAAATCCTCATGAATGGCTTGCCAACCTAATCGATTAGCTTTCTCTTCTATTTGCTGACGAATTTCACTATCTGCCGCCGGAAGCGGTGATAAACCTTCGATTAATGCTTTGAAATAAAGCATGGTGCCACCAACTAATAATGGAATTCGGCCATTTTTTAGTGAATTTTCAATTTCAACTATCGCATCATGGCGAAAATTGGCAGCCGAATAGCTCTGCGCCGGATCACAAATATCAATCAGCTTATGTGGATACTGTTTTTGTTCATCTTGAGTGGGTTTAGCGGTACCGATATCCATTCCTCGATAAATCAGTGCTGAATCAACACTGATGATATCAATTGGGTATTTATCAGCAAGAGCCATTGCAAAGGCGGTTTTGCCCGAAGCGGTTGGCCCCATTAACGAAATAATTTTTGGTTTGTTCATGATAACATTGATTGAGTAAATGATTGGAGATCAACGGGATGTAAAAATGTCGTTTGTTGTAATAACTGAGCATCAATCTGCTCTAATTGCGCTAATAGTTGTATCACTTTGGCAACGCTCCAACTCGCCGTACGATTATCATCGCATTGGCTTGCTAACCATGCTGCTATTTGCGTTGGATCAATACCCTTCTCGTTGTCTTTATCTGATGATGTCAGATAAGCGATTAAACTAGGTAAGAGCTGTTGCCAATTCATTGTTCGCAACATTTTAGGCACGCTTTGTAAATGGAGTTTAGCTTTATCAACATAAAAATCAAAGCCTAAAAACTGCAATTGTGGTTGATAAGTGGCTAACACTTGCTGTTCTTTATGATTAACTAAAATAGTCAGTGGAATAAGTAATTTTTCCGATTCTTGAGTTAATAATTTGATTGCAGTTACTTTTTGTTGCGCAATTGGTAGATTCATTAACATAAACTTTTGCTGATTATCTTCATACTTTTCCAATAAGGCGATATCAGGTTGAATGACCGTCAACACCCGACCAAATTGGACTAATGACGCACTATCAAGCTGTTGATGTAACGTTTGTAATGGCGTATTTCGTTTCGGAAATAACGCATCTATCACCGCTTTTTGTGGTTCAGTAATAGTTTCTTGTGACGATTCAATCACTTCAGATGCTGCAACCAATTCCAGTTGCGGCTCAACCTTTACTAACTGCCCATAAGCTGTATTTTCTTTAATATGATTAGCCTGTTTTTTCGGTAGCGGATTGACGGTTTGATAAGATTGCGGCGATTTAGGGTGATTAAAGATGTTTTCACCGGCAGCAGATCGATTTGGCATAATAGCAGGTTGGTCTGTGGCTATAGAAGGCAAATCAGACTCTAACGCCATAACGATAGCTTGATAAACAAAATCATGCACAAGCCTCGCTTCATGAAAACGCACTTCATGCTTAGCGGGATGAACATTAACATCGACTTGTTTAGGGTCAATTTGTAAAAATACGACATAACTTTGTTGTTCATTGGTACGACTGACATAAGCTTGTCGTAAAGCATGATTTAAGAGTTTATCTTTAATGACTCGACCATTAACATAAAAATATTGCAGATCACTCACTTCGCTACTGGTCACCCAGCCTTGAATAATTAAATCATCATGTTGCCAATCCAATTTGACCGCTTTTTGCATAAACGCTCGCCCACAAACCATTTCAACCCTTTTTGCTAACTCTTGAGTACGATACTGTTTAACGAGCTTACCATTGTGCTGTAAATTAAAAGTCACATCTGGCCGAGCTAGCGCAATTCGTCGGACAAACTCCTCAATATGCATAAATTCGGTTTTCTCAGTTTTAAGAAAACGGCGCCTTGCCGGCGTATTGTAAAATAGATCAAGCACTTCAACTGTTGACCCCACAGGATGAGCGGCAGGCTTGATTGTTGGCTGCATATCCCGGCCTTCAGCATAAACTTGCCATGCTTCTGATTGTTCAGCCGTACGAGAAGTTAGCGTTAATCTGGCAACAGAGCTAATACTGGCTAGCGCTTCGCCACGAAAGCCAAGACTCATTATCGAATCTAAATCATCAAGCGTGGTAATTTTACTGGTTGCATGACGCGCTAGGGCTAAAGCCAGTTCATCTTTGGCTATCCCACAACCATTATCACGAATACGAATTAGCTTACAGCCACCTTGTTCTAAATCAATATCGATTTGTGTACTGCCGGCATCAAGGCTATTTTCAACTAACTCCTTAATAACCGATGCCGGTCGTTCTACCACTTCACCTGCTGCGATTTGATTAGCTAATTGAGGTGATAGAATATGAATTGCCATTAATGTTGCTCTCCAAATTTCGGATTTTGTTTTACATAGTTTTTAACACCTCGATAAATTGCTTTGGCAATTTTCTCTTGATGTGCATTATTTGCAAGTAAGCTCTCTTCGCCTTGATTAGAAATAAAGCCCACTTCAACTAAGATTGACGGAATATCAGGCGAACGTAATACCCCTAAACTTGCATGTTCGGGCTTATGTTTATGTAATTTAATAACCCGATTCATCTCTTTTATCACTTGCGTTGCCAGCTCATATCCTACACGTTGAGAGTAGGAAAATTGTAAATCGATCACAGCTTGACTCAAATGGGGATTGTGATCTTCGCTCAAGGCATCACCGGCGCCACCTAATAACTGAGACTGTTTTTCATCTTGCTCTAACCAGCGACCCAGCTCCGTATCAGCCCGTTTGGTCGATAATACCCAAACTGAAGCACCGGTCGCTTTTCGGTTTGGTGCCGCATCAGCATGAATCGAAATCAATAAACTGGCCTTATTATTGCGGGCAATTTCTGAACGCTCTGCAACAGAAATAAAATTATCATCAGTTCGAGTGAGCACCCCATTAAATTGGGGATCTTTATTTAATAAATTAGTCAGTTTTTTAGCAATAGACAGGGTGACTGTCTTTTCATACAATTTGTTTTTACCTACTGCACCCGAATCTTTACCACCATGTCCTGCATCAACAGCAATAATTACTTTGGCGGCATAAGCTGAACTGCAAAGAAGTAAAAGCATTAAAAAAGTGAGTAGTTTTTTCATTGTTTTTTCACTAGTTCATCGTTTAATTGATTGATAATAGCTTGGCCGGTATCTGTTTTTGCTTCTAAACAAACACTACGTTCAAGCGCCAAATAATCCAAATGAATTTCGATATCGGCGTTAGGTAAAATACCTTGAGCTTGATTGGGCCACTCAATTAAGCAAATAGATTTTGCAGCAAAATATTCACGAATCCCCATAAACTCCAACTCTTCAGGATCACTAAGCCGATATAGATCGAAATGATAAACACTAAACCCGTCAAACTCATAAGGTTCAACTAAAGTATAGGTTGGACTTTTAACATTACCGATATGACCTAATTGTTGTAAAAAACCACGACTAAATGTCGTTTTTCCTGCGCCAAGGTCTCCAATAAGATAGATAACTATTGCACTATCATGATTCAATAAATAGTGTAGCGATTGTTTTGCCAGTTGCTGACCAAACAAAATGGTTTCGTGCTCGTTAGCTAAAATGATCGATTTCATGACAAATTCTTTGCTCAATAAATAGTCCTTATTATATACTAATAACTATTAAAGATGTACCATGCAAGATTAACGTGATATCTTGTCAAGAAGTTTCAGAAAATATATACGTTTAAGTATAAAAAGTGAAAAATAATGTTACATACAATTTCAACAGCTAACCAATCGATTATTGATACCCAACTAATATCTGATCAAGATGCGGTGCTATTTTGGCAAAATGGCGTGATGTTAGCCAGACAACATATCCCATTACTCGATGAAATAGTCAAAAAAACGCCATATTGCTTTGCACTTGATAGTGACATTGCCGCACGTGGATTGATCGCATTGATCGACGCAAGAATTAGTATCATTAATATGCAACAAGCTGTAGAGTTAACCGCAAAATATCACCCACAATTAAACTGGGAATAATCGATTTATGGCTTTTTGCCAATGCTTATGGTTAAAGGTTTTACCTTTAATCTCATTTGATTAACCTAACCAGCCTAGGCTTCAAGCAAATATTGGCACATTTGCAAATCTGATTTGCTAGGTTTAATATGATTTTCAATTCTTTTCGTTAATTTTCAAATTTTAATGGCCAATTTATTATCTTTATCTCAATCAACAATCCGATTGAAAAATGGGGAAGTGATTGCTTACCCGACAGAAGCGGTGTTCGGGCTAGGTTGCGATCCTGATTGCCAGTCAGCTGTACTCAAACTGCTACAATTAAAACAACGATCAATTGATAAAGGGCTGATATTAATTGCCAGCAATTTTCAACAACTGACTCCTTATATCAATCTTAATACTATCACCGCTGAGCAAAAACAATTAGCCTTGAATAGCTGGCCTGGTCCAATCACTTGGATTTTTCCTAAAAATCTTAGCACGCCTTACTTCTTAACCGGTCAATTTGATTCAATTGCCGTACGTGTAACTGCGCATCCGTTAGTGCGCGAGCTTTGTGAGCAATTCGGTAAACCACTGGTATCAACCAGTGCTAATTTATCGGGCTATCAGGCTTGTAAAACTGCGGCGGAAGTTGCTAAACAATTTGGTGAGGATTTTCCAATTTTACAAGGTGAGACAGGTAATCGATCGCAACCTTCGGAAATTAGAGATATCTTAACCGGTCACATTATTCGACAAGGATAACCCATGCAAAACTTATATATCGGTGTCATGTCTGGAACAAGTATGGATGGGGTTGATATGGCGTTAGTGGATATTACCGCCAATAAGATTGTGACATTAGCCAGTGACTGTGAGCCAATGCCGGAATCAATTAAACAACGGTTACTTAACCTCTGTGAAACAAAGCACACAACACTGCAAAATTTAGGCGAGCTTGATCGCCAACTGGGTTTGTTATATGCCGATAGCATCAATAAGTTTTTGCTTAAAAATGATATTGATAGAAAGCAAATTAAGGCGATTGGCTGTCACGGTCAAACTGTCTATCATGCACCAAACACACAATATCCTTTTACGATGCAAATTGGCGATGCCAATATTATCGCTGCCAAAACAGAAATCACAACAATTGCCGATTTTCGGCGTAAAGATATGGCTTACGGCGGGCAAGGTGCACCACTCGTGCCCGCTTTTCATAAAGCGGTGCTGCAAGACCAACAGATTAATCGAGTGGTTTTAAATATTGGTGGTATCAGTAATATTTCAGTATTAATCCCCAATCAAGCCGTTATTGGGTATGACACTGGACCGGGTAATGTATTACTCGATAGTTGGGTATATCAAAATCTGAGTAAAAGGTATGACAAAGACGGGCAATGGGCGAAAACAGGCAAGGTTAATCAAGCGTTATTGTCCCAATTATTTGATGAAGACTATTTTAAAATGCCTGCCCCTAAAAGTACCGGGCGTGAGTTATTTAATCTACCTTGGTTACATAAAAAACTGACTCAATTTGCGTTATTACCTCAAGATATACAAGCCACATTAGTTGAGTTTACGGCGTTATCTATCGCACAAGAGATTAGAAAATTACCGATTAATAAACAGTTACCTTGCCAACTATTGGTTTGTGGCGGGGGAGCAAGAAATCCGCTTATTATGCAAAGATTATCGATGTTATTACCCCAATGGCAGGTAATGAAAACCGATCAAGTGGGTATAAACAGTGATGACATGGAGGCGATTGCTTTTGCTTGGCTGGCTTATTGTCGCATTAATCATATTCCTTCGAATATTCCGGAAGTGACTGGCGCAAGCCAAGCGGTATGTTTAGGCGTGATATATCAATAATAACAGCAATTAATCAATATTTTTTGATTGTTTGTTATAACCAATCAACTCTGAAATTTTGGCCGCAGACTGACTGATTTCATTAATTAATTTCGCTTCTTCATCAGCAGTGTTGCATCGAAAAATTGAGGTTGATAGGCTTAATGCCGCAATAATATTGCCTAAACGATTATAAATCGGCACCGCAAAGCATCGTAAGCCTAGCTCAGATTCTTCATTATCTTTACCATATCCACAACGTTTTACTTCATCGAGTTCAGCTAAAAAAGCCTCTTTGCTGGTAATGGTTTTGGGTGTATACCTAACAAAATCAATACCATTAACTAAGCTTTTTTTGCTTTCGTCATCGAGCCAAGCTAATAAGACTTTACCGAGTCCACTTGCGTGAATTGTGGCTTGATTACCAATTTTCGAAGTTAAACAGAGGCTATATTGTTCGGAAGCAACTTTATTAACATAGATAATTTGATCACCTTCTCGAACCGCTAAATGGATAGTTTCTTTAGTTTTATCCCGTAACTTTCTCATTTCTAAATCAGCAATGGTCAAAAAGTTTTGGTGATAAAGCACTCGGTTACCTAAATCAAGTAGTTTTAAATTCAACGAATACTTGTCAGAATCCTCTTCTTGATTAACGTAACCTAATGATTTCATAGTTTGTAAAAAACGATAAGCTGTGCTTTTAGGCATCATTACTTTTTGCGATAATTCTGATATTGCAATGTCTTTTGACTCAGATAAAGCCTCTAAAATTCCAAAAACTTTTAATACTGAAGCAACGGATTCTGGTGAACTATCGTTCATGATAAGCACATCTCCTTACTAAAATTAGCTATTAATGAGTTATAAAATGATATATTTGTTCAAATTTAGTCTGTCGAAATTATATCATATTTAATTATGACTCGTTACTAGCTATTTTATAAAAAATCCAATCTTTGTGGCGTAAACATATCAAGCAGTACGCCAGCTTGTTTACAAACGCAACCATGTTCAATATTAGGCTTTTTGTATAAGGTATCGCCAGCACGAACAATTTTAGTTTCATCGCCAATGGTAAATTCAAATTCACCGGATAACACATAAGTTAATTGTTCATGAGGATGATGATGCATCGCCCCTATAGCGCCGGTTTGAAAATGGACTTCAACGGCCATCATATTACCGTCATGCGCCAATATCTTACGTTTAACACCATTGCCTAAATCGATTAATTGACAATCTGAATTAAAACAAAACATGAGTTCACTCCTAAATATTTAAAACAGATAAGAGATAAAAAGCTTTGTTTTTTATCTCTTATCTCTGTCAATTTTTTGCAATATTATACAATTAAGGTTGTTTACCGATATAGGCTAAAATTCCGCCGTCAACATAAAGAATATGGCCATTGACAAAATTTGATGCATCCGACGCTAAAAAAACCGCTGCCCCGGCTAAATCATCAGGCGTGCCCCAGCGGCCAGCTGGTGTTTTAGCGATAATGAACTGATCAAATGGATGACGAGATCCGTCCGCTTGTTTTTCACGTAATGGCGCTGTTTGTGGTGTAGCAATATAGCCCGGTCCAATACCGTTACATTGAATATTGGCACTACCAAATTCAGAACAGATATTTTTAGTAAGCATTTTCAAACCACCTTTAGCCGATGCATAACCGACAACGGTTTCACGGCCAAGCTCACTCATCATTGAACAGATATTGATGATTTTGCCACTCCCTTTTTTAATCATTGACGGAAGAACGGCTTTAGCCATAATAAATTGACCGGTTAAATCGATATCAATAATTTTTCTGTATTCGGCAGCACTGGTTTCTAACATTGATTTTCGTTGAATGATCCCAGCATTATTGACTAAAATATCAATTACGCCATGCTCTTGTTCAATTTGAGCGATCGCTTTTTCAACAGCTGTTTCATCTGTTATATCAAATAAATAACCGTGGGCATCAATGCCTTGAGTTTTATACGATTCAATTCCTTTTTGTAAGTTTTCAGGTACAACATCATTAAATACAATTTTCGCCCCAGCTGACGCAAGCGATTTTGCAATTTCAAAACCAATACCGTAAGAGGCACCGGTAACAAGCGCAACTTTATTGTTAAGTGAAAATTTATTTAAAATCGACATAGTTATATTCTCCGTTATATTTATGACAGACAAATCACGGTCTATCACATTTCATTTAAAATGTTAGTTGGCACTTTGGTTAAATAAAGTGCTGGTTCATCTTGCGCATCACACGAGTATAAAACATATTGATTATCAGGCGAAAACGAAGGGTGCGGATGCGTTACTTGACGATCACCGTCTAATACTCGCCAAGAGCTATTGTGTTTAACGAGTTTATGGGCTGTTTGGGTTTTAGGCGCTAAAATATAGAGCCAAGGATCATTTTCTATTTTGTAGCCACTTGTATCAATGACATCAACAGGGCTTCCGGTGCCATCACCAATATAAAGTGTTCCGTCAAAGTTACTCATTAAATGTGAGCAGGCGGGCATTTCCATAATTTGTTTATCTTCATTGGTAACTGGGTTATAAAGTCGAATATAACGCTCTTGCTGCCCTTTCATATATGAAACGTAAGCAAGCCCGGAACCGTCCGGTACCCAAAACTCGTGGGTACAGCTCTCTCCTGGTAAATTGTCATGAGCTTTACGCTCATTGTTACCGTCACGATCCACTAACCATATTCTGGCATCGACTAAGTCATGCGGTCCTTCATGACAAAAAGCGACGGTATTGTCATCGAAAGGTCTGAAAATTGGATGACCTAACCAAACATTCTGATCAATTACCGTTGTTGCAACGCCTGTTGCAATATCAATTTTGATCAACCGACAATGTGGGTTTTTATCATAAAACGCTTTGAAAATCGTCCAATCAGTCAAAGGTGTCCAATCTTTTTTATCGATTTCAATGCCAACAATTTCGGTACAATCACTATTAGCGACCCAAGTACCATAACCAACCCACTGCTCTGGCACGGTATAAACATTTTTTTCTTCAAGGGTTTCAAGGTTTACTTGTTGTAAGTTACGCTCATTTTTAACGTAGTATAAATATTTATCATCAGGCGATAAAAAGCCGCCAAAAGTATTATCGCCAGCGCCTTCAGTAAGCTGCTTAGCAGTCTGATTTTCAAGATCGAGCAAATAGTAGTTACGATTGGAGTCAAATTCACCGGCAAAGAGGATTTTTCGACCATCATTGGTAAAACATTTTTGGTAAAAATAATTACGATGACATGTCACACCTTCCGGTGTGAGTCGGATAATTTCATTTTTTGAATCATCATCTACAAAGGATGAAAATGATAATTGTACAATATTCCCCTTAGCCATATAAACTCCCTGAATCTAAAAAAATTAAATGTATAAAAGACTTAAATTATTATTTTGGGCTATAGTAATATAAAAAAGGGGATGGTTTTGTGACTTTCATCACATTGCAATAAATTTATTAAAACATCGTTTTATTTTAGTTAAAAAAATTGCTATATTTTTTTGCACGTTTATAATCGATATAAAGCACATTAATAACAAACGCAGGATCTGTTTTTTATGTAATTTGTTATTATTTTAACAAAATTAGAGGTAAATCATGAAAATAGCACTAATGAATGAGTTTAGCCAAGCGGCTAAAAATCCAATTATTCTAAATGAATTAAAAAATGCGACGGAAAAGCACGGCCATACCGTTTTTAATGTCGGCATGGATGGCGACAATGACAATAAATTAACTTATGTTCATTTGGGTATTATTGGCGCTATTTTATTAAACAGTAAAGCGGTTGATTTCGTTATTACCGGTTGTGGTACCGGGCAAGGTGCACTAATGGCATTAAATGCTTTTCCTGGCGTTAATTGTGGTTATTGTATTGAGCCTACTGACGCTTATTTATTTGCTCAAGTTAATAATGGCAATGCATTATCTCTCGCCTTTGCCAAAGGATTTGGTTGGGGTGCTGAACTGAACGCGCGCTATATTTTTGAAAAAGCATTTGAAGGCGAAAAAGGCTTAGGTTACCCACCGGAGCGCCGTGAATCGCAAAATGCGAATGCTATTATTTTAAATGAAATGAAAAACGCCGCAGGTAAAACCTTAATTGAATCATTAAAATCAATTGATCAATCACTGTTAAAAGATGCAATCAAAGGCGAACGTTTCCAAAAATGCCTATTTGAAAATAGCCAAGATCCTCAAATCACTGCCTATATTAAAAGCCTACTAGCTTAATTATCATGGCTTATTTGCCATTTCAAACGTAACGGTCGTTGCATGAAATGGCAAATCTATATCGTCTTAATCCAATTATCATTTAATCACTTATCTCACTTACGTATCCCAAAGATAAACCGTCAGCACAATTAAAATTAGCTGCAACAATATAAACGCAATAAGGGTTGATGTTGGTAAAAATAAAATCAGTATACCGTGATATTGTGCGCTAAACCCAATTGTTGGTTTAGCGCTAACATTGATTATTAACTAGTTAACCAAGTGCTGGTCAATTAATGTTTTTAATTCGGGAGGTAAAACAATATTTCCGTTTTGATCACGTGTTATTGTGAATTTAATATCATCTTTCCACAATGCATCACGCGTAACAGATTGAAAATCTTTAACAACAACTTGTGGTCCTAATGAATCTTTAATCACCGATTGCCAGCTATCACGAATAGAGTAGTTATGCTCAAATGTTACCACCGGGTTTAAAAAGGTATAAGGATTAGCCCGTAAGATATAATTATATCTGGCACTATTGATAGCGATATTGTTACTTATTGTATAAGAACCGGTATTAAAATTATCAGTAAATCCATCCATATTATTATTTAACGCAATGGAATTGATAATTCTGTGGTTTACTGGCTGCCCTTCAGCGCCTAATTTAAAGCCATTACCAATACTACCTTTAGCTATATTGGGTTTAGAGAATGGAAAACCGTTAGAATAAGTTATCGAGCTATCAATTAAAACCGGTTCGTTAGGGCCATCTTCAATCTTATTATACAGATCGAATCCATCGTCGGTATTGTTATGCGCAATACACCCTCTAAACACATTACCTTTACCAACCCCTAACTTAGCGGCAAAACCGTCGGCATTTTTACCGGATTTATCCATATTATTATAGGAATCAGAATTAAGTACTAAGTTATAAGACGGCCAAAACAGTCGATTTTTGCTTTTAGCAGAAATGGCTAATCCGGTATCGCTATTATTACGGGTAATAACTTGATCGATAATATTATGGCTACCGGCAATTCTTAAATAGGCGGGTTGATTATCTTTATCATCAATATTACCGTCAAAAATTACCTGTTTTATTGACCAGTAATAACCATCTAAATTAAATGTTTCGTTGATAAATATGGCTTTATGTTTATTTATCGCTTCAATGGTTTTTAATTTGCCCGGTAAACCACTCAATGTTGGGGTAATAGTTACGCCATTATAATAACCATCCATTAAATAAATCACACCATTTGGCTCAACACTATTGATAGCTGTTTGTAGATCAACTGGCGAGCGTTTTGTCCCTTGATTGTGACTTTTACCAGTAGGGGAAACAACAATATGCGATAAGTTTTCAATTGTTGATTTATCCAGATTTACCGTAAAGGTTTGGCTATTAGTTTTATTCTGATCTTTAAATTCGACCGTGAAGGTATTAGCCCCTTGTGATAATTCGGTTGTAATTTGTAATAATTCACCCACTTTAGCAGTAAATGTTTTATTGATCTCTTTTACAAAAACTGTCCCTGACGTGTTAGGGAAAAGTTGTAATGTGTAGTTTTTATGATAAACCTTGAGTGGTGAAGCGAGGGTTAATGTTGGCTTAATATCCACAGTAACCGGTGGTTTTTCCGGTAATTGGCTGTAGTTGACCCGCTCATCACCAAGGATTAATGCCGAATTTTTGAACTCAACTTTAGCATTTCTCGAGGCAAAAAAACCGACATAAATATTGGCGTTATCTTGTTGATTCATAAAGCCTTGATAGTCATTCATTTGCCATTTATTCACCACTCCTGAAGCGTTGTCTTTCATCGCTAAAATAAATTGGTCAGCCGTTCGTGTTAGGGTTAAATGCATATTTTTAACCTCAACATAATTGACGTTTTGAACATAATCATCTTTATTAATTGATATACCTTCATTACCCCAAGCTTTTTTTACGCCATCACGCACCAATGCGGTGACTTTGACTAAATTATCATTTTTTTTATTTTGGGTAATTAAGGCATTCATAATAACATTTGAAGCATTGGGAAACTCCTCATAACCTGCCGGCTGAGGATCACTTCTGGCAACGCCAATAGTATCACGCACAAATAAACCCACAGCTTCTTGTGCTGCTGGAGTTTTACCGTCGACTTCCGGACCAATCTGTTCTAAGGTAACATCACTTTCTAAAGTAAAGGTTTGATTAACCGGTAATTGAGTGTAAAAAACCACCATTCCATCATGCGAGTTAGCTATTTTTCCGCCTCGACTTTCAAGATAAAAATCAGCCGGCAATTGATAGGGCTGATTAGGGATTAAAAATGAGCTTTGACCTGCAATCCACGCATTATTGGTTCCGACTTTTTCGGGCTTAATAAGTGAAGCAAAGTTTAAATCTGTTGATTGACCAAAGGCTATTGTTTTCCATTGTTGTGCATCAGCAGTGCCAAAATAGAGCGCTGATAGACAAAGTGCCGAAGTAAATATTTTTTTCATTATGTATCCTAACAGTTTATTTGTACTGATTATTAAAGCTTTCCATTACCTACTAAGCGTGAGTATTGCTTAGCAAAAAACTTAGCATCATCTAGCGTGTATTGATAAGGAACAGACCAAGTTACCTTATTATCAAAGCCGCACGACGACCAATTAACCGTTGATTGATTGAATAAAGAGTGGTTATCTTGAAGATTATTGCCTTTAAACTGTTTGACTATTTTGCAACTGTCTTTCAGGCCAGTAATCATAAATTGATTCTTTTCTGAAAGAACGCTGCCTTTATAACCTAAACCGATTGAATAAAGATAAGGATAGGCAGTTTTAGATGTATCAACAGTGCCTTTAAAGAGATTGTTATACATATGGACCTTGCCAAATCTAATCCTTGGAGCACGTTGGCCAATATCAGAAAAAACATTATGATGAAGCGTGATATTTAATTTGTTTTCATCTTGCTCGGCGTTTTTATCACTGTGACCAATTAACATGGTTTTATCATGGTTTTCAAACAAGCAATAAGAAACTGTAATAAAATCACTACCACGCTTAATGTCTAATAAACCATCGTGTTGTACATATTTGTAACCTGCTTTTTCTTGATATTTATCGTCGGTAAATTGGCCGTCGGTAAAAGTGACATGATCGATCCAGATATAGCTTGAAGTGATAATATTAATGCCATCCCATTCGGCGTTCCAGCCATCACCCTCTTCAAATTTCGGCTCAACATCAACGGGGGCTTCAATCTTCAAATTACGGATGATGACATTACTAACGTTTGATAGCACTATCGAACCATGAATAAATCCAGCATTATTGCCAATACCGATTAATGTTGTATTGCTTGGTAGTTTGATTAAGGATCGTGATTTTTGATCGTCAAAATTTTGGTACGGCTTATTTTCACTAAGATCAATGATCCCGGAAACTTGAATAATACGAGGCTGATTTTTATTGATCGCAATCGCATCTAAAAGATCTTGTTTGTTACTCACCATAAAGATCATTTTTTCATTTGCTTTAGCACCACCGATCGTGCCGGTATTTGTCGCTAAATCATAACCACCAAAACCGTCTCTAGGTGCAACATCACGAGCTTCGCTAATTTTGATAGGTGAAGGAGATAATGCATGGCATGCTGCAATAGATGAATTAATTGCCAAAGGAATGAATAGCGCAATGATTAATTTTTTCATTTAACAAATACCTTTTTATTAGTTTATCTGACTTTGATCAAAAGTGATTCCTTGTTGTAACCAAGGATCGTTATTTATGGCATTAGCAATAATTTTGGCGATAGCTAATGCGCCTTTTTCTTGAAAATGTGTCGTATCTGGATGATCTATCACCCCTGTTGACTGTGTTTTGTAGTATGGGTAGTTTGGATTATTCGGATCGATAACTAACCAGTAAGATTGCCAATCATGTTTATGTAAGTTAGCAAATTCGATACTCAATGTCTCTAAATCAATGAGTGCAACTTGATTAGCGTTAGCGGTATATTTAATGGTATTGGCATAATCACCAAAATAAGCAAAACCCGGTTTATTACTGGTGTAATGCATATGGCTTACTGGCAAAGTGCTTTGATTTTGATAAGCAATTTTATTATTGGCATCACGAAATCGAGTAACCGGCGTCATTAATACAGGGGTCATTTGCTTTTGTTTAGCAAAATTTATATAACGCTCAAGGGAGGTTTGAAAAGACATACTTACCTTATCTGCCGGATACTGCTTATGATTATTAGCATCGTTAGGGTAAGTACATAAATGACTGACATCAGCTTGCCCTCGTTTGACATTGCTTGCATCACATTTTTCATCGTTATGACCAAAAGCGATAAACAAATAATCGCCTTTTTGCATGAGCGGTTTGATCAGATCAAACCAACCTTCTGCCTCAAAACTACGGCTGGAGCGCCCCGATTGTGCACTATTTATCACAACAATATTGGCTTGTTTATCAAGAAGCTGGTCAAATACTTGTCCCCACCCCATTCTTGGATAAACGTTGAGATCATAGTTAGATGCGGTTGAATCACCAACAATAAAAATACGTTTTTTAGCTTTAATATTTTCCTCTTTTTGTTTAACAGCACGATCATAATCAAAAACCGATTGTTGACTTATCGGTTTAAAACGCATATCCAACAAAACAGTTGCGCCCACCTCGCCACTGGCCGAGTGATAGCCTCGATTGAAAATAATAAGATCGAGTAAACGGTTTAGGGCAGGATCATTTGTGCTCACAGGATCAAATAATCGATCGGCGATCCCGGCTTGACGTAAACCCTGATCAAAAAGCGTATGTAATTGTTCTTCTGCTTTAGTTAAAATATCGTCACTTATTGGCGATATAACGCTTTGTTCAATCAGTTGCTCAGGACCAACAAGCGAAATTTGCTTCGCTACTTCGCTAACAAAATAGTCGGTTAATGGATTAATATTGGCAGTGTTAACCTGATCTTGTTGTAATGAACTCACCATTGCAACAATACAGTTGCCGGCACAAACGCCCTTTTGCACAGCTCGATTCAATAAATTGTTATCAGCAAATAGCACCAATGGGGCTGATAATTGTGAAACATCTTGTTGATAAAATCCTTGATCATCGGTTGTCACTTTCAAGGTTTTATTATTGGCATCACGAATGGTCACTACAGTATTAGCAATCGGTTTATTCACATAAACATGACCTTGTAATAAGGTGCTGGCATTGGTCTCAGTGGCCAGCAAAGCCAGCATTGAAAAGCCTAAAATTGATTTTTTTATCATATTTTCACCCCAAAATAAGTTTTACTATGATTTGGATCGCTCAAAGCAAAATTAAAATAGGTAACTTAATCCCAATCCCAATTTGGTTTCCCTTGCATCAGAGTGAACTTTTTTCGCAACATCTTCTGCTGCAAAATTAATTTGCCAATCTTTTGTGGCTTGCCAATTGATATCTATTTCTTGTTGGTAGTCATGCTTTTTATCATTTTGTAATACATAGTTAGCTCTAAAATAAGCAAATCGGTATCCAATATTCCAATCAGTTGATAAAGCATAATTGGCGCCAATATCAAAACGATTACGCGAACGGTTATTAACATAGCCTTGAACACTATCTTCACGCTTACTACGCGAAACCTTGCGATATTCAAATCGATACTGACCATACAATGAAAGATCGTCAGTTGCTAACCAAGTTAGTTTCAATGCTGGTGCATATCGCATTCCCGGACGTTGTGAGTCACTCACATCACCTAATTGATAATGTGGAATATTTTCTTTATTTTTCGCTTTATAGCCGCCGCCTGAATAGAATCTTACTTCCATATTCGGGGTCAACACCCAATTATCAGCAAGGTAGAAATGGTAACCGCCATACATTTGATAATGACTGGAAACTAAATTTTCGAAAAACATTTTGTTTTTCATTTGATTATAAGTACTAATTCCGATGCCTAAATAACCTTTGTTAGCAAAGTCGAGATGCAAGCCAAAATTATCGCTATGGTAGTGGGAATTTAGCCCATAATTATGCATATATTTGAAAAAGGTTTTATAAGCAAAATTAGGCGCAGCGCTATTTGATTGCCCAAAATTGTAGTTGAAGCCAACTTTAAATTTAGCCTGTCTGGTATCTGTTGTTTTATTTTTAGAAACATCGGAAATCGAAAAATAGGGGCGAAATAGTTTTGAGTAGTTATACGTTATTTTAAATTCTTGCTCATAATCAGTTTTTTTGTTGTTATAAGCTTTATATTTATTTTTAACCAGCTTGTTATTTACCACTTTATAAGAGTCATTGGTAAAATCACCGATATAATAATTAAAGGTATAGGCAAGATTAAGTCGTTTTAATCCTGAATAGTTTAACGCCCAATCTAAACGGTGCCTTCCGGTATTACTGCTTGCAAGATATTTGATCCGATTACCGGCAATTTTGGCCGTTTTATAGCGCTCTGATTGAGATATTTTTTTCCATTCATAGCGATAACGTAAGCTACTTGACCAGTCACTATTAAATTTATAACTGTACTTTAAACCTGGTTGATAAAGCGTTAAATCTTTACCAAAGCCTAATTCTAATGCTGGAATTAACGATCCAAAGCCATTAGGAAGATTAAATGCTTTTTGAATAACGACCCCACCAGATCCACCATACATATCATCATATAAAGTATCGCGTTTATTTCCGCCACCTTCGGTTACACCAAACTTAAATTCAAATTGCCAATTATCATCTGTTTTATGAATTAACTTCAAAGTATCAGCATGAATTCGATCCATCGATTTCCAATTATGCTCATATTGAAAAGTCGTTTGGCCTGAGCCGGCAAATGCATATGCCGAAAATGTCGAAATAAACACCATTAAAGAAATTTTTTTTAATTTTATATGACGCATCACTGTCACCTTATCCCTAATTCTTATTTTTGAAATACTGTTTTATATTTTTTATGTTTTTGATCTATTTTTCTGTTAATAAGATCACAGTTTAGATAAACAGTGATAAATTTTTTTCAACTATATGATAGTTATCATTTTATTTTTACTTGTCACGATAAATTAATCTTTAAAAAACAAATAAATTGTTACCCATATCACATTTCTTAAAAAAATTTAAAGTAAATTTCAATAAATTTAGTATTCTTTAGATAATATTTTTAAAACAGCATTTCATTATTAAAGGAAAGAGATTTATGGCTGACAATCAAAAAAAGATAACCACACTAACTCGATTTTCGTATGGGAGTGGTAACTTGATAGGAAGTGGAGCGCTGGCGATTAGTGCGGCTTGGCTACTTTACTTTTATACAACCTTCTGTGGCCTTTCGGCTTTTCAAGCAACGTTAATATTTTCAATAGCGACCTATTTAGATGTTATCTTAAATCCTTTAATGGGATTTATCACGGATAATTTTAATCATACTAAATTAGGACGTCGCTTTGGTCGCCGTCGATTTTTTATTTTGTTAGCCATTCCTTGCA
This sequence comes from Gilliamella sp. ESL0405, assembly GCF_019469205.1. Lineage (NCBI taxonomy): Bacteria > Pseudomonadati > Pseudomonadota > Gammaproteobacteria > Orbales > Orbaceae > Gilliamella > Gilliamella sp. ESL0405. The sequence continues at coordinate 3,686 of NZ_CP048265.1, read as the reverse complement.
TGATTATTTATCCATTATTATGGATTGATGGCATGAATTTTTGGTACTACTTAACCACCTATATTCTATTTGAATTCATCTATACCATGATTATGATTCCATATAATACCTTACCGGTAGAGATGACTAAAAACTTCGATCAAAGAACTTATCTGGCAGGTTCTAAAGCGATGTTTGGTAAAGTTGCTAACTTCTTAGCTGCGGCAATCCCGGGGGTATTTTTCTATCTATTTAAAGGCAAAGATTCACCATTACCATTCTTACTTACCGGTATCACTTATGCAACTATCATGGCTATTGCGCTGATTATGCTTTATGCCAATAGTTGGGAAAAACCAGCCGATGAAATTGAAGATGAAACCACATCCGGTCTTTGGGAAAGTATTGTAAAATTATTTTCTGATGTGTTTTCAACATTCCGTTTAAAAACCTTCCGAAATCATTTAGGTATGTATTTATTTGGTTTTGGCGCTGAATGGCTATTTGCTGCAACATTTACCTACTTTGTGGTTTTTAACTTAGGACAACCGAAAACATTTGTATCAGAAATGAATAGTCTAAGTAGTATCTGTCAATTAATTTCAACCGCATTTTTTATGGCATGGTGCGTAAAACGTGGATTTAAAAGACCGTTTGTTATCGCCATATTGATCGTTATCTCATCGGTAATTGGCTATATTGGTATCTATTATCTAAATATGCCACATGTAACTTGGATCGTCATTGGCATTACAATTTGGTTTGGATTAGGTACCGGCGGTGTTTACTATATTCCTTGGAGTGTGTATACGTTTTTAGCTGATATCGACGAAGTCCTTACCGGAAGACGTCGTGAAGGTATTTATGCAGGGGCGATGACAATGGCCGGTAAATTAATGCGTGCAACCATTGTCTTTATTCTTGGGCTTGTTTTGAAGTTTTCCGGATTTGTCTCAGGCGTCAACACCGTACAACCAGAAAGCGCCGTTACTGCTATTAATATGGTGATGATATTTGGGGTATGCGGCATGGCGATTTTAGGTATTATCTTCACTTATCGAATGAAATTGGATAAAGGCACCCACGCCCAGATTATTCAAGAACTTGATAGACTTAAAAATGGTGGTAAAAAACAAGATGCTACACCGGAAATAAGACAATTAGTCAAAGAGTTAACCGGATATGATTACGACAACTGTTTTGGTAATAATAATGTTGGTTTCAAACATCATTAAGCACAAATAAAAACGCAACTAAAAAATCATCTAATTGTTTATATTAGATGATTTTTTATAGCTATTGATTAGATTAACCCAAATTTTTGCAACGCTTTAGCAATGCCATCATTATCATTGGTATCGGTAATATATTCAGCTTGCGCTTTCAAATCATCGACCGCATTACCCATTGCAATAGGATGATCAACAGTTAAAAACATTTCAAAGTCATTCATACCATCACCAAAAGCGTAAGTGGGCACATCAGTAAATCCTTTGGTTTTTAACAGCTCATTAATACCATTTCCTTTTGAGCCACCGTGATTAAAGACATCAACACAATAAGGGGTATTACGAATAAAGGTTAACTCCGGGAAAACATCACGATAATTAGCTTCGCCCTGCTCACAAAGTAGCAATAGCATTTGAATAGGTTCTTTTAAATAGATCTGATCATCAACTGGTGGCACTTCTTGTTTTAAATAGTGGTAAAAAGTGTTCGCAGGCTGGCTATTTTCCGAAACCCTCATCGTTTTATAATTATAAAATGCTAAAGGAATATTCATTTGCTGCTGTGAAAATTCATAAATACGGGTTATAACATTTTTATCTATGTTATTGGTGTAAACAACTTCCCCTTGATAGACCACAACTTGCCCATTCATACCAACAATCGAATTGATATGTGTTGTTCGCATTAAATTAGCCACCTCACAAGGAGTACGGCCCGTTGCGAGCATTGGTATAATATTATTTTGCTTTAACTTTTCTATGGCTTGATAAGAGCTAGGTAATACATCAACTTGACTGTTAAATAATGTGCCATCTAAATCAAAAAAAACGATAGCTTCAGGTTTTTTACTCATTTTACAAATCCAAAATATGTTTAATAAAAGGAATGGTTAATTTACGTTGTTGAGCTAACGTTGCTACCTCAAACTTTTCCAGTAAAGAAAATAGTGTTCGCATATCACGATTAACACGTTTTAATAAGAATAAACCCACTTCGGTTGATAATTCAAAACCACTTAACTGTGCTCTTAATTGCAGTGCTTTAAGTTTATCATCATCACTAAGTTGTTTTAATTGATAAACTTGCCCCCATGTCAATCTGGAAACTAAATCCGGTAGCGTAAAAGCGATCTGTCTTGGCGGTGCACTGGCGGTAATTAACAACTTACTAATATTTTTTTCGGTTAAACGATTAAATAGATCGAAAATAGCCTCTTCCCAATGACGATGTCCGGCAATAGCATCAATATCATCTAGACAGACTAAATCATAATTATCTAACCCCTGTAAAATTTCGGGAACAAGGTGATAATACTGTTTTAAAGGAATATAACTCGCTAATTTATTTTGACTTGCTGCATGTAATAAATGCGTCCGACCAGCAGCGCTAGCCGACCATAAATAAAAGACACTAAAACCTTCCTTATCAAATAAGGTTTGTAATGATTCAAGCAATAATTGATTATCACCTACATAAAAACTATCAAAGGTTTCATTATTAGGTGATGAAAAAGGTAAAGGTAACTGTGAAAGAGTAATAAAGTAACCTCACAATAAAAATACATACATGATAAGTATAAATTTGCTTTTATAAAAATCAATCACTTTCATATAAAAAGGAGAGAGAATTATAATACAAGATGATAAGTTTATAATAAATAAAGAGCAAATTAACGCTATAGACTTATCACAGATAGAACTTTAAAAGCCACATGTGTGATTTTTATGCGCTTAAATGTCATAATCTTAAATTAATCAGTCCATTTTCCAGTATTAGTTGGTCTGTTAAGTAAAATTAGGGCTTTGTGCGAGTTTTGACAATTTAAGCTATCACCATAAATTTCACCGTTGATACATTTTTTACGGTACTCATCAAGTAGTTCTTTGTTATTTTTGAAGTCTTCTACAGTATAGGTCTTCTCATTACATCCGAATAAAAACATGACAGTAATTAATATTAGTATCTTTTTCATATAAATTCCTAACACTTGTGAATTAATCTTATTAACATCTATTGTGCTTTATTAAAGATAATCATTTACAGCAACTTAAAGTAAATCTGATATTGCCTTTATAGGCAACTTAGCATATTTATTCTTTATTGCAATATCTTGTAATGATTCCTATTGGCTTTGAGCAATTTCACACAGAATTTTTCGCATTATTTTAGATTTAGATTACTTCGATAACGCCAGCCCAAAAAGGATCAGCTTGATTGTATATTGCCTGAGATCTTAATGGTTTTTTGAAATAGCGTTTATTGAATAAATGAATTTTTTGATCACTACTTTTTCATTATCTGTTTCAATTACACTTTTACCGTCAGACTAACTTATTTTATACACGCATTTATAATATGTAATGCTATCAAATAGAGTTATGTTATTTATTATTGTTCTTATTCAAGAAGAAAAATTGCAAGAAAACCGGACAAAAAACAAGCGATCAAACTTAATTTTTGTGGATAACTCTGTGACA